>DATGIN010000130.1:0-8456 GCA_035295705.1 Caulobacteraceae bacterium
CCGCATCGACGACTACCAAGAGACCTACTTCGTCATCGACAGCTTCCAGGATCTGCTGACGCAGACGGTGGAGACGGACTTCGGGCCGCTTTACGCCGAACTGGCGAAGCTGCCGGAGTTCGAGGCGGGCGCATCGGCGGCAGGCGACATCGTGGTTGCGCCCGACCGGGTCAGCTAGAGGATCAAGCGCGCGATCGTCGGAGCTAGCGCCCGCACGCCTGCGCGGGCCTCGGCGTCAGGTCCCTTCGAGGCTGAACTGACCGGGCAGTCGGGTGCTAAACGGCGTCGGCGTAGGGGGCGCCGCCGCGGGTATTCGTTCGTCGACGCTTGTCAGGGACGGCCCGCCCCGAGGGTCAAGCGGCCCAGATCAGGACCCGCGGCGGTCGCGGCGTCGGCCGCGCGCAAGGGGATGGGCCTGCTCGACCGCGGCTCTCAGGCGGTCCTGGGCGACGTGGGTGTAGACCTGGGTGGTTGCGATGTCGGCGTGGCCGAGCAGCTTCTGCACGGTGCGCAGATCGGCGCCGCCTTCCAGGAGGTGGGTCGCGAAGGCGTGCCGCAAGCCGTGAGGGCTGATGCGGGCGGGGTCGAGGCCGGCCGCGACCGCGGCTTCTGACAAGAGCTGCGCGAAGCGACGCGCCGTCAGCCGGCCGCCAGCGCCGCGCGACGGGAAGAGCCAGGGGTTGTCCTGGACACCTTTGGCGAAGAACGACTTGCGAGCGCCGAGGTAGGCGCCGATCGCCGCGCGCGCCGCATCGTTGAGCGGCGCGAGGCGCTCTTTCCCACCCTTGCCCTTGACGATCAGATACGCGGGATCCCGCGCCACCGCAGCCAGGGGCAGGCCGAGAAGCTCGGAAATGCGCAATCCCGAGGCGTAGAGCAGTTCGACCATGCAGGCGAGGCGAAGGCCCGCAGGGCCGTCCTTCGCGGCCGCCGCAGCGATCAAGCGGTCGATCTCGTCGCGGGTGAGGACGTGGGGCAGAGGGCGACCCTTCTTCGGCGCGTCGATGCGGCGGGACGGGTCGTCGGCGCGCCAGCCTTCGCCAACTGCAAACCGGTAGAGCCCCCGCACGGCCGCGCGCCGACGTGCGGCCGTGGCGGGCGACAGCCTTCGCGCGCCCAGGTCGAGGAAGTAGGCTTCGATGTCGGTGAGCCCGGCATCGCTGAGGTCGCGCCCGCGGCCGGCGAGAAAGCCGTTCGCGTCGGCGAGGTCCTTCTCGTAGGCGACCAGCGTGTTGCGGGCGGCGGCCCGCTCGACCGCCATCATCTCGAGGAAAGCCTCGATCCAGTCCGCAGCCGCCATCAGCGAGCTTCCAGGGCGATCAGTCCCTCGAGAGCGAAGGCTCGCGCGTCGCTGGCCAGGCCCGCACGGTCGAGGGCGCGGACGATGGCCGCGCGGTCCGCCGGACCAGGGCCCGCAGCGCCGCTCTCCAACGCCAGGCTCAGGGACAGCAGCGCCACGTCGCCGCGGACCCGTTTGTCGGCTTCGTCATCGAGCACCAGAGTCAAGGCCGGCGACGCGCGCGAGCGGCCCAGGTTGAAGCCTGCCAGCTCGACCCGCGCCTGGCCGTCGGCCGGCCAGCCGAGGGCGTAGACGACCGCTGCAGCGGCTTCCGCCCTGGCCGCCGCCGGGTCGTTGCGGGCGCCGCGCTCGGTCAGCCGATCAAGCGCAGCTTCGTCAGTGCGGCCAAATGCAACCGCGAGCGCCGCATCGATGATGGCGAGATCGGCCGGGTCGCTGTTCGCCGCCGGCGTGTCGGCTAGGGCGAGGCGGATCTCGCGCGCGGTCGCGCGATCGCCGGCGGCGAGCGAGGCGGCAGCGAGCTGCAGCGGGTTGGCCAGCGGCGCCTTGGCCTGCACCAGCTGCACGATGCCGGGCAGCGCCAGTCGGGCGGCGGTGTCATAGGCTTGGATCGTCTTTGCGGCCCGAAGCGCGGCGCTGATCGCCGCCTCTGTCGGCGCCGTTGCGGGGGGTGGGGCGGAGAGATCATCGACGGCGGCGACGTGGGCCGCGATGGACGGCGGCGCATCCGCCAGAGCCGGCGTGAGGTCGAGCTTGAGCTGGCGGGACATCGCGTAGTCGATGCTGTCGCGCAGCGATGGCGGTCCCGGATCGCCGCCGCCGACGAGGATCACGGCCATCATCCGGGCAAAGGCGGGATCGCGATCGGCCTGCTCGGCGAGCGTCGCCGTAAGCTGCGCCGACGGTCGACCGGCCCGGGCTTCGCAGTAGGACCTGAGGCGCAGCCAGAAGGCTGTATCGCGGCTGACCGCGAGCGCGCTCTCGATCGCGCAAGCCTTGTCGTCGCGGTCGTCGATCAGCGCCGCTTCCGCCGCCGTGCGCGACAGCGCGGCGCTGTTCGATAAGCCAGGCGTGTGGTCGAGGATGACCTCGGCGGTCTGGGCGTCGCCCAGCGCAAGCAGCGCTTGCGCCCGCGCGGCGGCCAGATCGACATCCGAACCTGCGCCGGCCGGTGCGGCCGAGGCGCTCGCGAGCACCCGACGCGCCAGCGCAGCCGCGGCGGGCGAAAGCGGATGGTCGACGAGGCGGGGAATGATCGCGCGCGCCAACTCCGCGGAGGACCCGCTCCAGAAGTCGACTCCCAGCCCGGTCTCCCGACCGGTGGAGAAGAGATCGAGCGGATTGAGCGCTTGCTGCTCGACAGGAACCGGTGGCGGCGGCGGCTCGGTCGAAGGCGCTCCTTCGGCGGGGGACGCGGGCGCGACTGGCGCCAGCGGCGGCGTCGGCTGAATCGGCGGCGCCGGCGCCCGCGGCGCGCCAGCGATCGGCGCCAGCGTCTGCGCAGCCGCGGCGGGCGCTTGATCGCCCAGTGGAGCGGGGTTGGTCGCCTCCGCCACGGCGCCGCCGGGAACCGCGAGCCAGAGCAGCCCCCCGAAGAGGGCCGAGACCCGCGCACCTCTCCAATCTTGCATGCGTGCCAACCGGGCTCCTAGCACGGTTCGCCACCACCGCGCGGGAGCGCCGATCATGGCGTGCTTCACCTTCATCGTGTAAAGCGCCGGGGGCGATGATCAAGCGCCACACCCGCGTCCGCACCGCTTTGTGCGGACCCCGCCCATGAGCGTCGAGCCGGCGTTGCGGCAACGCACGGTCGCGCTGGTCGGCCTGATGGGCGCCGGCAAGTCGAGCATCGGCCGCCGGCTGGCGAACGCGCTCGGCCTGCCGTTCGTCGACGCCGACGAAGAGATCGAGAAGGCGGCGGCGCGATCGATATCCGACATTTTCGAGGAACTTGGCGAAGCGGCGTTCCGGGATGGCGAGCGGCGCGTCATTGCGCGGCTGCTCGAGGATCCGCCGCACGTGCTCGCCACCGGCGGCGGCGCCTTCATGATCGAAAGCACGCGCGACCTCATCCGCCGGAGAGCGATTTCGGTCTGGCTGAAAACCGACATCGAAGTGCTGCTTCGCCGTGTGGAGCGGCGGAACGATCGACCGCTGCTTCGGCAGGGCGATCCGCGCGAAGTGCTCGAGCGACTGGCGGCCGAACGCTACCCCATCTACGCGCTCGCCGACATCACCGTTGAATCCGGCGAGGCCGCGCATCAGGCGACCGTCGATGCGATTCTTGCCGCGCTGCGGGCGCGCGTGGCGGCGGAGGAGGCGCCGTCGCTGTGACGACGGGATACGCGGTGGGCCTCGGGACCCGCGCCTACGAGGTCATCGTCGGGCCCCGGTTGATCGACAGCGTCGGCGCTCAGACCGCACCGCTGATGACTGGCGGACGCGCCGCGATCGTAACCGACACGACCGTTGCCGGGCTGTATGGGCCGCGCGTCGCCACCTCGCTGCGAGCGGCGGGCGTCGAGGCCGCGACCATCGCCTTGCCTCCCGGCGAGGGGGTGAAGAGCTTTGCCGGGTTGGAAGCGCTTATGAGCCGCCTGCTCGATCTGGAGCTCGATCGCGGCGACATGATCGTCGCCCTGGGCGGCGGTGTCGTCGGCGACCTCGCCGGCTTCGCGGCGGCGATCTACAAGCGCGGCATCGACTTCGTGCAGGTCCCGACGACCTTGCTGGCGCAGGTCGACTCGTCGGTCGGCGGCAAGACCGCGATTGATGCGCCCCAGGGGAAGAACCTGATCGGCGCGTTCCACCAGCCGCGCCTGGTGCTGGCCGATCTCGACGTGCTTTCAACGTTGCCCGACCGCGAGATGCGCTGCGGCTACGCCGAAATCATCAAATACGGCTTGCTCGGCGCCCCGGACTTCTTCGCCTGGCTGGAAGCGAACGGCGCGCGCGTGCTCGGCCGCGACCCGGCAGCGCTCGCCCATGCGGTTGGTCGCTCCGTCGAGATGAAGGCCGAGATCGTCGCCGAGGACGAGCGGGAGCGAGGCGGGCGGCGGGCGCTGCTGAACCTCGGTCATACGTTCGGGCACGCGCTCGAGGCCTCGCTTGGGTTCTCCGAGGCGTTGAAACACGGCGAGGCGGTGGCGTTGGGTTCGGCGATGGCGTTCCGCTACGCGGCCGGCGCGGCCATATGCCCGGTCGCCGATGCTACGCGGGCCGAGGCTGCCATCGCCGCGGCAGGCCTGCCGACTCGGCTCTCCGCGATCGACGGCTGCGCCTTCGCGGCCCCGGAGCTCCTTGGCCATATGGCGCACGACAAGAAAGCGCGCGGCGAGCGGATCACGCTGATCCTGCCGAGGCGCATCGGCGAGACTTTCGTCGCCGGCGACGTCGACCCCGCGGCGCTGAAATCCTTTCTCATCCAAGAAGGCGCGAGACCATGACCGCGGAGCTGCTGGCCATCGCGCCGGTCATTGTGGCGCTGCTCGCCATCTCCGGCGTGTTCTCCGCCGCCGAGACGTCGCTGACCGGCGTGAGCCGCGGGCGGATGCACCAGCTGGAGCGGGACGGCGATCGGGCCGCCCGTCGGGTGAACCGTTTGATCGGCGAGCGAGAGCAGATGATCGGCGCGATGCTGCTCGGCAACAACCTGATCAACATCCTCGCATCGGCCATGGTCACCGAGGTGATCAGCGAGACCTTCCATGGCGGGCTCGGCATCGCCATCGCCACCGGCGTCATGACCATCCTGGTCCTCGTCTTCGCCGAGGTGCTGCCGAAGACTCTGGCCATCGTGCGCGCGGACGACGTGGCCCGCTGGCTTTCGGCGCCGGCGGAGCTCGCCGTGCGCGTGTTCAGCCCGTTCGTGGCGGCGGTGCAGTGGTTCGTCGGGGGAACGCTGAGGCTGGTCGGCGTTCACGTGGCGCCGCCGCATGGCGAGGAAGAAGCTCACCAGGAGATTCGGGGCGCGGTCGAGTACCACCACGCCGAGGGTCTTGTCGAAAGCGCCGACCGTCGCATGCTGGGGGCGGTGCTCGACCTGGGCGACATGGACGTCGCCGACGTGATGGTGCACCGAAAGTCGATCGAGATGCTGGATTGCGACCTGCCGCCGCGCGCGCTGATCGAGCATGCGCTGACGGCCTCGCACACGCGGCTGCCGCTCTATCGCCGCGAGCCGGAGAACATCATCGGCATCCTGCACGCCCGCGACCTGCTTGGGGCGGTGGGAACCGCCCAAGACTTGGACGCCATCGACGTCGCCGCCATCGCGCGCGAGCCATGGTTCATCCCCGAAACGACAAAGCTGAAGGAACAGATGAACGCCTTCCGGCGCCGCAGGACCCACTTCGCGCTGGTGGTCGACGAATATGGGGCGTTGCAAGGCCTGGTGACGCTCGAGGACATCATCGAGGAAATCGTTGGCGAGATTGAGGACGAGCACGACCTTGTCGCCGAGGGGGTTCGCCGGCAGCCCGACGGCTCGGTGAACGTGGATGGATCGGTGACGGTCCGCGAACTGAACCGCGCCCTGGACTGGCAGCTGCCCGACGAACACGCCGTCACCATCGCCGGGCTGGTCATCCACGAAGCGCAGGCTATTCCCGAGGTCGGGCAGGCCTTCATCTTCCACGGCCATCGCTTCCAGGTGCTCCGCCGCCAGCGGAACCAGATCACCGCGGTCAAGGTTTCTCCGCCGCTCGCCGACGACGACGGCAGCGGCTGAACCTCCAACGGCAGCGGTCGAAATCATTTGCGGTTCGCCGCGATGTGTGCGACTGGCGCGGCGTCGAATATCGTTTTGGTTCGACCGTTAGCCAGGCTTGCCCATTTGAACCAAGCCCCGGACCTGCCTCGATCCTCTTCGACAATTTGATCGTGTCGCCGACTGGCGCGGCGCGTGGAGCTAACCTGGAAACGACGAAATATGCCTACCGGAACAGTGAAGTGGTTTAACGCCCAAAAAGGCTACGGTTTCATCCAGCCTGACGCGGGCGGCAACGACGTGTTCGTACATATCTCGGCCGTCGAGCGCGCGGGCATGGGCTCGCTGAGCGAAGGCCAGAAGATCAGCTACGAACTCGAGAAGGACAACCGAAGCGGCAAGTTGGCCGCTGGGCAGCTGGGCCAAGCCTAGCCGCCTTCAAGCGCGTCCCGCGGAAGCCCCGCCTGGGCGTGGGGCTTCCGCACCCGCTTCTCCTGGCGCCAGCGCGCGGATGGAGAGCGCATGCACCCTGCCCTCCAGCTCGTCGGCTAGCAGTGTGTAGATCAGCCGCTGGCGCTGGACCATGCTGAGGCCCGCGAACGCGGGCGTCACGATCACGACATTGAAGTGGGTTTCGCCGCCCGGCCTCGCGCCGCCGTGCCCGGCGTGCCGGGCGCTATCGTCGACGATTTCCAGAACGTCAGGCGTGAAGGCCTTTTCCAGCTTGTCGCGGATCAGGTCGCTGACGGCGCCCATCAGAGTCGCCTCCAAATTCCTAAGTGTCAATTCTTGAAAGCAAAAGGTTCGCTTGCATACTTCCTCGCATGCCCGGCGCCTTTCAATACAGACCCAAGTTCGTCGATATCCGCGTGCGCCCGCCGAAGCCGGAGGAGGAGGCGCAGGCCGAGCTCGGGCTGAAGGAAGGCGAGCGAGCTTGCGATCATCCGGGCTGCCGGCGGCCCGGCCAGACGCGCGCGCCAAAGTCGCGCGACCTGCTGAACGACCACTACTGGTTCTGTACCGAGCACGCCGCCGAGTACAATCGAAGCTGGGACTTCTTCGCCGGGATGAGCGAAGGGCAGATCCGCGCCTGGCAGGCGGGCGCGACTACCGGCGAGCGCCCGACATGGTCCTTCCGCGCCTCGCGAGACTCGCGGGAGGCGATGGCGGCCCGAACCTCGTCCGAGCGCTCGTTCGCCGACCCGTTCGGACTCTTTGCCGCCGCCCGCCGGCGCGCCGAACAGGCGGCCCATGAGCGGCGGCTCGGCCGGCTCGAGCGCAACGCCCTCGCCGACCTGGACCTCGACGCGACCGCCACGGCGCCTGCGATCCGAGCCCGCTACATCGAGCTCGTCAAACGCTGCCATCCGGACGCCAACGGGGGCGACCGCTCGGCCGAGCACAAGCTGCAGCGGGTCATCAAAGCCTATCAGGCGCTCCGCAAAGCCAATATGGCGTGACGGGGGCGTCGGGCGTGCGCTAGAAGCGCCGCTCCCCCGGTTTGCAACAGCGTTCCTGGACGACTAACCCACTGCGCATGGCGACATTGACCGAAGAGACTGAAGACAAGCTCCTGACGCTGGTTCCGGATCAGCGCGTGACCGTGCGCGAGGCGCTGGGCGTCGACTCCGACATGATCGTGCCGCGCTTCTCCGAGCGCGACCCGCATGTGCCCGATATCGACGAGGCCTACCGCTTCGATCCCGAGACGACGATCGCCATCTGCGCGGGCCTCGCCCACAACCGCCGCGTCATGATCCAGGGCTATCACGGCACCGGAAAGTCGACACACATCGAGCAGGTGGCGGCGAGGCTGAACTGGCCGATGATCCGCGTCAACCTCGACAGTCACGTCAGCCGCATCGACCTGGTCGGCAAGGACGCGATCGTGCTGAAGGACGGCAAGCAGGTCACCGAGTTCAGGGAAGGGATGCTGCCCTGGGCGCTGCAGCGCCCGATCCTTTTGACCTTCGACGAATACGACGCGGGGCGGCCGGACGTCATGTTCGTTATCCAGCGGGTGCTGGAGGCCGGCGGGCGCCTGACGCTGCTGGACCAGAACCGGGTCATCCGCCCGAATCCGTGGTTCCGGCTGTTCTCGACCACCAACACCATCGGCCTTGGCGACACGACCGGTCTCTATCACGGCACCCAGCAGATCAATCAGGGGCAGATGGACCGGTGGTCGCTGGTCACGACGCTGAACTACCTCTCGCACGAGGTCGAGCAGGAGATCGTGCTGGCCAAGAACCCGCACTACGACAATGCCGGCGGGCGGCGAACCATCGCCGCGATGGTCAGAACCGCCGACATGACGCGCAACGCCTTCATGAATGGCGATATCTCGACGGTGATGAGCCCGCGCACGGTGATCACGTGGGCGGAGAATGCCGAGATCTACGGCGGCGATATCGCGCAGGGGTTCCGCGTCACCTTCCTGAACAAGTG
>DATGIN010000131.1:0-3451 GCA_035295705.1 Caulobacteraceae bacterium
CCGTGCGCGTGGCCGCGGTCATGCGAATGGCCGTAGTCGGTCGAGCCGCCGGTGGCCTCGGCCATCGCCGTTCCGCCGACGAAGACGGTGGCGAGCGCCAGGGCGGCGATCAGTTTGCGGTGCATTTGCGGGTATTCTCCAGTTGATCGGCCTGGCGAGGTGCGCCGCCGACGGATGCGGACGCTTACGCCCCGCCCTCTGAACGGTAAGGCCGGATCGCGTTCACGCTGCGTTCAAGCCGCCACGGGATGCGCCCGGCGTTTGGAGAAGAGTCCGGGAGGGGCGCTGGCCTTCCGTACCTTCTCCCGAAGGGAGAAGGGGGGTCCCGCGAAGCGAAGCGGAGCGGGGGGTTGAGGGGTTACGAGGCCGCAGGCAAATCACCGGCGCCGTAACCCCTCACCCTCCCGTTCGCTTCGCTCCGGGCCTCTCCCTCTCCCTTTGGGAGAGGTGTGGGCGCCTACTTCCCGCCGACGAGGGCGAAGCGGGCGCCCTGGGGATCGCGGGCTTCCAGCGTCCATTGGCCGCCGGGGACCTCGTGCGGGCCGTTGGAGACCTGTCCGCCGGCCGCGTTCACCCGCTCGGCGGCGGCGGAAGCGGAGTCGACGTTGAAGTAGTGCGCCCACCAGGGCCTGGGCGTGGTAGCCGCCTTCTTCATCACCCCGCCCGACGGCTGCGCGCCGTCCTCGGAATAGATCTGGTAGGACCCCGCCTCGCCCATATCCATCGCGTCCAGCGGCTTCCAGCCGAACACCTCGGCGTAGAAATCGAAGCCGGCCTTCGGCTCGCTGGTCGACAGCTCGTGCCAGCCGATGAAGCCGGGGCCCTGGCCGGCCGGCGGCCCCGCGGGCTGGTTGCCCTTGAAGAGGGTGAAGACCGCGCCCTGCGGGTCGGCGACCATGGCCGAGCGGCCGACGCCTGGGATCTCGTGCGGCGGGGTGTGGATGGCGCCGCCGGCGGCTTTCACCTTCTCGGCGAAGCCGTCGACGTCGTCGACGCCGACGTAGCCCATCCAGAACGGCCCGGCGGGCATGTCGGCCTGGGGCGGCATGCCGGCGACCCCGCCGGCATCGGTCGCATAGATGGTGTAGGCGCCGTCGCCCTCGCCCATCTTCTCGGTCTTCCAGCCGACGACGTCGCGATAGAACCGCTCCGCCGCCTTCGGATCGCTGGTCAGAAGCTCGTACCACATGAAATGCGCGGCCATGGGGACCTCCTCGTCTGGCGTCGCTCGCTCAAGCCCGCCCGTATGACGAACAGCACGCCCCAAATGCGACAGCAGCAAGCCGGAGGCGTCGCCTGCGTTCTTCAAGCGTCATGGCCCGACTTGTTCGGGCCACCCAGAGACACAAGGGCGTGCCTGCGCGTCCGGTGTCTCTGGGTCCCTCGCGTTCCGCGGCGTCGCCGCTCCAGCGCGGATGACGATCTTGGATCGCCGGGCGGCCGTGCCTGGCGTGCTTGGCGGTCGAAAGGGGCCGGACGGCCGCGTCGGCGCCCGCGACGGTTGACTCGGGCGCGGCGGCGGCGCCTATGCCGGGGCTTGGGATTGGGAGAGCTCTCCATGAAGAGACTGGCTTTGCTGGCCGTGGCCGGACTGGCGCTGGCGGGCGCGACCGCGGTCGCTCAGACGCCGCCCGCGCCGCCTCCTGCACAGGCGCCGATGTCGATGCTGCACATCGTGCGCGGCGTGGTGGCGCAGGCGAGCGATACGGCGCTGGTGATCACCGGCAAGGACGGCAAGGCGGTCACCGTCAAGCTCGCGCCGAACTGGATGGTCGCGGTGCTGAAGCCCATCCCCGTCGACCAGATCCAGGTGGGCAGCTTCATCGGCACCACCGAGATCCCGCAGGCGGACGGCACCGGCGTCTCGGTCGAGGTGCACGTCTTCCCGCCCGGCGTGAAGATGGGCGAGGGCCACTATCCGTGGGACCTGCAGCCGGGCGCGATGATGACCAACGGCACGGTCGGCACAGTCGCCGCCGTCCCCGGCGGCCGCGCTCTGGAGGTGAGCTACCCCTCCGGCGAGCGCCACGTGGTGGTGCCGCCGAACGCGCCGGTGGTCCTGATCACCCCCGGCGGCGACCGCGGGCTGATCAAGCCCGGCGTCTCGGTGTTCCTGGTCGCCCAGCAGACGCCGGACGGCGGCCTGATCACCAACAGCATCACCACCGGAGAAGGCGGCGCGCCGCCGCCGATGTAGGCGCTGCCGGCCCTCGGCCGGGACCGGACGGGCGGGCCGTTCGCGCCTTGATCCGTTAACCTTTGGCGTCTAGCGGTCGATTCGTCAGCGCGCGCGGCAGGCTTCGTACGCCTTGCGGCGCAAGGGATTTTGCCGACCGGCTGGCGCTGGCGGGCCCCTTGCGGCGGCGGGCGGGCGGCGCAAGCGGCGCCATAGGGCCTCAATGCAGCCCTGACTGTGCCATTCGGGCAACAGCAACGTTTACGGACATGGAATCAGCCTAGGCTGTGGGAACGCCGCCGCAGTTCCCATGTTCTGTGTTCGGCGGGGGGCGGGACGCGTCTGTCCCGGATCCCATCAGGAGCGTGAGAACCATGGCTGTACGCCAACTTGCCCAGGCGAACGACGGGGCCGAGCGGCTCCAGGTGAAGAGCGAGGTCGTTCCGATCGCGCGCGGCGCGGAGACGCCGGTCGAGCGCATTCGCCGGCTGCAGTGGGAGGCGAGCGTGCTCGCCGCCGAGCAGACCGAGCAGTTCGGCGCCGACCTGGCCGCCATGGCCCAGCGAGCCCGCGAGATCGCCGAGGGCGGCGAAGTGTACCCGGTGGGCGTGCGGGAGATCGCCGGCCGCATCGCCGAAGACCTGCAGATCAAGGCCAAGGCCGTCCTGACCATCCAGCAGCGCGTCGGACCCGGGTCCTAGACGCCCTCGCCTTAAGACAGCTTCCCCAGATCCTCCCCCGTAGGGGGAGGGGGACCGCCGGAACGGCGGTGGAGGGGGAGCAGGGCAAGATCGCGCCCGGCCGCGCTTTTCGCATGACCGGATTTGCCTGAACCCGGCCGCGCCTGGCGGCGGACCCCCTCCCCCTATGGGAGAGGATCGCGGTTGCCTTCGCAGCAATCCCCGTAACCCAATTTTAGCCGTTGTTTTTCACGGCCCGCTCATGGTCGGGCGGGTAAGCGTCGGGGGGTCGCCACCCCCGAAGGGACGCCTTTGCCCGCGCTGCATCGCCTGATCTACGCCAGCCGCATCGCGCCGTCCTGCGAGGCCGACCTGAAAGCGGCGCTGGTCGACATCGTCACTCGTGCGCTGCCGAAAAACCGCGCCGCCGGGATCTCGAGCCTGCTGGTCGCCCACCGCGGCTGGTTCGTGCAGGCGCTGGAGGGGACTGAGCCGGCGGTCGAGGCCCTGTTCGAGGCGATCGCCGCCGACCCGCGCCACCATCACGCGCTGGCGCTGAGCGCCGGCGCGGCTGACGCGCGCCTCTTCCACCCCT
>DATGIN010000132.1:0-5509 GCA_035295705.1 Caulobacteraceae bacterium
GATCGACTATCAGGACGCCTATTATTTCGCCGCGCCGAAGCCGAAGAGCGGTCCGAAGTCGCTCGACGAGGTCGACCCTGAGCTCTTGGCCACCTACGAAAAGCTCGGCATCCCGCTCAAGGAGCAGGAGGTGCTGGCAGGGGTCCAGGGCGCGCCGAAGTACGCGGTCGACGCCGTGTTCGATTCCGTTTCCGTCATCACCACGTTCAAGGCCGAGCTGGCCAAGGCCGGCGTCATTTTCTGCTCGATGAGCGAGGCGATCCGCGAGCATGGCGACCTCGTTCGCCAATACCTCGGCACGGTCGTGCCGGTCAGCGACAACTACTTCGCCTGCCTGAACAGCGCTGTCTTCTCCGATGGCAGCTTCGTCTATGTGCCGCCTGGCGTGCGCTGCCCGATGGAGCTCTCGACGTACTTCCGCATCAACGCGGCCGAATCCGGACAATTCGAGCGCACCCTGATCATCGCCGATGCGGGCGCGTACGTCTCGTATCTCGAGGGCTGCACGGCCCCCATGCGGGACGAGAACCAGCTCCACGCGGCCGTGGTCGAGCTGGTCGCGCTGGACGACGCCGAGATCAAATACTCGACGGTGCAGAACTGGTATCCCGGCGACGCGGAAGGGCGGGGCGGCATCTACAACTTCGTCACCAAGCGCGCCGACTGCCGCGGACCGCGCTCGAAGGTGTCGTGGACCCAGGTCGAGACGGGCTCGGCTATCACCTGGAAGTACCCGTCCTGCATCCTGCGCGGCGACGGCTCGCAAGGCGAGTTCTACTCGATCGCCGTGACCAACCACCGCCAGCAGGCCGACACCGGCACCAAGATGATCCACCTCGGCCGCGACACCCGTTCGCGCATCATCTCGAAGGGCATATCGGCCGGCGGGTCGTCCAACACCTATCGGGGCCTCGTCTCCGCGCACCCGAAGGCGGCCAACGCGCGCAACTTCACGCAGTGCGACAGCCTGCTGATCGGGAAGAAGTCGGCCGCCCACACCGTGCCTTACATCGAGGCGCGGAACGGCTCGGCCCGCCTCGAGCACGAGGCGACCACGACGCGTCTGTCCGAGGAGCAGCTGTTCTACGCCATGCAGCGCGGCCTCGGCCAAGAGGACGCCGTGGCGCTGCTGGTGAACGGCTTCGTGCGCGAGGTGCTGCAGGAGCTGCCGATGGAGTTCGCGGTCGAGGCGCAGAAGCTGGTCGCCATCAGCCTCGAGGGGAGCGTGGGATGAGCGAGCGGCCCCAGGCCGTCATCAACGTCGCCGATCTGCCGCTGCACGAGCTGGCGCCGGAGCGGCAGGAGAACGGCCGCTACGCCGCCCGGTTCGGCGAGGTCGGCCGCGCGCTCGGCTTCTATCGGCTGGGCTGCATGCTGCACGTCGTGCCGCCCGGCAAGTCGGCGTTCGGCGCCCATCGCCACCACGGCTGCGACGAGCTCTTCCTTATTCTTTCCGGCGCCGGCGAGTACCGCATCGGCGACGAGCGGCTGCCGGTCGGACCGGGCGACCTCTTGGGCGCTCCCGCCGGTGGGCGGAAGCACCAGATCCTCAATACCGGCGACGAAGACCTGCGATACCTCGGCTTCTCGAACATCGGCGACGCCGATGTGGTCGAGCGCGACGATGGCCAGACCAGCGTCGTCATCGGCACGCGTGGGAACATCTACACCGCGGCGACCTACTACGGCCGCGGGGTGCTTGCTTCCCAGCCTTTAGGGCAAGGCGCGGACGAATGACGCTCGAGACGATCGATCACGCCCAGGTCGCCATGCCGGCCGGGGAGGAGGCGAGGGCGCGCGCCTTCTACCGCGACCTCCTGGGCCTGCCGGAGCAGGCGAAGCCGCCGGAGCTCGCAAAGCGCGGCGGCTGCTGGTTCGAGAGCGACCGGGTGAAGCTGCACTGCGGCGTCGAGACGCCGTTTTCGCCGGCCAGGAAGGCGCACGTCGCCTTCCGTGTCGACGACGTTCGCGGTCTTGCAGACCGCGCCCGCGCGGCCGGCTACGAGGTCGTCGACGACGATCTGCTCGAGGGCCACGAGCGCATCTACATCTACGACCCGTTCGGCAACCGGCTGGAGTTCCTGAAGCCCGTGGAGGCGGCGCCTTGATGCTTTCGATCGACGACCTGCACGTCCGCGTCGGCGAGGCGGAGATCATCAAGGGGCTCTCGCTCGAGCTGCCGGCCGGCGAGGTGCACGCCGTGATGGGTCCGAACGGGGCCGGCAAGTCGACGCTCGCCTACGCGCTCGCCGGCCGCCCGGGCTACGAGATCACCCACGGAAGCGCCATCTACGACGGGGAGGACCTGCTCGCGCTCGCGCCCGAAGAGCGCGCGGCCAGGGGCGTCTTCCTCTCGTTCCAGTATCCGCTCGAGCTGCCCGGCGTGCCCGGGCTCACCTTCCTTCGCACCGCGCTGAACGCCCAGCGCAAGGCTCGTGGCGAGGACGAGGTCAGCGCACCGGAGTTCCTGAGGCTCGCGCGCTCGAACGCCGAGGCGCTCAGGATCGACTTCGACATGCTGCGGCGACCGCTGAACGTCGGCTTCTCGGGCGGCGAGAAGAAGCGGATGGAGATCCTGCAGATGGCGCTCTTCGCGCCGCGGCTGCTCATCCTCGATGAGACCGATTCCGGCCTCGACATCGATGCTCTCAAGGTGGTGGCGCAAGGCGTGAACGGCATGCGCGCCAAGGAGAGGGCGATGCTGGTCATCACCCACTACCAGCGGCTCCTGGACTACATCCGCCCGGATCGCGTGCACGTGCTGGCCGGCGGCCGCATCGCCGCCTCGGGCGGCCCCGAGCTCGCCCATGAGCTCGAGCGCGAAGGCTACGACAAGTATTCGAAGGCGGCCGCATGAGCCTGGCCCGCGCCATCGAGACAGGCGACGTCGCCGAGGTCCCGTCGCGGCGCGACGAGGACTGGCGCTGGACCGACCTCGCCGGTCTTGTCCGCGCGATTCCGCCGCGCTCCCCGGAGGCGGACGCCGCGATCCTGTCCGACGGGCCGTTCGCCGACGGCGCGGACTGCGAGATCGTGTTCCTCAACGGTCGCAGCCGCCAGGTCGGACCGGTCCGCGTCGACGCCGGCGAACGCCGCACGGTCGCCCTGCGCTTCGTCTCGCGCGCGACCGCGACCGCGCACCTCAGCGAGCTGGCCATCGAGGTCGCCCCGCGCGGCGTGCTCGTCCTCTTGGAGAGCTACGAAGGCGAGGGCCGGAGCTACCTAGCAGACGCCCAGATCGCCATCCGCCTCGGCGAGGGCGCGCGCATCGAGCGGATCGTCATCGTCGACGAGGCGGCCGACGCCATCGCTGTTTCGACCGCCGAGGTCGATCTGGGCGCACGCGCGCGTTTCGCCCAGACGGTCCTTAGCCGTGGCGCCAGGCGCCAGCGGTTCGAGACCCACATCCGGCACGGCGAGCACGCCGAGGTCCGCCTGGACGGTGTCTACCTGCTCGACGGCGACCGACGCGCCGACCTGACGAGCGAAGTCCTGCACGGGCATCCCAACGCCGTTACCGTTCAGCTGACCAAGGGTTGCGTGCGGGACCAGGCGCGCGGGGTGTTTCAGGGACGGATTATCGTCGCCCGCGGGGCCGACGGCGCCGACGCCAGGATGGGGCACCATGCGCTCATTCTTTCGGGGCGCGCGGAGGTCGACGCCAAGCCCGAGCTCGAGATCTACGCCGACGACGTCGCGTGCAGCCACGGCAACACCGTCGGCGCGCTCGACGAGGAGACGCTCTTCTATATGCGCCAGCGCGGCCTGCCGGACGGAGAGGCGCGGGCGGTCCTGACCGAGGCGTTCGTGGGCGAAGTGGTCGACCGGATCGAGCACGAGGCCGCCCGTGACGTCGCACGCGCCTGGGTGACCGCGCACCTGAGGGTCCAGGCGTGAGCTTCGATCCCGAAACGGTCCGTGGCCAGTTCCCGATCCTCGGGCGCGAGGTGAACGGGCAGCCGCTGGTCTATCTCGACAACGCCGCCTCGGCGCAGAAGCCGCGGGCGGTGATCGAGGCGATGACACGGTCGTTCGAGACATCCTACGCCAACGTGCACCGCGGGCTTCACACGCTGGCGAACGAGACGACCGATGCTTACGAGGCCGCACGCGAGTCCGTGCGCCGCCTGCTCAACGCAAAAAGCGCGTCTGAGATCGTGTTCACCAAGGGCGGAACGGAGGCGATCAATCTGGTTGCCGCTTCGCTCGGCGTGCACCTCAAGGCGGGCGACGAGATCGTGCTCACCGAGATGGAGCACCACGCCAACATCGTGCCGTGGCACTTCCTGCGCGAGCGCAAGGGCGTTGTCTTGAAGTTCGCGCCGATCACCGACGACGGCCGCCTCGATCTCGATGCGCTGGAGCGCCTGATCGGTCCGCGGACGCACATGGTCGCCGTGACGCACATGTCGAACGTGCTCGGGACCATCAACCCGGTCGCCGAGGTGATCGCGATGGCGCACGCCCGCGACACGCCCGTTCTGCTCGACGGCTGCCAGGCCGTCGTCCACACGGCGGTGGACGTCGCGGCGCTCGACGTCGACTTCTACGCGTTCACTGGCCACAAGCTCTATGGGCCGACCGGCATCGGCGCTCTCTACGGCAAGGCGGAGCACCTGGCGCGCATGGCGCCCTATCAGGGGGGCGGCGAAATGATCGGCTACGTCACCACCGACGAGATCACCTACGGCGAGCCGCCGTTCCGCTTCGAGGCAGGGACGCCGCCCATCGTCGAGGCGATCGGCCTTGGCGCCGCCATCGAATGGCTTGCGACCCTGGACCGTGCGGCGATCGCCGGCCACGAGCAGGCCCTCTACGCGCGGGTGAAGGAGCGGCTGAACGGCGCCAACTGGCTTTCCGAGCTGGGGACGGCGCCGGGCAAGGGGGCGATCTTCGCCTTCAACGTCGAAGGCGCTCATCCGCACGATATCGCTCAGATCCTCGATCGCTACGGCGTGGCCGTGCGCGCCGGCACCCACTGCGCGGAGCCGCTGATGAAGCGGTTCGGCGTCACCGCAAGCGCGCGCGCGTCGTTCGCCCTATATAACACCCTGGACGAGGCGGACGCCTTCGCCGACGCCTTAGTCAAAGCCCAAAGCTTTTTCGCGTAATCTGTTCGAAGCCATGGACGCCCGAGTCGACGAAGATACCAATGCCCCAGCGCTCAGCCAGGACGAGCTGGACCAGCTGACCGACCAGCTGGTCGATGCGCTGAAGACGGTGTTCGACCCGGAGATTCCGGTCGACATCTATGAGCTCGGCCTCATCTACAAGGTCGACGTTTCCGACGTGAAGGACGTCGCCATCGACATGACCCTGACTGCGCCAGGCTGTCCGGTGGCCGGCGAGATGCCGGAGTGGGTCGAGGACGCGGTGATGGGCATCGAAGGCGTGAAGTCCTGCACCGTGAACCTGGTCTTCGATCCGCCGTGGGACCCCTCGATGATGTCCGACGAGGCCAAGCTGCAGCTGAACATGTTCTGATGGAAACCCAGCTTCGTCCCCGCCG
>DATGIN010000133.1:0-3626 GCA_035295705.1 Caulobacteraceae bacterium
ACGCTCTTCATCGGCGCGGCGGGGCTCGTGGCGGTTCAGATCTTCCTCATCGCCTCGCCTCTCATGCGCCTGCGCATGCTCCCGCCGAGCGCCTCGGCGGTGTAGCTGCCCGCGCAGCAGCGGCTGCAAAGTGAAGGCGTGGCTCATCTCGCGGCGAGGATAGCGCTGCGGCCGTCCTGCTCAGGGGCCCCCTGAACCGGGCTCCCCACCAAGCCGGCATGATCGTTGCAGCCCGAGCGGTGCTCGGGCGCCGCTGTCCCCTACGGCGGCTTCCGGGTTGGGGGCGGCCGCTTCGCCCGTTCGTTCGCGTTGGATGGAGTCGCCCCCCGTGCTGATCGAGGTCGTTCGGCCCCGCGACCTCCGCTTCTGCGAGATCGCCGCCTGGCTGCGCTTCCAGGCGGCCGACCCGGCGCTCGAGACCCCATTCCTGACCCCGGACTGGGCGGCGACGGTCGAGCGCGCTCAATCGGGCCGCCGTGGCGACATCCGCATCGTGGTGTTGCGCGAAGGGCGGGCGCCCGTGGGCTTCTTTGCGACCCGCGTGGTCGGGCAGACCGCCATGCCCGTCGGGGCGCCGATGTGCGACTACCAGGGGCTGGTGGCGCGCCCGGGGCTCACGGTCGACCCGAAGCGTTTGGTCGAAGCGCTCGGGGTCCAGCGCCTCGACTTCTCCCACATGCTGGCCGACCAGCATGCGTTTCAGCCGTTCTCGCGCGGGGTCGCCGACTCCTTCCTCGTCGACGTCGCGGACGGCTATGCCGCCTACGCGGACGCCCGCTCCGGCACGACCAGCATCCTCAAGGACATCGCCCACCGTCGGCGCAAGCTCGCTCGCGAGCGGGCCAGCCTCCGCTTCACCCCGATGGCCGACTGCCCGCAAGCGTTCGAGCGCCTCCTCGACTGGAAGCGGCGCCAGTACCTCGCCACCGGCCAGCCGGTGATCTTCGATACGCCTTGGACGGTCGAGCTTCTGCGCGCCCTGCACGGGGTCGGCGGCCCGGACTTCGGCGGGGCGCTCTTTACGCTGCACGTCGGCGAGCGGGTGGCGGCGATCCAGTTCCACCTGCGCAGCCGCAAGACCCTGCACGCCTGGATCATCGCCCACGACCCGGAGTTCGAGCGCTACTCGCCGGGCCTCATCCTGTTCGACGAGATCCTGCGCTGGATGGACTCAACGCCGTACGCGACGCTCGACCTCGGCGCCGGGGACTATCGCTTCAAGCACCGCTTCGCGAACGCGCGCCGCAGCGTCAGCCACGGCTTCGTCGGCCGTCCGTCGGCGGCGAGCTTCATGCGCGAGGCGCAGTACGGCGTGCGCGCCGCCGCCGAGAAGCTGCCCTGGCCGGCGGTGCAGTCCCTGCCGGGGAAGGCGATGCGGCGCCTCGACCTGTTGCGCGGATTGCGGTGAGGCTTGGCCGCCGTTAGGTTGCGCGGCTTTCCCCCAGCCCCAGCCGTCTCCGCCACAGCCATGACTCTCGCCTTCGCCCAGATCGAAGCCGCCGCCGAGCGGCTGAAGGGGCACATCGAGCGCACACCCTGCCGGCACTCGAAGACGCTGTCGCAGATTACCGGCGCCGAAGTGTGGGTGAAGTTCGAGAACCTCCAGTTCACGGCTTCGTTCAAGGAGCGCGGGGCGCTAAACAAGCTCCTGCAGCTGAACGACCGCTCGCGCGGGGTGATCGCCGCCTCGGCGGGCAACCACAGCCAGGGCCTCGCCTTCCACGGCCAGAAGCTCGGCATCCCGGTCACCATCGTGATGCCGCGCGCCACCCCGTTCGTGAAGGTGCAGCAGACCCGCGACTTCGGCGCCGAGGTCGTGCTCGACGGCGAGACCTACGAGGACGCGTCCGCTTCGGCGCAGGCGCTCTGCGAGGAGCGCGACCTCATCTTCGTGCACCCGTTCAACGACGAAGACGTCATGGCCGGCCAGGGGACGATCGCGCTCGAGATGCTCGAGGACGCCCCGGACCTCGAGATCCTGCCGGTGCCGATCGGCGGCGGCGGCCTGATCGCCGGCGTCGCCACCGCCGCCAAGCACGTGAAGCCCGACATCAGCATCGTCGGCGTCGAGCCGGCGAGCTTCCCCTCCTTCACCGCCCGGATGCGAGGCTTGGGGCCGGTGAACGGCGGTCAGACCATCGCCGAAGGCATCCAGGTCAAGCAGGTGGGCGATCTCACCTACGCGATCGTCCGCCCGCTGATCGACCAGGTGCTGCTGGTCGAGGAGCCGTCGCTGGAGCACGCGGTGGCGCTCTACTGCAATGTCGAGAAGACGGTCTGCGAGGGGGCCGGGGCCGCCTCGCTGGCGGCGCTGATCGAGCACCCGGACCCGTTCCGCGGGAAGAAGGTCGGCCTCATCCTCTCCGGCGGCAACATCGATCCGCGCCTGCTCGCCTCGGTGCTGACGCGCGAGCTCGTGCGCGAGAAGCGGCTGGTGTCGCTCAAGATCATCGGCGACGACCGCCCGGGCCTGTTGGCCAACGTCTCCGCCGTCATCGGCGGCCACGGCGCCAACATCGTCGAGGTGGCGCACAACCGGCTTGCGCTGGACGTGCCGGCCAAGGGCGCCGAGTTCGACATCATGATCGAGACGCGCGACGCGCGGCACACGCGCGAAGTGGTGCAGGCGCTGAAGGACGCGGGCTACCCGCCGCGCGCGCTTTGAGAACCGTCGCCGTCGCGCTCGCGGCCGGCCTCGCCGCGGTGGCGCTCGCCGGCTGTCGCGGCGACTCCGAGGCGGCCGCTAACCTCAAGGCCGCGCAAGGGTTCCTGCGCCTGAACCGGAGCCAGCCCGGCGTCGTCGCCCTGCCCGACGGCCTCGAATACAAGATCGTGACCTCCGGTCCGGCCAACGGGCCGCACCCCGGCCCCGGCGACGAGGTCAAGGTCAACTACGAAGGCAAGCTGCTGGACGGGAAGGTGTTCGACTCGTCCTTCCAGCGCGGCGAGCCGCTCGACCTGCCGCTCGACCGCGTCATCCCGGGCTGGACCGAGGCGCTGGAGCTGATGCGGCCGGGCGACGAGTGGATGCTCTACATCCCGCCCAAGCTCGGCTACCGCGACCGCGGCGCCGGTCCGATTCCGCCCAACAGTCTGCTGATCTTCCGCGTGCAGCTGATCAGCATCCTGCCGCGCGCGCCGCAGCTGGGCTGATCCTTCAGGCCGCCGGCGCCTGGACGCCGGTCTCGCTCAGCCACTCGAGGATCTTCTGCTTGGGCATGGCGCCGACCTTCATCGAGGCCATCTGCCCGTCCTTGAACAGCATCATCGTCGGGATGCCGCGCACGCCATAGCGCGACGGCGTCATCGGGCTGTCCTCGATGTTCACCTTGGCGACGGTGACCTGGTTGTGCAGCTCCTCGGCGATCTGCTCCAGCGCCGGCGCGATCTGCTTGCAGGGGCTGCACCACTCGGCCCAGAAGTCGACCAGGACCGGCTTGTCGGCCTTCAAGACATCCTGCTCGAAGCTCGCGTCAGTGACGGTGACGGTGCTCATGGGGCGAACAACTCCTTCGGCGCCGGCGGGACCGGCGGTCTTTCGAATCGCGATCTAAGCAGAGCCTTCCTTGCCATCAACCTTCCTGGCGCAGGCGCGCCAGCGTTTCGCGCACCATCTTTTCTGGAAC
>DATGIN010000134.1:0-5423 GCA_035295705.1 Caulobacteraceae bacterium
CGCGCAGACCGCCCGCGCCATCGCATTCAACGTCTCGCCGGTGGAGTCGGAGACGAGATGGACGTGAAAGTAGGTCGCAAAGCGCGTTTGCGTCATGCGGCGCCCGTGGGTCCGGCAGGCGGTTCAAACATGGTTAATCAATCGTTAACGACCGGTGCGGTCCGTGGGCGAGCATACGGCAAAAACCAACAGCGCGGACGCCTCTCTCCCGTGCGCGCTGGACAACCCCCGATTCAGCCCCGCCTGCGCCCACCGCGAGGCCGGGCGGGCGGATTGCTCGGCACAGTCGTCCCAAGCCGTTGGACAATCCCGCGCCGCCCGGCCGGGGCGCCCGCCGAGCGTTAAGGATTCATTAACCATCCGAAGCCGTTACCTGGGCGCCCCCGCAATCCACAGGCTCGCGCCGCCGCACCTGGCTTTTCCGCACCCGGCGAGGCTGGCCTGTGTGCGCCTGCCGAGGCTCGTCGGTTATCCCCGCTTTTCGACCCACCAGCCTCTACCTCAAGACTCTTCTTTACCTTTCATTAAGGAAGAGGGGGCGTCTCGCCCCCCGCGAGACTTGAGCCTTGGCCGCCAAGTCGATTTAAGCGGCTCTCGATGAGCCAAGAACCCCTTCTTCTGCGGGCGCTGCACGGCCGGCCGGGCGCGCGGCCGCCGATCTGGTTCATGCGCCAGGCCGGGCGCTGCCTGCCGGAGTACCGGGCGCTGAGGGCCAAGGCAGGCGACTTCCTCACGCTCTGCTTCAATCCGCAGATGGCGGCGGAGGTGACGCTGCAGCCGGTGCGGCGCTTCGCCTACGACGCCGCGATCGTGTTCGCCGACATCCTCATCCTGCCGCAGGCGCTGGGCCAGGCGCTGTGGTTCGAGACCGGCGAGGGTCCGCGGCTGGGGTCGATGCCGACCCTCGACGCTCTGGCGGGCGAGGTGGAGGCTTCGACCGGGCGGCTGGCGTCGATCGGCGAGACGGTGCGCCGGGTGCGCGACGCGCTCGAGCCGGAGCGGGCCGTGATCGGCTTCGCCGGCGGGCCATGGACCGTGGCGACCTACATGCTGGAGGGTCGGGGCGGCGAAGACGCGAGAGCTGCGGCGCGCGCAAAGGCGATCGCCGATCCGGAAAGCGTCGGGCGGCTGGTCGACCTCCTGGCCGAAGCCACGTGGCGCTACATGGCGATGCAGGCCGAGGCCGGCGCGGATGCGCTGCAGATCTTCGAATCGTGGGCCGAGCAGCTGCCTGACCCGGTCTTCGACCGGCTGGTGGTCGCCCCCCATGCGCGGATCGTCCAGGCGTTGCGCGCGGCCGGCGTTTCGGCCCCGGTGATCGGCTTCCCGCGCGCGGCGGCCCCGGCGCAGGTCGAGCGCTATGCTGCGGCGGTCGGGATCGAGGCGGTGGGTCTGAGCACCGGCGCGCCGATGGAGCTCGGGCGGCGGCTGCAAGAGAGGTTGACGATCCAGGGCGCGCTCGACCCGGAGCTGCTACGCGCCGGCGGGACGGCGCTGGACGCCGCGGTCGAGGCGTTGCTGGACGCCTGGGGCCAGGGTCCGTGGATCTTCAACCTCGGCCACGGCGTCACGCCCGATACGCCGGTCGAGCATATCGCCAGCGTCGTCGAGCGGGTGACGCGCTGGCGGAGCGGCTGATGGCTGCGGCCGAGCCCAGGCGGATCGCGGTCGTCCTCTTCAACCTCGGCGGCCCGGACGCTCCGGGCGCCGTCAGGCCGTTTCTGTTCAACCTCTTCAAGGACCCGGCGATCATCGCGGCGCCGGCGCTGGTCCGCTATCCGCTGGCGGCCCTGCTCGCGGCGATCCGCACGCCCCTGGCGCGGCGCAACTACGACCATATCGGCGGCGCCTCGCCGCTGCTCGCCGAAACGACGCGGCAGGCGCAAGCGCTCGCGGAGACCCTGACGGCGCGCTTGCCGGGCGCCCTGGTCGAAGTGTTCGTCGCCATGCGCTACTGGCGCCCGCTCGCGGCCGACGTCGCCGTTCAGGTGCAGGCGTTTGCGCCGGACGAGATCGTGCTCTTGCCGCTCTTTCCGCAGTTCTCCACCACGACGACCGCTTCCTCCCTCGGCGCCTGGGAGACGGCGTACAGGGGATCGGGCCGCTCGCGCGCGGTCTGCTGCTACCCGGTCGCGGCGGGGCTTGCAGAGGCGCATGCGCAGAGGATCGAGGCGGCGTGGGTCGCGGCGGGCCGCCCTGAGCCGGTCAGGCTGATCTTTTCCGCCCACGGGCTGCCCGAGCGCGTGGTGGAAGCCGGCGACCCTTACGCCGACCAGGTCGAGGCGACGGCGAAGGCGGTGGCGGCGCGGCTTGCGAGGCCGTTCGACTGGCGGATCGCCTACCAGAGCCGCGTCGGCCCCCTGAAGTGGCTGGGGCCGACCACGCTCGAGGCGATCGAGGCGGCGGCGCGCGAGGGATCGGGCGTCATCGTCTGTCCCATCGCCTTCGTTTCCGAGCACGTCGAGACGCTGGTCGAGCTCGACCACGACTATCGTCTGCGCGCCGAGGCCAGCGGCTGCCCCGCCTACGTGCGGGCGCCGGCGCTGGGCGTCGAGGCGGCCTTCATCGACGCGCTGGCAAGCGTCGCCGCCGACGCGCTCCTGGAAGCGGACCCGATCGTGGCGGGCTCGGCCTTTACCTGCGCGGCCCGCTGGTCGAAATGTCCGCTTCGGGGGCCTTAGATGATCCTTCTGCCTTACTTCGACCTGATCCGCGGCCTGCACATCGTCGCGGTGATCGCCTGGATGGCCGGGATGATGTATCTGCCGCGCCTCTTCGCCTACCACACCCGCGCCAAGCCGGGTTCCGAGATGGCCGAGACCTTCAAGGTGATGGAGGCGCGGCTGCTGCGCATGATCATCAATCCAGCGATGGTCCTGGTCTTTGTCCTCGGCGGGACGCTGATCTGGGTTGATCTTGCCAGGATCGGTCCCCACTTCTGGGTCGCGCCGTGGTTCTTGACCAAGATCGGCGGCGTGATCCTGCTCAGCGCTTGGCACGGCTATCTGGCGCGGGCGAGGCGTATGTTCGCGCAAGACCGCAACACCCGCTCGGAGCGCTTCTGGCGCATGACCAACGAGCTGCCGTTCCTCGTCGCTATCGTCATCGTGATCGCCGCGACCACGAAGTTCGGGCTGCACGGCTAGTAAGCGTTTGTTTTCAAGTGTGCTTTATAGACCTGAAACGCGCGCTTCGGCGGGTCAAAGGCGCAGCGAACCTGCAGTCCGCCACGCTTGTCGCGCTTGACGTTCGCGGCAGCTTGTGGTTCCGCTCTACACCGAAGCGGGCGGCTCGCCGCCCCGATCCTCTCCCTCTCATCAGACCCGCCGCGCCCTAGCTGAGCAGCGACCATCGTCTGATCCGACTGAAAACAGCGCCGCCTCGAATCTCCTCGAGCCCCGGCGCCCCCGAAGGATCTCTTCTCAAGGCTCCGCTTCCGGAGCCGCCCTCGCCGCGCATGCGGCCCAGGGCCAAACTATCCCCTGAAAGAGTAAGGTCATGACTGACACTCAAGTTGAAACGCTTCCGGGCGGCGGCGAGGAGCCGAATCCGTTTGCGGAAGCCACCGACGCCGTCGAGGCGGCGGAAACACCCGACGAGCCGTCGGCCGCCGCGCAGGCCATCGCGGCCATGGGGCTCACGCGCATGTCGCTGCAGGAGCTGAAGGAAAAGCCGGCCGCCGACCTGGTGAGCTTCGCCGAGGCGCTGGAGATCGAGAACGCCAACTCGATGCTCAAGCAGGACATGATGTACGCGATCCTGCGCGCGCTCGCCGACGAGGGCGTCGAAACCTCCGGGTCCGGCACCCTCGAGGTGCTGCAGGACGGCTTCGGCTTTCTGCGCAGCCCGGAGGCGAACTACCTCTCCGGGCCGGACGACATCTACGTCTCGCCCTCGCAGATTCGCCGCTATGGCCTTCGGACCGGCGATACCGTCGATGGCGGCGTGCGGGCGCCGCGCGAAGGCGAGCGCTACTTCGCGCTCTCCAAGGTCGATTCGGTGAATTTCGAGCCGCCGGAGAACGTCCGCCACAAGGTCGCGTTCGACAACCTGACGCCGCTCTACCCCGAGGAGCGGCTGGTGATGGAGATCGACGACCCGACCATCAAGGACCGGTCCGGGCGCGTCATCGACATCATCTCGCCGCTGGGCAAGGGCCAGCGCTGCCTGATCGTCGCGCCGCCGCGGGTGGGCAAGACGATCATGATGCAGAACATTGCAAAGGCGATCGCTCACAACCATCCCGAGTGCTACCTGATCGTCCTCTTGGTCGACGAGCGGCCGGAGGAAGTCACCGACATGCAGCGCACGGTGAAGGGCGAGGTGATCTCGTCGACCTTCGACGAGCCGGCCTCACGTCACGTGCAAGTCGCGGAAATGGTTATCGAAAAGGCCAAGCGCCTGGTCGAGCACAAGCGCGACGTCGTCATCCTGCTGGACAACATCACCCGCCTCGGACGCGCCTACAACACCGTGGTGCCGTCCTCGGGCAAGGTGCTGACCGGCGGCGTCGACGCCAACGCCCTGCAGCGGCCGAAGCGGTTCTTCGGCGCCGCCCGCAACGTCGAGGAAGGCGGCTCGCTGACCATCATCTCGACCTCGCTGATCGACACCGGCAGCCGCATGGACGAGGTGATCTTCGAGGAGTTCAAGGGCACCGGTAACTCGGAAATCCAGCTCGACCGCAAGGTGGCCGACAAGCGCATCTATCCGGCCATGGACATCCTGAAGTCCGGCACCCGCAAGGACGAGCTGATCATGGGCAAGGACGAGCTCGCCAAGACGCACGTGCTGCGCCGCATCCTGGCGCCCATGGGCCCGCAGGATGCGATCGAATTCCTGCTCGACAAGCTGCGTCAGACGAAGAACAACGCCGAGTTCTTCCAGTCGATGAACACCTAAAAGCCGGACTTCGGAGGGGCGAGGCCCATGCTGACGATCTACCACGTGCCAAGGACCCGCTCGCTGAGGGTCATCTGGCTCTGCGAGGAAATGGGCGTGCCCTACCAGGTGAAGACCGAGACGTTCGGCCAGCCGAGCGCGGAGTTCCTGGAGGCGAACCCGCTTGGCGCCTTTCCGGCGATGCGCGACGGCGACGTGCGCATGAGCGAGTCGACGGCGATCATGCAGTACGTGGCCGAGAAGTACGGCCCGACGCCGCTGGCGCTGAGGGCCGAGCATCCGCGCTTCGGCGACTACCTGCAGTTCCTCACCTTCGGCGAGGCGTCGCTGGCGGCCTACATGAACCCGGTGATCGCGACGCAATTCATGGCGCCGGAAGGCCAGAAGGAGAACTTCACGACCGAGGCGGCCAAGGGCATGTTCATCCGCCGCCTGGGGGCGGTCGAGAAGAAGCTCGAGCAGGGCGACTATCTGGCCGGCGACTTCACCGCCGCCGACATCTCGGTCGGCTATGCGCTCGG
>DATGIN010000135.1:0-8877 GCA_035295705.1 Caulobacteraceae bacterium
GACCTGGGGGATGGTCAGCCAGCTCTGCCACGTTCCGCCCAGACCTGGCACCCTGGCGGAGCGCGATTTGAACGTCGTCGGGCCCATGGCGCGCTCGGCGCGGGACCTTCGCCTGCTCCTTTCCGTGCTCGAGCAGGGGCCGCTGGCGCCGAAGGCTCCGCCGGCCGAGCTGACGGAGCTGAAGCTCGGCCTTTGGATCGAGGAGCCCGGGTTCGATCTCGACCCCCAGGTGCGGGCCGTGATCGAGAGCTTCGTCGCCGAGCTCACCACCCGCGGCGTGGCCATCGAGCGCGTGCGCCCGGTGGACGGGCAGCGTCTGCTGGAGGCCTACAGCGTGCTCCTGTCTTCGGTGCTGGCCGAGGACCTGCCCAAGCGCACATTCAGGACGATGCAGCGCCTGCGTCCGCTCGCCAAGGTGGCGAGCGCGCTCGGCGGCCGCCCCGCGGCGTGGGCGCGCCCGATTCTCGCGCGCACGGCGACCCATTCGGAGTGGATCGCCGCCGACGAAGCGCGGGCGAAGTTCGCCGCGCAGGCCCGCTCGCTGTTCACCCGCGTGCACGCCGTCATCGCGCCCATCGCCCCAGTCACGGCGTTTCCGCACCAGCACCGCGGCCCGCGCACGCTGGCCGCCTCGGATGGCGGCGCGTTTCCCTACATGGCGATGCTGAACTGGATCGCGCTCGCCACCGCGTGCGGATTGCCGGCGACCGCCATCCCGATAGGCGTCGCCGCCGATGGCCTGCCGGTCGGGGCGCAGATCATCGGCGCGCGCGCCGGCGACGGGCGAACGCTGGCCATCGCACAGGCGGTCGAGGACGCGCTCGGCGGCTTCATGCAGCCCCCTGAGGAACGGCGACGGCCAGGCTAGGCGGCGGCGCGGATGGCCTCGATGCGGTCCCAGAGGAGCGCGGCGGCGTCGGCGCCGCCGAAACGCTTCAGTTGCTGGGCGCCGGTGGGCGAGGTGACGTTGATCTCGGTCATGTAGTCGCCGATCACGTCGATGCCGACGAAGATGAGGCCGCGCGCTTTCAGCTCCGGCCCGATGGCGGCGCACAGCTCGCGATCGCGCTGCGTCAGCTCGACCGGCTCTGGCCTGCCGCCGCGGGCGAGGTTGGAGCGCACCTGCCCGGCCGCGGGCACGCGGTTGATGGCGCCGATCGGCTCCCCGTCGACGATGAGGATGCGCTTGTCGCCCTCGGCGACGGCCGGGATGAACTTCTGCGCCACCACCGGCTCGCGACCGATGAGCGCGTAGAACTCGAGCAGCGCATCGAGGTTGGGGTCGTCGGGGCGAAGCATCACGACGCCGGACCCGGCGCCGCCGTAGAGCGGCTTCAGCACCAGCTCGCCGTGGCGCGCGCGGAACGCGATGATCGCCTCGCGGTCGGAGGTGATGAGCGTTGGCGGCTGGATACCCGCAAAACGGGTCACGAACAGCTTCTCCGGGGCGTTGCGGACCTCGGCCGGGTTGTTCACCACCAGCGTGCGCGGATGGATGCGCTCCAGGAAGTGCGTCGCCGAGATGTAGGCGAGGTCGAAGGGCGGGTCCTGGCGCATGAGGACGACGTCGAGGCCGCCGAGGTCGCGCGCCTCGAACGGCCCGAGGCGATGGTGGTCGCCCTTGACCGGCTGGACGTTGAGGGAGCGGCCGCGGGCGGTGACCCGCCCGTCCTCCAGCGCGATCTTGTCCGGCGTGTAGACGAAGAGGCTGTGCCCGCGCGCCTGCGCCTCGAGCATCAGCATGAAGGTCGTGTCGGTCTCGATGTTGACCGCCTCGACCGGGTTCATCTGGACGGCCACGCTTAGCGCCATGGCGCGTCTCTATAAGGCTAGTTCAGGCGCAAGCGAACGCGGTCGTGCGCCGCCCGGGCGGCGGCGACGCCGCCACCCTCGAGGCGCTTGGCCCGCGCGAGCGCCTCGAGCGCGCCGCTGAGCGCGCCCTGCGCCTCCCGCTCGGCGGCGAGGTCGAGCCAGGTTCGGTGATCGGAAGGCAGCAGGAGCGCGCGGCGGAGCGCGGCGCGCTCTGCGGCGGCGTGGTCGCCCGCCTCGCGGGCCCGCAGGTAGAGGTTGTTTTGCACCCGGATCAGCACCAGCCGGTCGGGAATGGGCGCCATCAGCACGTCCAGCCGCTGGACGGCCTCGGGCGGCTGGCCGGCGTGCAGGGCGCGGCGGGCAAGCTCCGACGGCGGCACGACCCGGCCGTCGGCAAACGGATCGAGCGCGAGCGGCCCCTCCGGCGTCTCGATGCGAAGAAGGAAGTGGTTCGGGAAGTCGACGCCGCGCACGTCGAGGCCGGCCGCGCGGCCGGCGGTGATGTATGCGACGCCCAGCGTCACCGGCAGGCCGCGGCGCCGCTCCCAGAGGGAGATGATGTCGGCGTTGGCCGGATCCTCGTAGGTCATGAGGTCGCCGCCCAGCCGCATGTCGAGCGCCATCGCGTCGGCCAGCGCCTCCGCCGGCCCGTCCTGCTTGAGGCGCGCCGCGACCCGTTCGGCGGCGTCGCGGGCGCAGGCGCGGGCGGGCTCCGGGTCGCGGGAAGCGTCCTCGTGCAACGCGCAGGCGATCGCCGCCTCGAACAGCGGAAACGCCGGGTCCGAAGTCTCTCCGGCGGCCGCCAACGCAGCCTCCGCGTCGTCTCGATTCATCCGGGCCCCGCCCGGCCGCCCCCGACCGTCACGAATCGCCGTCCTCTAGCCAAGCGCCGCGAATATGACGCGGGAAGCGGCCAGGCGCGAGTGCGACCAAATCGATCCGGAGCTCGGCGGCGGCGTAGCGCGGCCTGCGCGCGGCGAAGGAGGCAAGCGCGCGGCGCAGGCGGACCCGCTGGGCCGGCGTCACTGCCTCGAGCGCCGCCTCCAGCGTCGTCCGCGCCTTGACCTCAACCGCTGCAAGCACCCCGCGGCGGGCGGCGAGCAGGTCGATCTCGCCCTGACGGAGGCGCAGCCGGAAGCCGAGGATGCGGTAGCCCTTGGCCATCAGCCAAAGCGCCGCCAGCACCTCGCCGCGACGACCTGTCGCGCGCGCTATGGTTCCGCGCAGGCGGCGGACCTCGCTCATCGGGTCCCTTTCAGCGCCAGGGCCCGGCTGTAGAGCGAGCGCCGGTCGAGGCCGAGGCTGCGCGCGACCTCCGCCGCCGCCTGCGCCGGCCCGAGACGGGTCAGCGCTTCGGCCAGCGCGCGGTCGGCGTCGGCGTCGTCGGGGGGCTTGTCCGTGGGCGGGCCGATGACGACGACGATCTCGCCCTTCGGGCGCGCCAGCTCCGGGTGCGCGGCGAGCGTCCCGAGCGCGCCGTGATAGTGGGTCTCGTGCAGCTTGGTGAGCTCGCGCGCGACCGCCGCCGGCCGCTCGCCAAACACCGCGGCCATGTCGGCGAGGCTGGCCTGCAGGCGCGCGGGGGCCTCGAACAGGACGAGCGTGGCCCGAACGCCCTTCAGCTCCTCCAGCCACGCGCGCCGCGCCGCCGGCCGTGGCGGCGGAAAGCCGGCGAACAGGAAGCGGTCGGTGGGCAATCCGGCGGCGGCGAGCGCCGCCAAGGACGCCGACGCGCCAGGCGCCGGAATGACCGCAACGCCTGCGGCGATCGCCTCGCGCACCAGCGGCAGCCCCGGGTCGGAGACGAGCGGGACGCCTGCGTCGGAGCAGAGCGCGAGCCGCGCCCCCGCCCGCATCGCCTCGACGAGCTTGGCCCGCACATGCTCTGGCGTGTGATCATCGTGCCGCTCCAACGGCTTCTTGATTCCGTAGGTCGCCAGCAATTTGCCGGTGACGCGCGTGTCTTCGGCGAGCACGCGGTCGCAGCCGGCGAGGACGTCGAGGGCGCGCAGCGTGACGTCGCGCAGGTTCCCGATCGGCGTAGCGACCACGTAGAGACCGGGCGCCAGCGGCGCCTGGCTCAGCGCCGGCGCTGGCGGCCTAGGCGGCATGGGCGGGTGCGTCCGCCGCGGCCAACCGGGCGGTGAGGTGATCGAGCACGGGGCGACCCTTGGCCGTGGCGGCGAGCGCGGCGGGCGTGGCGGCGAGCCACCCGCCGTCAACGAGCTCGACGATCAGGGGGTGGGCGGATGCAAGCCCGAGCGGCGCTACATCCTCCCAGCGGACGCCCTCGCTGGTGCGGAGCCCGAAGAGCAGGCGCTCCTCGGCTGACTCGCGCGCGGTGAGCGGCTCGCGGACAGCGAACCCGACGCCGGCTTCGGCGACCCGGGCGAGGTAGTCGGAAACCCGCCGCGCGCCGACCGTCGCGACGCGCGCGCCGGCAAGCGTCAGGCGGCCGTGGGCGCCGGGGCCGGCGCCGACGTAGTCGCGGCCGCGCCAGACCGCGAGATTGTGCCGCGATCGCGCGGCCGGGCCGCGCGCGTGGTTGGAGACCTCATAGGCGTCGTAGCCGGCGCCTTCGAGGACCGCTTGGGTGGTCTCGTACAGCGCCAGCGCTTCGTCCTCGTCGACGGCGGCGAGCGCGCCGCGGGCGGCGGCGCGGCCGAACGCCGTCTCCGGCTCTATGGTGAGCTGGTAGGGCGAGATGTGCTCGGCGCCGAGCGCTGCGGCGCAGGCGAGCTCGTGGGCCCAGGCCGCCGGCGTCTGGCCGGGGCGCGCATAGATCAGGTCGATCGAAACGCGCGCGAACGTGGCAAGCGCGCGGTCGAGGGCGCGGCGCGCGGTCGCCGCGTCATGGTCGCGGCCCAGGAAGGCGAGCGCCGCATCGTCCAGGGACTGGACCCCGAGCGAAAGCCTCTCGACCCCTGGCGCCGCGAAGGCCGCGAAGCGCTCCGCATCCGCCGGGTTGGCCTCCAGCGTCACCTCTACCGCGCCGTCGGTGGGCCACAGCCGGCGCGTGGTCTCGATCAGCCGCGCGGCGATCTCCGGCGCCATCAGCGAAGGCGTGCCGCCGCCGAAGAAGATCGACGCCAGCCTGCGCTCGCCGGTGAGGCGCGCCTGGCCGGCGAGGTCGCCCGCGATCGCGTCGGCGAGCCGCATGGCGTCGCTTCCGGCGCGCGCCCGAACGACGTTGAAGTCGCAGTACGGGCAGATGCGGGCGCAGTAGGGCCAATGGATGTAGACGGCGAGCGGCGCCGGTCGGCCCCGCCCCGTCAAAGCACCGCGGCCTTCAGCTTGGCGAACGCCAGCGTGCGGTGGCTGCGGGCGGCGTGCTCGTCCCAGTCCATCTCGCCGAAGCTGCGCGTTTCACCGTCCGGCACGAAGATCGGGTCATAGCCGAAGCCCTTGTCGCCGCGCGGCGGGAAGCGCACCGCACCGTCCACGCGCGCCTCGACGACCACCGCCGCCGCTTGCGGCCATGCAAGCGCCAGCGCGCAGGTGAACCAGGCGCTCATGTCGCCTCGCCGGGCCTGCTCGAGCCGTTCCTCGACCTTGGCCATCGCGAGCGCGAAGTCGCGCCCGGGCCCCGCCCAACGGGCGGAGTAGATGCCCGGCGCCCCCTCGAGCGCCGCGACGGAAAGGCCGGAATCGTCGGCCAGCGCGATGAGCCCGCTCGCATCGGCCGCGGCGCGGGCCTTCAGCAGCGCGTTGCCGACGAAGCTCGTCTCCGTCTCCTCGGGCTCCGGCAGGCCGAGATCCGCGGCGGTCGAGACATCGAAGCCGCCGCCGAGGAGCTCGCGCAGTTCGCGCGCCTTGCCGGGGTTGTGGGTGGCGGCGACGAGGCGGGCGCCCGGGGCGAGCTGCAACGGCATGCCCCTAGGGTTCCAAGGCTTTGCAATCGATTCAAGCGGGCGCTCGCGCCGCGCCGATGCTGCATTGCGAAGATGTAATGAATTACGCCGATTTAATATTGTTTATCGATAAATTTGTTGATCGAAAGTCGATATCAACGTATTCAGCTGGACCAGCAGATGGGCTTGGAGCGGCTCAAAACGAAGCTCAACCGACCCGGATGCTGCGACGCAACATCAAACTGAGAGGGACTTTAGCCATGACCACGTCTTTGACGGACATCATCGATCGCTTCGCGATGACCTTCGGGCAACTCGCGATGCTGGCCGCTCTGCCGGTCGCCGCGATCGCCCTGGCTGTCCATGCCCTGTAGAGGCGCGCCGGCCTTGACCGCGCGCCGAGCCGGGGCATCTTCGCCGTCGGCCTCCTGAACTGACCCGCTGCAAGCCGGGTCCAGCGGCAGGGGACCGACGGCGAAACCGGGCGCCACCACCGCCCGATGAGACCAAAGTGCGGGGGGCCAGCCATGCGTGCACTCGGACCAGGCTCGGTCTCCAGCTTCCTGAAAATCATCCTCGACGTCGTCTACGTCGCGCTCGCCATCAGCGTGGCGCTCATCGGGCTGGGCATTCTGGCGTCGCTGCTGTTCGACCTCGATCCAGCCCTCTTCTCCAGCATGATCCGCGCCTCGGGGCGCGGCGCCCCAAGCGGCCTCGAGATCGCCGGGGGCCTCTTCGTGACCGCCCTTTACGCCGGCGGCATCCTGGTCATCGTCGGCGAACTCAGGCGCATTTTCGCGACGCTGACGGCCGGCGACCCGTTCCATCCCGGCAACGTCCGGCGCCTGCGGGTGATCGGACTGGTGCTGGCGGCGCTCGGCGTACTCGAGGTGCTGCGCTGGCCGATGGGGCTGATCGACGCGAACCTCGCCGCGCGCACGGCGTGTGGACAGAACGCCGGCCCGAACGTCACGACCTGGTTCGCGGTGCTGGTCGTCTTCGTCCTTGCCGAGGTGTTTCGCGAAGGCGCAAGGCTGCGCCGCGAAGCCGAACTGACGATCTAGAGACGCTGGAAAGCTCGCTCCGTGATGCCGATCCGCGTCCGCCTCGACCGCATCCTCCTCGAGCGTCGCATGTCGCTGACCGAGCTTGCCGACCGCGTCGGCGTGACGATCGCCAACCTCTCGATCCTGAAGACAGGCAAGGCGCGCGCGATCCGGTTCTCGACGCTGGATGCGCTCTGCCGCGAGCTCGATTGTCAGCCAGGCGACCTGCTCTCGTTCGACGCCGGGCCGCCGGACGACGGCGGCGACGAGGAGGATGATGGCGGAATCGACTAGCTTCGCTTGAGCTGCACGCCGTGGCTGAAGCCTTCGCCCAGGAACGCGACGCCCCCGCGTTCGACCGCGCCCTGCACCTTCATCACGATGTCGTAGCGGGCGTGGAACGGCTCGTCCGACGCCTCGAGCCGCTTGATGGTGATCACCGAGACGCCGGCTTCGTCCGCCAGCCTCGCCTGGCTCCAGCCCAGGAGCGCCCTTGCGGCGCGGATCTGCAGGTTCGTGATCACGGGCGGGGCCTTGACGGATAGTATCGATACTGATACCAAACGTATCATATCGGAGCAACGTGGCATTGGGACAGGAGCCTCGCCGATGGCGCAACCCCGCTTGACGCGCGTGATGCCCGGTTTCGCCGACGTGTTCGAGACCGCGGAGTACTATCGCGACGTGCTCGGCTTCACGTTCGACGGGATCTGGGGGAACCCCCCGAGCTTCGTCATGCTCGACCGCGACGACGTGCGCCTGAGCATGCGCCAGGTCGGGCCGGAAGCGGCGCCGGCGCGGCCGGCCGGCGAAACCGCGGGCGTGCTCGACGTATACCTCTACACGACCGACGTGCGAGCGTTGGCGGAGGAGCTGAAGAAAAGGGGCGCCGACATCGTCGAGGGCCCGGTCGACCGGACGATCTACAACGGCCGCGAGTTGATCGTGCGCGACCTGAACGGGCTCACCCTCTGCTTCGGCCAACTTCTCGACGAGCATCCCGACTGATGCGCGAGGCTCTGCCCGGCGTCTTCCTCGTCCCTTCGAACGGGAACAAGGGGTTCGGCTACACCCACTTCGTTCGCCGGCCGGGCGGCAACCTTATCCTGGACGCGACCCGCATCGGGTCGATCAGCGACAGCTTCGCCGAGCTGGAGGCGATGGGCGGCGTCAAAGCCGTTGTGATCAGCGACCGCCACCTGGGCGGGCCGCCGACCAACCAGATCGCCGAGCGGTTCGGCGCGACGGTGTATGCGAGCCGCATCGAGGCCGACGCGGTCGGCCACCGGGCCAACGCCGTGCGCATCCACCACGCGCTGCCGCTCGAGCGGACCACGGTCGAGGGGGACGTCCTTCTCGTGCCGACGCCGGGCCACACCCCTGGCCAGTTTTCCACGTTGGCCGCCGTCGAGGGGGCGCGCATCCTTTTCACCGCCGATTTCGTTTGGCGCGAGAACGGCCGCTGGCGGCCGGGAAACCACAGCCGCAAAGTCATGGCCAATAGCTTCGAGGGCTTGCGCGACCTCGCTTTCGACTATGTCGTGCCGTTCACGAGCTACAAGCAGACGGAGCTCTTCGTGCCGATACCCTCGGTGGACGCGGCGGTGGACGCGATGATCGCCGCCTGCCCGAAGCCCTAGGCGACGCTCGCCTTCTGCATCTCCACCAGCTCGCCGATGCCTTTGCGGGCGAGCGCGAACAGCGCCTCGAACTCATCGCGCGTGAAGCCGCGCCGCTCGCCGGTCGCCTGGATCTCGACGATATCGCCCGCGCCGGTCAGGACGAAGTTGGCGTCGGCCTCGGCCTGGCTGTCCTCTTCGTAGTCGAGGTCGAGGACCGGCGTGTCCTGGTGCACGCCGCACGAGATAGCCGCGACCTGGTCGAGGATCGGGTCGGCGGCGATCACGCCCTCGCTCATCAGGTAGCGGGTCGCGAGCCGAAGGGCGACCCAGGCGCCGGTGATAGAGGCGGTGCGCGTGCCGCCGTCCGCCTGCAGCACGTCGCAGTCGATGGCGATCTGCCGCTCGCCGAGCGCCTTCAGGTCGGTGACCGCGCGCAGCGAGCGGCCGATGAGCCGCTGGATCTCTTGGCTGCGGCCGGACTGCCTGCCCTCGGCCGCCTCGCGGCGGCCGCGGGTGTGGGTCGCCCTCGGCAGCATGCCGTACTCC
>DATGIN010000136.1:0-5638 GCA_035295705.1 Caulobacteraceae bacterium
GACGGCTCGCTTGGCCTCGACGTGGCCGACGATGAAGCGGTCGAGCTCGGAGACGATCTCGCGGGGGGAAAACTCGGTCATCCTACTTCCGGCTCAAGCGGCGAGGCTTTCCACCACCAGCTCGGTGTTGGTGTAGACGCAGATGTCGGCCGCGATCGCCATGGCCCTGCGCACGACCTCTTCCGCCGAAAGATCGAAGGTCATGAGCGCCCGGGCGGCGGCAAGCGCGTACTGCACGCCGGAACCGATCGCCGCCACACCGGCTTCCGGCTCGAGCACGTCGCCCGCGCCGGTCACGGTGTAGAGGCTGGTCTTGTCGCCGACGAGCAGCATGGCCTCGAGACGCCGCAGATAGCGGTCCGTCCGCCAGTCCTTGGCGAGGTCGACGCAGGCCCGCGAGAGCTGCTCCGGATACTGCTCCAGCTTGGCCTCCAGGCGCTCGATCAGGGTGAAGGCGTCGGCCGTGGCGCCGGCGAAGCCGGCCAGAACCCTGCCGTCGGCCAGTCGGCGCACCTTGCGCGCGTTGCCCTTCACCACGGTCGCGCCCTGCGTCACCTGTCCGTCGCCGGCGATGACGGTCGCGCCGCCCTTGCGCACCGCCAGGATGGTCGTGCCATGCCAGGCCGGAAAGGTGTTATCGGTCATGGGCGCGCATGTGGCGGCGCGCGCATGCGGGGTCAAGACGCATGAGCTTCACCGACGCCGAGGTCGAGCGCTATGCGCGGCACCTGGTGCTGCGCGAGATCGGCGGGCCGGGCCAGCAGGCGCTGAAGGGCGCCAGCGTCGCCATCGTCGGCGCCGGCGGGCTGGGCGCGCCGGCGGCGCTTTATCTCGCCGCCGCCGGGGTTGGGCGCATCCGGCTGATCGACCCGGACGTGGTGGCGCTGTCCAACCTGCAGCGGCAGATCCTCTACGCCACCAACGACGTGGGCCGCGTGAAGGTCGAGGCCGCCGCCGAGCGCCTGGCGGGACTCAATCCGGAGGTCGCCTTCGAGACGCGAGACGCACACCTGGACCCGGGCAACGCCGAGGAGCTGCTGCGGGGCGTCGACCTGGTGCTGGACGGGACCGACGACTTCGCCACCCGGTTTGCGGTCAGCGACGCGGCGGTTCGCCTGGACATCCCGCTCGTTTCCGGGGCGATCGGGCGCTGGACCGGCCAGATCGGGGTGTTCAAAGGGCGCCCCTGCTACCGGTGTTTCGTGCCCGAGCTGCCGCCGGACGCCGAGACCTGCTCCGTGGTCGGCGTCATCGGCGCCCTCGCCGGGGTCATCGGCGCGATGATGGCGGTCGAGGCCGTAAAGCTCATCGCGCAGGCGGGCGAGCCGCTCGCAGGGCGCCTGCTGATCTACGACGCCCTTTCCGGCGAGAGCCGCACCGTCCGCATCGCGCCCGACCCCGGCTGTCCCGCCTGCGGGGAGGGCAGCCCGGCATGAGCTGGCTGATCGGCCTGCTGGTGTTGTCGGCCGCGGCGCTTCTTCTCGCACGCTGGTTGCGGCGGGCGCGCCGGCCGGCGGCCATCGCGCCGCCGCCAATCGCGCCCACCTCGGTCGAGGACCCGTCGGCGAGCGTGCAGCTGCAGGATCTCGCGGCCAGGCTCGAGGGCAAGGCCGAACAGACGACCCACCCGCGCGAGCTCATCGATGCGCCCGACTTCCAGCGCGCCGTCGAGCTGCTCGCGGATCCGGCGCGGTCGGACACCGATCTCGTCCGCCACTACGCGCTCGGACGGTTGTGGCTCCTGGCCTCGGCGGCTTACGAGGCGCTCGCCCGGCGGGAGGATCGGCAAGCGCTTGCGGCCGCCACGCTATTGCAGCTCAGAACCTTCCCGCCGGGGACGCTGCACTACGTTTTGCGCTACCTGGGCAGCCTGGCGGAACGGCCCGCCTCGGGGACTCCCGTCCTGATCGCCGACGCCTGGTGGGCGCAGCACAGCATGCTGATCGAGAGCTTCCGCGAGTACTTCGACGGCTGCGTGGCGCGGCGCGATCCCGCGGCGTTCGACGCTCTGCCGACCGACGCGGCGTTCTCCATCGATCATGTTCGCGCATTCCTGCACGCGGTCGACCATGCCTACGCGGACGCCCTGCTTGACGAGCTTGCCCGCAGACAGGCTGGCCGCGTCGACGAGGCGGCGCTGACAGCGTTCGGCCGCTTCTGGGGCGCGCGAGACGACGCCCTGCTGGTGGAGCCCGCCCCCTGGGCGGCCGCGCTCGGCGAGGCGGAGCGCGCGGTGACGGGTCCATCGGCAAAATCGGTCCTTGTCACCGGCGGCCCGCGGACCGGCAAGTCTAGCTTCCTCGCCCTGCTCGGCCAGCGGTTGGCGGCCGAGGGGTGGCGGGTCTTCGAGGCCAGCACCGCCGAATTGATGGCCGGCCAGATGTACTTCGGCCAGTTGGAGGGGCGGGTCCGTCAGGTCGTCTCCGAGCTGGACGTCGGCAAGCGCGTCGCCTGGTGCGTGGGCGACCTGCGGCTGCTTGCGGAAAGCGGCACGCACCAGGGGCAGGCGGCAAGCGTGTTGGACCAGATCCTTCCCGCCCTCGCGGCGGGGCGACTCGTGATCCTGGCCGAGGCCGAGCTTGCCGGCGCCACGCGCGTGCTGCGCGCGCATCCGGCGCTCAGCACGCACTTCGAGCTGGTGCGACTCGATCCCTTCGATGACGCCGAGCTCCGCGCGCTGGCTGCGCAGGTCGGCGAACGCCTGGAAGCACGGGGCTCGCTGAAGGTCGCCCCGGCGGCGCTCGAAGCGGCGCTGCACTTCGCCCAACAATATCTGCAGGCCGACCTTGCGCCCGGCGCCGTCGCCGACGTCCTCAAGCGCGCAGCCGAGCTGGCGCGCGAGGGGGTGATGACCGAGCGGGACGTGGTCGAAGCGGTCGCGCGAACGACCGGCCTGCCGGCGCAGATCCTCGACAACCACGAGCCCATCGACCTCGCCCAGGTGCGCGACTATTTCGCCGAGCGGGTCATCGGCCAGGACGAGGCGGTCGCCACGGTCGTCGATCGCATCGCGATGCTGAAGGCGGGCCTGGTCGACCCGACGAAGCCGATTGGGGTCTTCCTGTTCGCAGGCCCGACCGGGACCGGAAAGACCGAGCTCGCCAAGACGCTCGCCGAGTTCCTTTTCGGCTCGGCGGACCGGCTGGTGCGCCTGGACATGAGCGAGTTCCAGGCGCCGGATTCCATCGCCAAGATCGTTGGCGAGCGCGGCGGCGGCGCCGCGGCTGGGGACCCCCTCATCGAGCGCGTCCGCAAGCAGCCGTTCTCTGTGGTGCTGCTCGACGAGTTCGAGAAGGCCGCGGGCGCCGTCTGGGACCTCTTCCTGCAGGTGTTCGACGACGGCCGGCTGACCGACGCCGCCGGCCACAGCGCGGACTTTCGCCACACCATCATTATCCTGACGTCGAACCTTGGCGCGGTGAGCCACCGGTCATCCGGAATGGGGTTCGGCACGCCAAAGGATGTCTTCACCGAGGAGCAGATCCTGGCCGCGGTCGGCCGCGCCTTCCGCCCCGAGTTCGTGAACCGCCTGGACCGGGTCGTCGTGTTCAAGCCGCTGTCGCGGGCGCTGATGTACCGCATTCTGCGCAAGGAGCTGGCGGAGGTGCTCGGCCGGCGCGGACTGCGCAACCGCGAATGGGCGGTCGAATGGGAGCCCTCGGCGCTCGACTTCCTGCTCGACAAGGGCTTCTCGCCGGAGATGGGCGCGCGGCCGCTCAAGCGGGCGATCGACCAGTACCTGCTCGCGCCGCTGGCGGCGACGCTGGTCGAGCACCGCTTCCCCGAGGGCGACCAGTTCCTCTTCGTGCGCGCCGGCGGCGGCGCGATCGAGGTCGAGTTCCTCGACCCGGACGCCGAGGCGCCGAACGAGCCGGGCCCGGCCGCCGAAGCCCCGAAGCGGAGCGAGGCCGCCCCGACGCTCGACCTGCCGTCGCTCATCCTGCGGCCGGAGGGGAGCGGCTCGGCCCGCACGTTCCTGCACGCCCGGGTCGACGCGCTCGCGGCCACGCTCGCCTCCGCGGACTGGGCGGCGCTCAAGTCCCGGCTGGCGGCGGCGGCGGCTGATCCCGAGATCTGGTCGCGGGGCGAGCGGGGCGAGGTCTTCGCCGCCATCAACCTGGTCGACCGCGTGACCGAGGCGGCGCGCACCGTGCGCAGGCTGGGCGACCGCCTGGGGGGCGCCAAGACCGGCGGCGAGGCGGCCGCGCGCGACCTCGTGGCCAGACTGGCGCTGCAGCTGTGGCTGACGGAGGCGGGCGTGAGCGACGCGCTGACCGGTGCGCCGGCGGACGCTGTGCTTCGGATCGAACCGGTGCTCGACGGCGGCGAAACGGAACCGTCGTCGGCCTGGTGCGGGCGGCTGCTCGGGATGTACCGCGCCTGGGCCGAGGCCAGGCGCATGCAACACCGCCTGGTCCGCTCGGGCGATAAGCCGCCGCTGTTGCTCGTCTTCGGCTTCGGCGCCTATCGCACGCTCGTCGCCGAGCGCGGGCTGCATGTGCTGGAGAGCGGCGGCGAGCCGCGCAAACGCGAAAGCGCCCGCGTCGAGGTGGCCGCCGGCCCGCCGGAGGAAGCCGGCGCAGCGGCGGCGCTCTACCGCGCGCTCGACGGCGCCCTCGCCCGCGAAGCCCCGGCCAACCGCATCGTGCGGCGGTACCGCGAACAGCCATCGCCGCTGGTTCGCGACAGCCTGAGCGGGCAGCGAAGCGGCAACCTCGATGTCGTCCTCGGCGGCGCCTTCGACCTGGTCTTCGCGGCGGGCGTCGATCGGGCCGCCCCGGCGCTCGCGGAGCGCGCCTAGAGCATCGACGGGATCACGCGGTCGGGCGGTTTGTGGCCGTCGAGGAAGGTGCGGATATTGATCATCACCTTCTCGCCCATCTCGACCCGCGCCTCGACCGTGGCCGAGCTCATGTGCGGCAAGAGCACGACGTTCGGGCGGTTCTTCAGCCGCGGGTTGATGTTCGGCTCGTGCTCGAAGACGTCCAGGCCCGCGCCGCCGAGGGCGCCGGCTTCGATCATCTCGGCCATCGCCGCCTCGTCGATCACCTCGCCGCGCGAGGTGTTCACGATGATCGCGTGCGGCTGCAGCAGCCGCAGCCGCCGGGCTGACATCAGGTGGTAGGTCGCGGGCGTGTGCGGGCAGTTGAGCGAGACGACGTCCATGCGCGCCAGCATCTGGTCGAGCGACGGCCAGTAGGTCGCCTCGAGCTCGGCCTCCAGCGGCGCGCCGACCGGCTTTCGGTTGTGGTAGTTGACCAGAAGGCCAAAGGCCTTCGCGCGCCGGGCGAGCGCCTGGCCGATGCGCCCCATGCCGACGATGCCGAGTTTCGCGCCCTTCAGCCGCTTGCCGAGCATCCACATCGGGTGCCAGCCGCTGTAGCCGCCGGCCTGCGCAATCGCGGCGCCCTCGGTCACGCGGCGCATCACGGCCATGATCAGCGCCATCGTCATGTCGGCCGTGTCCTCGGTGAGGACGCCCGGCGTGTTGGTCACAGTGATGCCGCGCTGCCGCGCCGTCGCGAGATCGATGTGGTCGACGCCAGTGCCGAAGGAGGCGATGAGGCGGAGATTGGGGCCGGCCTGCGCCAGGACGGCGGCGTCGATGCGGTCGGTGACGGTGGGAACGAGAACGTCG
>DATGIN010000137.1:0-11724 GCA_035295705.1 Caulobacteraceae bacterium
ACATCCCGATCCTCTTGATCCATGGGGCGGAGGACACGACCGTTCCGTTCGTGCAGAGCCAGCTCATGGCCGACGCGCTGAAGCGGGCGGGTAAGACGGTCGAGCTCGTCACGCTCAAGCACGAGGACCACTACCTCAGTCACGGCGACACGCGGCTGCAGATGCTGCAGGCGACCATCGACTTCCTCGCGAGGTACAACCCGCCCAACTAGCGGTTCGCTTGCCGGCGCGACCGGTTCCGGCTTACCAGCGGCGCTATGTCCGCCATCGCATCGGAGGAAGCGGCGCTCAAAGCGTCGCGGGTGGCGCTCGCCGCGCTGCTGCTCGTGATGCTGATGAACATGCTGGGCTTCGGCGTGATCGTGCCGCTGTTGCCGTTCTACGCCCGCTCCTTCCACGCAACCGGCTGGCAGATCGGCCTCTTCTTCTCGGGCTACTCGGCCGGGTCCTTCTTCGGCGAGCCCTTCTGGGGGCGTCTTTCCGATCGCATCGGGCGCAAGCCCATCCTGGTGTCGACCGTGATCGCGAACTGTGTTTGCTTTCTGGCCCTGGCGTTCGCGCCCAACGTCTTCGTCGGCTGCCTGGTCCGCTTCCTGGGCGGCGTCGCCGGCGGCAACGGATCGGTGGTGGCGAGCTACATCGCCGACGTGACGCCGGTCGCCCGCCGCGCCGGGCGCATGGGCTACCTGGGCGCCGCCTACAACGTTGGCTTCATCTTCGGGCCAGGCCTGGGCGGCCTCCTGGCGCGGCCCGCCGAGGGACCCGCCGGTTTCCGCGCGCCGCTGCTGGTCGCCGCGGTGCTGGCCGCCATCTCCGCGCTCGGCGTGCTCCTGATCGTGCGCGAGAGCCGCCGGCGCGGCGACAGGGCCCCGGAGGCGCCGCGCCCGGCCCGGCCGAGGATCGTTCGCCAGGCGCTGCGCCATCCGGTGATCGGGCGGCTGATGATCCTGACCTTCGCCGCCGGCCTGGCGCTCAACGGCATCGAGTCGACGTTCGGCTTCTGGGCCACCCACCGCTACACCTGGACGCCGGCCAACATCGGCCTGTGCTTCACGGTCGCGGCGATCGCGGCGACGCTCAGCCAGGCGTTTCTGACCGGCCCGCTTTCGCGGCGCTTCGGCCAGGCGCCGACATTGGCGGCGGGCGTCGGGTTGACCGCTCTTTGCCTGGCGATGCAGCCGCTGTCGCCGTCCGGCCTCGCCACCGTGGCCATTATGGCGATGATGTCGCTCGGCCAGTCCCTGTCCTACCCAAACACCGCGGCGCTGGTTTCGGGCGCGACCGATCCCGACCACCAGGGCCAGGTGCTCGGTCTGAACAACGCCATGGACGGCGCGTCTCGGCTCATTGGCCCGCAGGCGGCGCTGGCGCTGTTCGCCTGGACGCCGAACGCGCCGTTCTTCGCCGGGGTTGCGGTCACCGCCCCGGCCGTCCTCTTGGCGATCGCCGCCGGCGGCGCGGCCCGCAAGCTCGCGCCGGACAGCGTTCTTTAAGACCTGCGTCTTGCCGGCTTCGGCCGCGCGCCTTAACCAGCGCCCATGTCCGTCATCACCGCCGATGAGGCGGCGCTGCGCAGCTCCCGCGCGGCGCTCGCGACGCTGCTCATGGTGATGGTCATCAACATGCTGGGCTTCGGCGTGATCGTGCCGCTGTTGCCGTTCTACGCCCGTTCCTTCCACGCGCCCGGCTGGCAGATCGCCCTGCTCTTTTCAGCCTATTCGGCCGGGTCGTTCTTCGGCGAGCCGTTCTGGGGGCGCCTCTCCGACCGCATCGGGCGCAAGCCCCTGCTCGTCTCCACCGTCAGCGCCAACTGCCTGTGCTATCTCGCGCTGGCGTTCGCCCCCAATATCCTGGTCGGGTGCCTCGTCCGCTTCCTCGGCGGCATGTGCGGCGGCAACAGCTCGGTCGTGCAGGGCTACATCGCGGACGTAACGCCGGTCGAGTATCGCTCCGGCCGCATGGCGGTGCTCGGCGCCGCCTACAACATCGGCTTCATCTTCGGCCCTGGCCTGGGCGGGCTGCTGGCGCGGCCGGGCGAAGGCCCGGCCGGGTTCCAGTTGCCCCTCCTGGTCTCGTCCGGGCTCGCCGGCCTCTCGGCCCTCGGCATCTTCCTCATCGTGAAGGAGAGCCGCGTTCACACTGGGCACGCCGGTATTCAGGGGCCCAACCGCTGGACCATGACGGGGCGGGCGCTACGTCATCCGGTCGTCGGCCGACTGATGATCCTGACGTTCGTGGCCGGCCTGGCGTTCAACGGCATCGAGTCCACCTTCGGCTTCTGGGCCACCCACCGCTACGACTGGACCCCGGCCAACATCGGCGTCTGCTTCACGGTGGCGGCGATCGCCTCGGCCGGCGGCCAGTCCTTGTTCACCGGCGCGCTCTCCCGGCGCTTCGGCCAGGCGCCAATGCTGGCGTTCGGCATCGCGGTCACGGTGATCTGCCTCACGCTACAGCCGTTCTCCCCCTGGGGATGGGCGACCATCGCGATCATGGCGGTGATGTCGCTCGGGCAGTCGATAGCCTTTCCCAACACCTCGGCGCTGATCTCGCGCGCGACCGACCCCGACCGCCAGGGCCAGATGCTGGGCCTGAACAACGCCATGGGCGCCATCGCGCGCCTGATCGGCCCGCAGGCTGCCTTGGCGCTCTTCGCCTGGAGCGCCAACGCGCCCTTCTTCGTCGGCGCCGCGGTGACCGCGCCGGCCATCCTGCTGGCGCTCGGAGCCGGCCGCGCGGCGAGCAAGGTCGCGCCGGAGCGCGCCCTGCGGCACGAGCGGCGCCGATACTGATGCGAGCTGCCCGGCCTGCTGCAGGCCGGCTTCGCAGCTATTCGGAGCTGGCGCGGACGTCGGATGGAGTCGCGCCGTAGGCCTGTCGGAAGCTGCGATTGAAGTAGGAAATGTCGCCGAACCCGCAGTCGAGCGCGATCGATGCGACGCTGCGCGCGCGCTGGGCTGGATCGGACAGCATGCGATGCGCCCGCGCCAGGCGGTGATTGAGGACGAAGTCGGAGAAGCTCGTCCCTTCCATCTCGAACAGCCGCCGCGCGTGGCGCGGCGTAATGTTGTGACGGCCCGCCACTTCGGCCAGCGAGAGATCGGGTTGATCGAGGCACGCGAGGACTTCGGTCTTCAACGCGTGCAGGCGCGCCGCGGTCAGCCCGCGCGCCCGCGCGACCTCGGCGCCGTCGCGTCCGGCCCCGACCGCGAGCGCGACCAGGTCGTGCACGTGGGTGACGATCGCGTGCCTGAGCTCGGGCGAGGCGGCGACCCCATTGGTGGAAAGCACCGCCAAGTATTGCCGGAGCAGTTGGAGAGCCGCGTTGTCGCCAGGGATGGGCCTGAGCAGTAGATCCTCGGCCTGGGGAGCCAGCGCCGTGAGCGCCGAGCGCGGCACGCAGAGCGCCAGGAGCGCCCCGGCTTGCGGGCGCGTGAGCTCGAATCCATCGCTGCCGGAGACCAGACAGGCGTCGCCCGCGCCCTGATCGAGCGCCCGGCCGCGCGACGCGGCGGTCTGACCGCCCGCCAGGTTGATCACCAGCCCGAAGTCATCGTTGCCGTCCGCGATAAGATTGTCGCGGGTGCGCTCGACGTGCGAAGCGCTGACCGTGCCGACGAGGATGCGCAGCCGCGGCAACGTGGTCACCGTCAGATCGGCGTAGTAGGCGCGATCGGGGATCCGCTCGACGTCCAGCCGCATGAGCGTGCGGCCGAGGATGTCGCGCCAAATGCCGAGGGTGTCCGCAGGGGCTGGAACCTGGGTCGGCAACCGAAACGAGCTGAAATCAGCCACAGACGATTCCAAAAACGCCCCCGGGGCCGAGGCCCGCGCCGAGCCATCCGGCCGCGAGCCTCCAACACGCTACGCGTAGCAACTGGTCCGCCTCGTCCAAACCCGATGTCCGCCTAGTCCAAGCGCAGGCCGAGCGACGCAGTTAGCGTCAGCATAGCGTCACGGAGCGGAAACGCCATTCCGCCCCGCGCACGCACACAGCAGCCAACGTCTCAGCGCATGCTCCCAAGGCGCCGGACGTCACTGACCTCAGCCTTGGGAGCACGGCGCCAAAGCCGGTGAACGCTCGCACCGGCGGCGGCCGCGGCCATCGACCCGCCCCTCGTTTCCCCTGGGGGCGGGTCGTCTGCGCTCAGAGAGCCCCCCTAGGCCGCGTAGCTCTCGGTCATCGCCGAGTAGACCAGCGTCCTCAGGTCGCGCCGAAGGGTCAGGCGCGCGTCCGTGCCCATGACCTGGGTCATGAACACCACCGCCAGCTCCTCCTTGGGGTCGACCCAGAAGGCTGTCGAGGCTGCGCCCCCCCAGTTGAACGCCCCGAGCGTGCCCGGCAGCCGGGTCTTGGCGACATCGACCGTGACCGCGCAGCCGATCGAGAAGCCCATGCCGTCGTAGCCGGACTCCGAGAAGGCCCCCGGAGGAGCCATCTCGACCAGCGAAGCGCCATCGGCCAGGTGGTTGAGGCTGAACAGCTCGACCGTTTTCGGCGACAGGATCTGCACGCCGTCGAGCGAGCCGCCGTTCAGCATCATGCGGCAGAAGCGCATGTAGTCGTGGGTCGTAGATACCAACCCGCCGCCGCCGGATTCGAGCACCGGCGGACGGGCGTAGGTGCTCTTGCCCGCATCGTCCTGCAGCTTCAGCCCGCTCTCGCCGCCCGGCTTCGGCTGGTAGCAGCTGCAGAAGCGGTCAGTCTTCTCCGGCGGCACCCAGAAGGCCGTGTCGTTCATGCCAAGCGGCTCGAAAAGCCGGGTCCGCAAGAACTCGCCGAAGCTCATCCCTGAGAGCTTCTCGACCAGGTAGCCCATGACGTCGATCGAGATGGAGTAGTTCCAGCGCGTGCCGGGCGAGAACTCGAGCGGGAGCTGCGACACCTGCTCGATCATGCCTTCGAGGCCGCCGGGGGTCTGGAAGTCGTTGACCTTCATCTTGCGGTACGCCGCATCCACCGCCGTGCGCATCATGAAGCCGTAGGTCAGGCCCGAGGTGTGGGTGACCAGATCCACCACCTTCATGTGCCGCTCCGGGCGCGAGGTGAGGAACTGGGGCGGCGTGTCGGGCAGGAGGCTCGGCATGCCGCTCTGGTAGACGCCGAGATTCCTGAACGACGGGATATAGGTGAAGACCGCATCGTCCAGGCCAAGCTTGCCTTCCTCGGCCAGCATCATCAGCGCGACCGCGGTGATGGGCTTCGACATCGAATAGATGCGGAAGATGGCGTCCTCTTCCATGCGCTTGCCGCGCTCGAGGTCCATGGAGCCCGAGATGCCGGTGTGGGCGAGCTCGCCGCGGCGGTAGACCTGCACGATGAACCCGGGCAGGAGCGCGCTGTCGACATAGCGCTCGGTCATTACCCGATCGAGCAGCTTCAGCCGCGGCTCCGACAGGCCGACCGACTCCGGCCGCAAACGTCCCTGGCTGCCATCCATCTCGAAAATCCTCCGCCTCTGACGAGCCTCGCTTTTCCACAGTCCCTAGCAGAGGGGGCGGCGGCGAACGAGCCTTACCCGGCGTCACGGCCGAACGCGGTTGACGGCGGCGCTTCAACGAGGCTCAAGTCCGCGGGCCAAGCCCCCAAGAGAGGGTGAAGAACGCGATTTTTCATGAGGACGCGCCATGGCCGCCAAGTCATTTCCCGTTGAAGCCAGCCATATCCTGATGTTCGCCCGCTCGGTCGGGGACGAGAACCCGGTTTACACAGACGCCGAGGCGGCGAAGAAGAGCGAGGTCGGCGGCATCATCGCTCCCCCCACGTTCGTGCAGGCCAGCGCCCAGTTCGATCCGGACTACTTCCTCAGGCCGAAGGTCGGTCAACCCTGGTTCGGCTCCGGCAAGAACCCCACCGGCGCCGCGCCGCGCGGGGGAGGCGGCGGGGGTGGCGGAGGCGGCGGGGGTGGCGGAGGCGGCGGTGGCGGCGGCCTGCACGCCGAGCAGCACTTCGAGTATCACCGGCACCTTCGCCCCGGCGACGTGCTCACCGCCGAGACCAAGCCAGGCAAGACCTGGGAGCGGGAAAGCCAGCGCGCCGGCAAGCTCGTGTTCTCCGAAAGCGTGACCGAGTACCGCGACCAGAACGGCGAGCTGGTCATTACCGCCAGAGGCGTGGGCGTGCGCACCGAGCGCCCGGTCGCCGCGCGCACGTAGGAGAAGGACGAGGAAGATGGCCCTCAGCGCATCGAAGCTGAACGTCGGCGACACCCACACCGCGCGCTTGGTCGAGGACCTGAAGCGCACCCAGATCGTGCAATACGCGGGCGCCAGCGGCGACTACAACCCGCTGCACACGGACGAGATCTTCACCACCAAGGTCGCCGGTTACCCGTCGGTGTTCGCGCACGGCATGCTGACCATGGGTATGACCGGCAAGATGCTGACCGACTGGGTCGGCGACGGGCGGCTCACCAAGTACGGCGTCCGCTTCACCAACCAGGTCTGGCCGGGCGATACCCTCGAATCCACCGCGACGGTCAAGGAGATCAAGGAAGAGGATGGGCAGAAGATCGTCGTCCTCGATGTGCAGACCACGAACCAGGACGGGTTGCCGGTGGTCACGGGCTACGCCGAGGCGCGGATCGACGGCTAGAGCCCGTCACTGAGGCGGCGTCGGCGGATGACCCGCACCATCTCGGCCGACGACCTCGACTTCAGCGAACGGGCTAGCTCGCTCGTCTACTCCGACACGCTGCGCTTCATCCTTCCCGTGCCGAAGCTGAGCGGAGGCGGCGAGCCGCTCGTCCCCCCACCGGGCGAGAAGGCGGCGGACTCCTTCGTCGATCATCGCGGGCGTCCGATTCAGGGCCGGGGCGTGGTCTTCTACAATCCTGACGACGAGTGCTGGCAGGCCGCGCCCGGCGACGGCAGCGCGGTGATCATCTTGAGCCCCGTCGACGAGGCCAAGGGCGAGCTGCTGGCGGCGAAGGCGCTTGGTCTCAACCCCGACCCGGAGCGGCTCACGCTCGATGAGATCAAGGCGGTGGTCGCCTACGGCGGCGAGCTCGGGATCGGCGCGGCCTATGACTCGACCCGCGCTTTCGTAGCCGAGAAGATGACGCCGTTTGACGAAAATGCCCCGCCGGGCTTCGGCCTGCATTGGCGCAAGGCCCACGACCAGTGCCGCGCCATTTTCGTGCCCGGCGCGGGCCGCTTCCGCGGCCCGGCCGCGACGCCGCAGACGTTCAAGGACGGTTGCGTGATCATCAAGCAGGGCGAGAGCGTGCGCCTGGCGCAGACTCGCTCGTTCGAAGCGACCTACCGCTTCCCGGACGGCCGATTGGCGAAGGCGAGCGAACTGAAGGTGCAGGATCCGAAGGGGTAGAGCCACACCCGCAACCCTCATCGCAGGTGGTTTGCGATGTATCCCGCCATGCCGAAGGGCTGCGCCTCGGCTGCCTTGACAGTGCGCCCGCGCCAAGGTTCACGCGAGCTCATGGACCTCCACCTCTGGTTTGCCTTCGGGGCGGCTTCGGCGCTGCTGGGGCTGTTTCCCGGCCCGGGGGTGACCGCGATCGTCGGCTACGCCCTGGGGTCGGGGCGGAGGGCGGCGCTCGCCTCCGTCGCCGGCATGACGCTCGGCAACCTGGTCTGCATGACGCTGTCGATGGCCGGCGTCGGCGCGATCCTGGCGGCCTCTGCGCTAGCCTTCGCCATCCTGAAGTGGGCCGGCGCGCTTTACCTGATCGGCCTCGGAGGCTGGACGCTCTGGAAGGCGCGCAAGCTCGGCGAGGCGCGCGTTCGGCCGCCCGCGCCGATCAGCCCGCGCGCCGCGTTCCTTGGCAACCTCGCGGTCGGGATCTTTCACCCGAAGACCATCGTCTTCTTTGTCGCGTTCGCGCCGCAGTTCATCAGCCCCCGCGCCGCCTACTGGCCGCAGGCGGCGCTCCTGATCGCCACCTTCTGCGTCGTGGTCACCATCACGGACACGTCCTACGCGCTGGTCGCGAGCCGCGCCGCGCAGCTGCTGCGCCGGCCGAAAGCGCAGCTCTGGTCGCAGCGCGCCAGCGGCGGCGTCCTGATCGCCGCCGGCGTCGCCACTGCCGCCGCGCGCCGCTGACGGGCGCCTAAGCCGCGGGTTCTCCGAGCGCGGCGAGGTACGCCAGGCACTTGGTCTTCTTCATGAAGCTCGCCCAGCCGGCCGGCGTGCCACGCCACATGGTGTCGGCGACATCGAGGCGCGCGCCGTACTCGACCAGCAGCGACAGCATCGCCACGTCGTCGTTGGCGACGGCCTGGTGCGCCGGCGTCGAGTGGGCGTGCACCGCCATCGGCCCTGCGGCGTCGGCCCCGGCGGCAAGGCAAAGCCGCGCCGCCTCGTGCTCGCCGTTGACCACCGCCAGCGTGAGCGCGGCCTGCCGATCATCCGCCGATGTTCGACCCAGCAGCGCTCCGAGCGCGGCCGTGTCGCCCAGGCCGGCGGCGACGACGGCGTCGAGCGGCAGGCCGCGGCGCAGCATCATCCTGACCGGCTCGCGCAGCTTGTGGCCGAGCGCCATCAGGACGGCCCCGCGGGTTGCGTGCGCGCCGAGATCGAGCAAGACCGCGACCATGTCCCCCTGCCGGCCCTGCCACGTCGCCGGGCTGCTCGAGACCAGGAGCTCCAGGGCGTAGTCGAGGTCTCGCTGCTCGACGCCGCGGGCGGCCAGCGCCCGGGCGATATCCGGCATGTTGGACGGGACGGCCGCCATGGCGTCCGGATTGTTGGCCACGAACCAGAACAGCTTCGGGTCGCGGAAGTAGTCCTGCGGGTAGCAGTCCGGCTCGATCGCGCGTCGATTGGTCAGGTCCGGATGCGCGTCCAGCAGGCGCTCGAGGCCGACGAGATCGCCCGACTGAATGGCCGCCACGGCGGCGGCGAACGCCGGATCGTCGATTACCGGACGGCTGAGCTTGCGGATGATCTCGTCCTTGTCGGGCGCGATCCCGTCGCGGGCGTAGTCGATCGCCGTGCGGCCCTTCGAGTCGTCCTGCCAGAACGCAGCGCCGTGCTTGATCAGCAGCGCGACGAGCGCCCAGGGGCCGTGCCGGGCCGCCGCGTGCAGGGGCACCGTGTCGTGCGGCGAGCCGGTGCGGGGGTGGGCGCCGGCTCCCAGCAGCCGCTCGACGATGGCGATCCTGACCTCAGCCGGCGCATCGGCCGAGCAGGCCTGCCACAGCGGCGTTCCCACCGCGTCGACGGCCGCGCCGGCCGCGATCAGCCGTTCGACTTCCGCTAGGTCGCCGGCGCGCGCAGCGACGACGATGGCGGGGGCGGCGCCGGCGTCGCGCACGTGCGCCATGAGCTTCGCCCAATTGTCGTGGCCGTATTCGTGGGCGAGCCGGCGCTGCGCCGCGGCGATGCGCAGGCCCGCGCTGCGGGCGAGACGCTTGGCCTCCTTGCGAAGGTGCTCTTCGGATGGATTGGCCGGCAGGTGACGGGCAGGCGCTCTGTTCGTTGACATGGCCCTCAACCCTCCCGCGCCGCCGGGAACTCGGCGATGTGCCAGAGCACGCCGGAGGGGTCGAAGAGGAAAATGACTGTCGCCCCCCAAGGCATCGGCTTGGGTGCGAGCGGCGCCTTGACCCCGTGGCGCGCGGCAAGATCGAGCGGCTCGATCATGCGCCACCAGGCCGCGACGTCGGACACCGCAAGCTGGACGACGAAGTTCTCGGCCAACCCCGGCGCGTGGAAGTTCTGCAGCAAGAAGCTGACGTCGCCCCAACCGAAGATGGCGATGTCGGACCCGTCGTGCCGGAGCTCGAAGCCCAGGTCCTGATAGAAACGCCTGCTGGCGCCGAAGTCCTTGGCGGGGACGAACGGGCGCAGCGATTGGATGGAGTGGGTGAGCGCGACGGCTGACGCCGCCGGCCCGCTGGTCGCGGACATGGCGAACCTCTTCCTTCTGTTCGCCCGGTGTCCGCCGGCGGGCAGGAAAAGGCTGATGGCCTTCTACGCTTCGATACTTGCCGGCGGGCTGAGCCCTTTCCGCGGACAGGAGGCCGCCGGCTTGCTGCGACCTGGCCCGCACGCTAGCCGGGCGCTTCGGGCGAGACAAGCAGAGGATCAGGACGCGGCGCGCTGATGGCGTTTGAAGGTCGAGGCCTCCTCGGTGCAGGATGCGCCTATCCGCGCCCGCAACATGACCGGACATTCGATGGACAGTGGCCTCGTTTCATTGGGCGTCCGCACCCACTCCGCGCACGGCAGCGATGAGGGCGGCTGGGCGGCCTACGTCGTGCTGGGCGGGCCGGCATCCGATCCGAGCCTGCTGTTCCGCGGCCGGATGCAGCTTTGCGACACCGCGGTCGAAGGGTCGAACCAGCCGTTCCATCGGGTGGGAGCAACCTTTCCCTTCGACCATTGCGAGCCGATGGACTTTGAATCGAGCGAGGCGTTCGTCGAACGGTGCAGGAGGTCCACCGAAGACCTGGCGGCCCGCGCGCTGGACGACATCGTCGCCGCCCACGGCGCGCTGCAAGCGTGCTGTGTCCTGACGGGGCCGCAACGACCGCTGCCGCCGCTTCGCGCGATCATGGCTTCGCACGGTTTGATGCACGTGGCGGAGCGCGAGTTCTTTCGCGCCGCCGTACGCGACGCCGCCGTGCGCAAGGGGATCGTCACCGAGTTGGTGAGGGAGAAGGATCTTCCGACGCTGGCCGAACGGCTGCCCGGCACGCAAGCGAGCCGCCGCGAAAGGCTCAGCGTCTTCGGAAAGCAGGTCGGCGCCCCCTGGGCGCAGGACGAGAAGCTCGCGGCCTCCGCGGCCTGGCTCGGCCTTGCCTCACAGCCATCGCGTTGAGTTCACGCAAGGCGACCTTCGCCCTCCTTGGAATGGCTCCGTCCGTTGCTTTCCGACGGCGGTTGGGCTAGGGACGCCGCTCTCCAAATGAGCCGCCTGGCCCATGGCATGCCATGGCGGCTCGTCTGACCAAGAGGCAGGCCCCGGCCTGCAAGAGGAAAATGCCGAAACTGAAGACGAAGTCGGGCGCGAAGAAGCGCTTCAAGTTCACCGCCACCGGCAAGATCAAAGCGGGCGTCGCCGGCAAGCGGCACCGGCTGCTCAGCCACAGCGCCAACTACATCCGGCAAAACCGCGGGACCGAGGTCATGGCGAAAGCCGACGAAAAGACCATCAAGTCCTACATGCCGTACGCGCGGAAGAGCTGACGACATGGCCAGAGTGAAACGCGGGACCACGTCCCATGCCAAGCACAAGAAGGTTCTAAAGCAGGCCAAGGGCTTTTACGGCCGCAGCAAGAACACCATCCGGCAGGCGAAGACCGCCGTCGACCGGGCGGGCCAATACGCCTACCGCGACCGGCGCAACAAGAAGCGGTCGTTCCGCGCGCTGTGGATCCAGCGCATCAACGCCGCCGCGCGGGCCGAGGGCCTGACCTACGCCCGATTTATGCACGGCCTTGAGCTGGCGGGCGTCGTGATCGACCGCAAGGTTCTCGCCGATGTGGCGGGCGCCGATCCCGCCGGGTTCAAGGCCATCGCCGAGAAGGTTCGCGCCGCGCTGGCCTGACGCTCTTTCGGAAAGGGTTCGAAGGCGGCCTCCGCGAGCCGGAGCGTATTCGCGCCTTCAGCCAATCCGGATAGAGAGCAAAGCCAGTCATGACCGACCTTTCCGCCCTGGAAGCCGACCTTGCCGCCCAGATCGCGGCCGCCGCCGACCCTGCATCGCTGGAGGCCGTCCGCGTCGCCGCCCTCGGCAAGACCGGCGCCGTTACCAACCT
>DATGIN010000138.1:0-3677 GCA_035295705.1 Caulobacteraceae bacterium
GCCTGCGGGCGTGCTAGGGAATGGGCCCATGCCGGATGCTCGTCCAGCGGTTCGCGGCCTTGCTCTCGACGACGAGACGCGCTGCGCCCATTGGCGCTCGCCGCTGGACATCGTGGCGATCAAGATGCGCTGCTGCGGGACGTACTACGCCTGCAAGGACTGCCACGAGGCGCTGGCGGACCACCGGATCGAAGTGTGGCCGCGCGCCGAGTGGGCGACGCCGGCCGTACTCTGCGGGGCCTGCGGCGCGGAGCACAGCATCGAGGCCTACATGCTCAGCGGCGACCGCTGTCCGGCGTGCGGCGCGGGGTTCAACCCCGGCTGCCGCAACCACTATCGCTTCTACTTCGAGGAGATCGCGTCATGATCCGCGCCCAGCTCGCCGGCGAGGCCTACCAGGTCGAGATCATGGCGGGCGCGCATCGGCTGGTCGCCGACGAGAAGCCCGAGCACGGCGGCAAAGACGCCGGGCCGACGCCGTTCGATCTGGTCGCCGCCGGGCTCGCCGCCTGCACGCTGATAACCCTTCGCATGTACGCCGAGCGCAAGGGCCAAGGCGACGTGAGGATCGCCGCCGACCTCTTCCATCACGTCGAGGACGGCAGGAACCTGATCGATCGCCGCATCCGGGTCAGTGGGGCTTCGGAGGAGGTTCTGGAGCGTATGCGCGACATCGTCGAGCGGACGCCCGTGACGCTGGCGCTGAAGAACGGGTTCGCCATCTCGACCAGTCTGCAGGAGGTCGAGGCGCCGTCTCCGTAACGCTCGCGACTGGGTCAACGCGGCGGCCGAACGGGAGACGCCCGCGCCGGGGAAAGCGCGGGCGTCCGGGGTGTGTCGCGGTCGGTACGCTGGGGGGCTGAGCCGCCAATCCGCCGTGACCGGGGGGAGGAATCGAGCGCTTAGGATGCCGCCAGCGCGAAGGGCTCCGGCGCGATCCGTGCGGCTTGCGCCAGCGCCGCCTTGGTCGCCGCTTCGCGATGGTCGGGGCTGAGCTGCACGCCTTCGGCGCGGACCACGTCGACGTCAGTGATGCCGATGAAGGCCAGGGCCGACTTCAGGTACCGCTCCTGGAAGTCGAGCGCCTCGTTCGGTGCGCCCGGCGTATAGATGTTGCCGCGCGAAGAAACGATGACCACGCGCTTGCCGCCGGCGAGCCCGACAGGCCCGTTCTCGGTGTAGCGGAAGGTCTGCCCGGCGATCAGCAGCCGGTCGAGCCACGTCTTCAGCTGGGTGGAGACCGCGAAGTTGTACATCGGCGCGCCGATGACCACGACGTCGGCGGCGAGGAACTCGTCGAGGATGGCGCGCGCCTGGACAACGTCGTCGCGGATGGCGGCATCGTCGCTGGCCCAGCCGGCGAAGGCGGCGCCGAGCAGGCGGCCGTCCAGGTGCGGCAGGTGGTCGGCTTCGAGGTCGCGATACGTCACTTCGAGGCCCGGCACGCGCTCGCGCCAGGCCCTGACGACCTCGGCCGAGATTTTGCGGGAGATGGAGTTGGCTCCGGTGATGCTGGAGTCGACGTGGAGGAGTTTCATTGGATGCACCTTTGCGAAGGCAGGTTGTTCGGTGCGGTGGAAATATGGCCGGGACGATCCGGCGATAAGCGGCGCGTTTCGGAACCCATCGTTGCGAAATCAGGACAATGTCGTGCGATCGCGGCCGCGCCCAGGGTGCTAGGCTGGGCCCCTTGACCATTATGCCGAGCGAGCAAGGAGCCGCGCCATGACCCGAGTGACGTACGAGATCGTCCGGCATGAAAACGGATGGGCCTATCGGGTCGACGGGGTCTATTCAGAGACCTTCCGCACCCACGACGATGCGCTCAGGGCGGCGCGCCGCGCCGCTGGCGAGCAACGCATCTCCGGCGACGATGCGGCGATCAGCTGGGAGGACGAGCGCGGCCAGTGGCACGACGAGCTCGACCCCGGCGACGACAGGCCGGAGACCGAGGTCCGGGGGTAGGCGCGGAGATGCCGGACGTCTTCGTCGCGCCTGGCGTGCGCACGCCGTTCGTCAAGGGCGGCGGCTCCTTCGCCGCCTACGACAGCCTCAGCCTCTCCACCCCGGTCGCACAGGCGATGGCGGCCCGCGCGCGGCCCGACTTCGTCGTCTGGGGCGAAGTGATCCCCGAGCCCACCCTCACCAACATCGCCAGAGAACTCGTGCTGGCGGCGGGGCTCGAGGCGGAAATTCCGGCGTTCTCGACCGTGCTCGCCTGCTCGACCAGCTTCATGGGCGTGATCGAGTCCGCCGGCATGGTGGGCCGCGGGGGGACCCACCTGGCGCTGGTTGGGGGCGTCGAAACCATGAGCCACGTGCCTATCGCGCTGAAGACGGAGGTGGCGGACCGGCTGGTCGCGACCTTCCCACGCGATCCCGGCGCAGCGGCTGCGATGCTGACGCACCTGACGGCGGCGGATTTCAACCTGCCGCTGAAGGCGTGGGCGAACCGGGTCAGCGGCAAGAGCCAGGGGGAGCACACCGAAGACACGGCGCGTCGCTTCGGGATCACCCGCGAGGAGCAGGACCGCTGGGCGCTCACGAGCCACCAGCGCGCCGTCGCCGGCCAGGACGAAGGCTTCTTCGACGACCTCGTGATCCCGTTCGGCGGCGTCGAGCACGACACGCTCCCGCGGCGCGACACCTCGCTCGAGCGGCTGGCGGCGCTGCGCACCGTCTACGACGCGAATGGGACGATCACCGCCGGCAACGCCTCGCCGGTGACCGACGGCGCGGCCTCGATCTGGGTCGGCGACGCCGAAGGGCTGGCGCGGCTGGGCGCGGCAGCCGCGGTCCGACTGGCGGACTGGGAGATCGCCGCCATCGACTTCCGGCTCGACGAAGGGATCCTGATGGCGCCGGGGCGGGCGATTCCGCGCCTGCTCGCCCGCCACGGCCTCAAGTTCGACGACATCGCGCTGTTCGAGATCCACGAGGCGTTCGCGGCCCAAGTGCTGGCGAACATAAAGGCGGCGGGCGACCCGGCGTACCGCCGCGAACGGGCGCACGTGGACGCCGACATGGGCGCATTCCCGTGGGAGCGCGCGAACCCGCACGGCGGCTCGCTCGCGATCGGCCATCCGTTCGCCGCCACCGGCGCCCGCATCCTGAGCCAGGCCGCCAATGAGCTTGTCGCCCTCCCCGCCGGCTCGCGGGCGATCGTCAGCGTCTGCGCCGACGGCGGCCAAGGCACTGTCGCGCTGTTGGAGCGAGCTTGAAGAAGCCAAAGACCCCCGCCGGCGCTTGGCCGGAGCTGCCGCCCGACCCGATCTTGCGGGCCACCACCGACACGATGCAGCTCTGGACCCAAATCCTGGGCAAGGTGACCCTGGCTCGGGCGCCGTGGATCAATCACTCGTGGCACGTGACCCTGCGCGTCTCCGCGCGCGGCCTGACGACCCCTCTGGTCCCGAACGGCGGGGCGGCCTTCTCGATCGAGCTCGACTTCGTTGGGCACGAGCTCGTCATCCGCGCCACCGACGGCGGCGAGAGGCGCGTTCCCCTGCAGGCCGAGAGCGTCGCCTGGTTCTACAGCGAGCTGATGGGCGCCCTTGCCGACCTCGGCGCGCCGACCGACATCGATATCGTGCCGAGCGAACTGCCCGACCCGGTTGTCGCTTTCCCCGACGACGTCACGTCGCGAGCCTACGACCCGGCCGTCGCGCGCGCCTGCT
>DATGIN010000139.1:0-4067 GCA_035295705.1 Caulobacteraceae bacterium
GCGATCTCGTACCAGCGCCCGGCGTAGCGCCTGGGATCGGTCGCCTTGGCAGGTTGCGGCGCCGGGCCGTCACCCGCGGCCGCAGCAGCGCTTTGGGCGAGCACGCAAGCCAGAGCTGCGGCGCAGGCCGCAATGACACGAACTCGGTGCATGGACCTTATCGGCCTTATTGCGCTGACTTAACCCCGCCGGACAGGCGAAGTTGCGGCAAACGCAGCCGTAGAGTCCAGAGCGTTCCTATTCGGCGGCGATGGCCAGCGGGCTCTTGGCGCGGTCCTTGAAATTGACCGTCTGCAGGTACTTGATGCCCTCTTCGGCGATGTCGTCGCCGACCATCCGGTCGCCCTCGGCCTTCAGCTCCTCCATGTCGACATACATGCCGTAGAAGGCGCGCGTGCGGTCAGTGATGATGCCGGCGTTCAGCAGCGTCTTGATCAACACGCGGAAGATGTTGGTCGACTCCTTCATGTCCTCGCGGCGGTTCTCGTCGGTGGCGATCTCCTGGAATTCGGCGATCACCCGGTCGGGATCCATGTCGAACTCTTCGTAGAGGTCGCGCTGCTCGGAGGGAGCGACGAGATTGAACAACAGCGTCTGGAAGCAGTGCGCGGCCCAATCCTCGATCAGGTTGTGCTCGTCGTCGGTGAGGTGCGGGACGGTGCGGTCGGCCCAGATCTTCCCGAACTTGTGGTGGAAGGCCTCGTCGGTCATGACGAGCTGCATCAGCTTGCGGCCGACCGGGTCGTTGAGCTTCTGGTAGAAGGTGGCGAAGGCGCCCATGGCCAGCCCCTCGACCAGCATCTGCATGCCAATGATCTTCTTGTAGACCTCGGGCGAGGAGATGATCTCGACGAGCAGCGCCTGCAGAACCGGGCTGCAGGCCACCGGCCGGCCCCAGCGCGACTTGATGTATTTCGCGAAGGCGGTGACGTGGCGGGCCTCTTCCCGCGTCTGGTTGGCCGCGTATTCCTGCGCGCCCTGGTCGTAGAGCACGTGGCAGAGCGAGGCCGAAAGGTTCAGCGCGCCCTGCTCGCCGTGCAGGATCGAGGAGAAGCTTCTGAGCGTCTGCGCGTTGATGAAGCGGATGCGGGTCTTGGGGTCGGCGAGCTTTTCTTTGCCATAGTTGGTCTGCAGGACCGCGATCATGTCCTCGGGCAGAAGCGCCTCGTTCTCCATGTCGAACGGGACGTCGAAGTCGATGTAGTCATTCGAGAGCGGGTCCCAGAAGTGGTCGTGGGTCGCCGAGATGATCTTGTCGAAGGCCGTCGAGCGAGCGTGGTAGCGGTCGAGATGCAGCATCGACTCGAAGTCGTCCGGCGCGACGGCTTCGTACATCTTGTCCTTGGTGATGTTGGTCATCTGATGGCCTCCGAACCTCGCGCGGGATCCCCTTCGCCCGCGATCTAAGCACTGGCTAGATGAGGCCTTCGCCGCCGGCCGTCAACGAAAATGACGGGGGCGTCACGATTTTTTTCAGGTCCGCGGCGGCGGCGCCGGCCTTACCCGGCTTCGATGGCGTCGATGTCGGCGTCGGAAAGGCCGATGTGGTGACCGATCTCGTGCACCAGCACGTGGCTGATCAGCTCGAACAGGCTGACGTCGCCGCGCTCGGCCCATTCATCGAGGATGGGGCGGCGGTAGAGGAAGACGTGGCTGACCTCCGACTCAAGGTGCAGCGGCGAGCGATGCCGGATGTCCGGTCCCTGGTAGAGGCCGGTCAGCTCGAACGGATCCTCGATGCCCTGCTCGTCGAGCACATCGGCGTCGGCGAAGTCCTGCACCTGGCAGACCACCTGGCCGGCCAGCCTGCGGAACGGGTCCGGCAGCGCAGCGAACGCCGCGTCGGCGAGGGCGGCGAAGTCCTCGAGCGACGGCGCGCTCGCCTGGCCCAGGCGCGCGAGCGCATCATTCATCGGGCATCACGATGTGCGGCGCCTCCGGCGGGCGGACCTCGAAGAGGCCGATGTCGAGCGGCTGTTGCGCCTTGACCGGCCGGAGCGGCTCGGCGAGCCGCTCGCGCAACGCCTTGGCGTCCATCTCCTGCAGTCGCCTTGGCGGTCTGGCCGCTGGCTCCTCGAGCTGGAACAGCGGCTGCGCCGCCTTGACCCGCCAGTAGCGCACCACGAGCCGCCACACCGTCGCCGGCGCCTCGTGCGGCTTCGGCCAGCGTCGGCCGGCGCGAAACGCCGGCCGCATCGCCGCCGGCGCCCGCCGCTGGGCCGCAAGCTCGGTCAGCGTGAGGTAGCGGTCCTCGGCGGCGACCGCGACGCTGCGGCCCGGCCGCTCGTCGTCCAGGCGCCCGCCATAGGCGTCGAGCGCGGCCTCGCGGGTGGGGAAGGCCGGCCCGGCGGTCTCGCTGGCAAACTCCACCGCCGCCCCGGCCAGCGCCGCCGCCTCGCTTTCGCGGGCGGCGCGGCCGAGCGGCGCGGACAGGGCCGCATCGGCGGTGGCGGCGACGGGATAGCGGACGGCGCTCATCGGTCCTCTTGGCCCCATCCTGCCTGAAGATGGCGGCGCGTTCGAGCGCGGCCGCGACGGCGGCCTCTTGCATCGCCGCAAAAGGGGTATGCTCGGCGCCGATGATTCTGCGTGTCACCAACCGCCTGAGGGGGTCGGCGGCTTGACGGCAGCGCCTGATCTCGTGCTGGCCGCGGCCGGCGGCGCGGTCTGTCTTGCGCTGGCCGCCAGCCTTTGGGCGCTCTCCATGCGCCGGCGCACCGAACAGCGGCTGGCGCGCGCCAACGATCGCCTCGCGCGGCTCGAGGGCCTGGCCGACGCCACGCAGGCCTCAGCCGAGGCGTTCGACTCCGCCATGCTGACCGTCGAGGACGGCCATGCGGAGCTGGCCTGGGGCGGGGATTCCCTGAACCTGGCGGCGACCGTGCTCGGCCTGGACGAGCCGGCTTCGCCCAAGGCGATCATCGATGCGCTGATGGCGGCCGACGCCGACCACCGCCGGCGGCTGAAGGCGCTGATCGAGAGCGGCCAGCCGTGCGCCTTCCAGGCGCGCGGGCCTGGCGGTGAAGTCAGCGTCGACGGGCGGGCCTCGGGCGGGATCGCCTGGCTGAGGCTGTCGCCGACCTTGCCCAACGACGGCGGCCTACCGCCCTCGCCGCGGCTCGCGGCCCTGCTGGACGCCCTGCCGCATCCGGTGTGGCTGGCGCACGGCGCCGGGCTGATCTGGGCCAACCGCGCGTGGCTGAACGCCGTCGAGGCCGCTTCGATCGAGGACGCGATCGCCCGCAAGCTCGCCTTCGATCGCGGCGCGAACGCGCTCGTCGCCGAAGCGGCGCAGATGGGCGAGCGCCGGGAGGCGCAGCGTTGGACGCCGGTCGGCGGCCAGCGGCGGGCCTTCCGCCTGAGCGCGCAGCCGCTGGAGGGCGGCGACATCGGGGCCTGGGCGCTGGATGCGACGGAAGCCGAAGAGACCCGCGAGGCGCTTCGCCGCAACATCGAGGCGCACGACGAGACGCTGAACCACGTCGCAGACGCAGTCGCCATCTTCACCCCCGACAAGCGCCTGTCGTTCCACAACACCGCGTTCGCGCAGCTGTGGACCTTGGAGCCGGCCTGGCTGGCGGAAGGCCCGACCCACGCGGAGCTGCTCGACCGCCTGCGCCAGCGCCGCCGGTTGCCGGAGACCGCCGACTACGCCCGCTGGAAGGCCGACGAGCTCAGCTGGTACGAATCGCTCAGCCCCTCGCCGGACGACCTGTGGACGCTGCCGGACGGCCGCACGCTGAGGGTGGTCCGCCAGCCGCACCCGCTGGGCGGTCTGCTGGTGCTGTTCTCGGACATGACCGGCGAGCTTCGGCTGAAGGCGCAGTACAACGCCCTCATCCAGGTGCAGCAGGCGACCCTCGACAAGCTCAACGACGCGGTGGCGGTGTTCGGATCCGACGGGCGCCTGCGCCTGTTCAACGAGGCCTTCGCCCGCTTCTGGAACACGACAGGGGCCGATCTGGAGACGGCGGCGGACTTCGACGGGGTGGTTCAGCTGTGCGTGCACCGGCTGCACGACCAGCAGTTCTGGCGCGAGCTCAAAGGGCGGGTGACCGACCCCGATC
>DATGIN010000140.1:0-12552 GCA_035295705.1 Caulobacteraceae bacterium
GCGTCGAGGTCCTGCCGTCCCAGCGGTACAATCCGTTCGAGACCCAACCAACGTAGTAGAGGTTGCCGTCGATGAAGAGCGGTCCTTCAGGCCCTAGGACGTCGCTCACGACCGTGACTTCCTGGGCATGACCGTCGGCAGCGCCGAGCAAGACGGCGAGAGCGCCAAAGAAGGTCGCGATACCTCTCATGTTCATGTCCTCCCCCCTTGGACCGGAGGGACAATCGCCCACAGGGGCGCGCTTGTTCCAGCGCTTATCCACCCGGCGATTTTTCCGGCGGCCCTCCGGGTCGTCGCTGCCGTCCGGGCGGGTGTTCGGCGCGATGGGGTCGCGCTTGCCGTAGCCCTTGATGGGCGTGGCGGCGGGAATGGCGCCGCGCTCAGGATTCGCCTGAACAGAGGCCGCTAGTGTTCGGGCCGCGCCATCGCGACGGGATATTCAAGTGTCCGCTTCTGGCGCTTAGCGGGAGTTAAGAAGGACTGCTTCCTGCCAGCATCGTCGCCGCCGCGCGGAAGGCTTGAACATCACTAGGGGATGGCCGGGCCGCAACGGGTTTGACCCTGAACCAGATGGCGTAGAGCGCCGGTAGGAAGAGCAGGGTCAGCACGGTGCCGACTGCGGTTCCGCCGATCAGGGTGAAGGCCATCGAGCCCCAGAACACCGACTGCGTTAGCGGGATGAAGGCGAGGACCGCCGCCATCGCGGTCAGCACCACCGGCCGCGAGCGTTGTACGGTCGCCTCGACCACGGCGTGATAGGGGTCGAGGCCGTCCTGCTGGTTGGCGCGGATCTGGCCGATCAGAATCAGCGTGTTGCGCATGATGATCCCGGCCAGGCCGATCAGGCCGAGGATGGCGTTGAACCCGAACGGCTGGGCGAACAGCAGCAAGGTGGGCACGACACCCACGAGACCGAGCGGCGCGGTGAGCATCACCATCGCCATCGCCGAGAGCGACCGGACCTGGAAAATGATGACAGTCATCATCAACACCAGCATGATCGGGAAGATCGGCAGCAGGGCCTGGTTCGCCTTGCCGGCCTCTTCGATCGAACCGGCCATCTCGATCCGGTAACCCCCCGGCAAGCGGGCGGTGATCGGCTCCAGCGACTTGGAGATGGCGGTCGAGACGTCCGGAGGCTGAAGGTTATCTGCGATGTCGCCGCGCACGGTGATGGTCGTTTCACGATCACGCCGGCGCAGAATGGGGTCCTCCATTCGCGTCTCCACGCGGCCAATCTGACCCAGGGGAATGCGACGCCCATCGGCGGCGACGAGGCTGAAGGCGCCTAGAGCCGCCGGATCGAGCCGGGTCTCGCCAGCGCTGCGGGCGACGACGTCGACATTGCGGATATCCTCGCGCAGCTGGGTGACGGGCACGCCGTTGAGCAGGAACTGCAGTTGATGGGCCGCGTCGCTGGAGGTCAGGCCGATCGCCGCCAGCCGGTCCTGGTCGAGCACGAAGTGGACGGTGGGGACCCGTTCGCCCCAATCGGTGTTGACTTGGCGCATGCCGGGGTTGGCTTGCATAACCTGGCGGACCCGCTCGGCGATCTGGCGGACCACGGCCGGATCGCGGCCAGACACCCGGAACGCGACCGGAAACGGGGACGGCGGGCCGAACACCAGCTGGGTGACCCGCACCCGCGCTTCCGGGGCGAGGCCGTCGGCGACCGCCCGCCGCAAGCGCAGCTTCAGGGCGTCGCGCTCGGCCTGGTTCGAAGTCAGGACCACGATCTTGGCGAAGGAGGGATCGGGCAGCTCAGGCGACATCGCGAGGAAGAACCGCGGCGCGCCCTGTCCGACGTAGCTGGTGACGACCTTCGCCTCGGGCTGACGCCGCAGCCATGTCTCGACCTTCGCCGCCGCGGCGGCGGTCTTCGCGATGCTCGTCCCCTCCGGCAACTGCACCTCGATCAGCGCTTCAGGACGATCGGAACTGGGGAAGAACTGCTTCTTCACGGCCCCCATCCCGACGCCGGCCGCCAGGAACGCGACCGCTACGAGGCCGGCGACCAGCCACTTGTTTGCCACCGCCCAGGCGATGACCCTCCGCACCTGGCGGTAGCGTGGCGTGTCGTAGATCGCCGCGTGGCCGCCGGGCACTGGCTTGATGTTCGGCAGCAGCCTGACCCCGAGATAGGGCGTGAAGACCACCGCAACGATCCAGGAGGCCAGCAGGGCGAAGCCGACGATCCAGAAGATGTTGCCGGCGTATTCGCCCGCGGTCGACTTGGCGAAGCCGACCGGCATCAGGCCGATGACCGTGACCAGAGTGCCGGCCAGCATCGGCGCGGCCGTGTGGCTCCAGGCATAGCCGGACGCCTGCAGCCGATCGAACCCTTCTTCCATCTTCACCACCATCATCTCGATGGCGATGATCGCGTCGTCGACCAGGAGGCCGAGCGAAAGGATCAGGGCGCCCAAGGTGATGCGGTCGAGCGCACGGCCGGTGGCGAGCATGACCACCAGGACCGCCGCCAGCGTCAGAGGGACGGCCGCCGCCACGACGACTCCAACCCGCCATCCGAGACTGAGCAGGCTGACCGCCATGACGACGGCTAGAGCGACGACGAACTTCAGCATGAACTCGCCCACGGCCTCGCGGATGTTCACCGCCTGGTCCGTGACCTTCGAGAAGCTCACGCCCAGTGGCAACTCGCGCGAGATTTGGGCCGCGGCCGCCTGCAGCGATTGGCCGAGCGCCAGGCCATTGAAGCCATCCTGCATGACCACGCCCAACTCCAGCGCGGGCTCGCCGTTGTGCCGGATCAGGAAGGTGGCGGGATCCTCGTAGCCACGCGTTACTTCGGCGATGTCGGACAGCTTGATGGTGCGGCCCCTGGCGGTGATCGGCGTGTCCTTGATCTTCTGCAGATCGTCGTAGGCGCCGTCGACCCGAAGGAAGACCTGCGGACCATCCGTGTCCACCGAACCGGCGGGGGTCACCGCGTTCTGCTTGGCGAGGGCGCCAAACACGTCCTGCGGCGTCACCCCCAGCGTCGCCAGGCGCTCGTAGGAGAAGTCGACGAAGATCCGCTCGGGCCGCTCGCCAATGATGTTGACCTTCTTCACCCCAGGCACGCTCAGCAGCCGCTGGCGCAGAACCTCCGCCTCGCGAACCAGCAGCCGCTGCGGCACGCCCCTGGCTTCGAGGGCGTAGAGGGCGAAGGTGACGTCGCCGTATTCGTCGTTGACGATCGGCCCGATCACGCCTTGGGGCAGGTTGTGGGTCTCGTCGTCGAGCTTCTTGCGCGCCTGGTAGAACTGTTCAGGTACGTCGGCGGGCGGCGTGGTGTCCCTGAGGCTGAGGGTGGTGAAGGCAAGGCCGGGACGGGTGAAGGTCTCGGCGTGGTCGTACCATTTCAGCTCCTGCAAGCGCTTCTCGACCGGATCGGCGACGAGGTCCTGCATCTGCTGGGCAGTGGCGCCGGGCCACGCCGTCACCACGGTCATCACCTTGATCGTGAACGAGGGGTCTTCGGCCCGCCCCAGGTTCACGAACGCGAACAGGCCGGCCAGCGAGATGGCGATGATCAGGAAGAGCGTGACGCCCCGCTCGCGCACCGCCAGGGCGGAGAGGTTGAACCGGCTCATCGGACTGCGTCCGGTGGCGAGAACATGGACGTCGCGGCGACCCGCACTTGCTCGCCGGAGCGCAGCAGGTGAGCGCCGAGGGCGACGAAGCGGTCGCCCGAGCGAAGTCCGTCGACGACGGTCGCTGTCTCTTCGCCGATGCCGCCAAGTCGGACCCGACGGAACGAAACGGTCGATGTCCGCGGATCTATGATCCAGACGCCTGGACCGCCGCCAGGATCGTAGATCGCGCCAAGCGGCGCCTGCGCGGCGGCCGCGGCGTGCGGATCCGGCAGCCGGAGAGTCACCGTCGCGCCGAGCGGGGCCTGCGCGGCTGCGCCTGACAGCACGTAGCGGGCTTCGAACGTGCGGGTTTGCGGATCGGCGGCGTCGGAAAGCTGGCGCAGCGTCGCTTGGCCGGTGGCGCCGGCGCTTCCGAATACCGTCGCCTCCGCGCCGGAGCCTAGGGTCGGGCGCACGGTCTCGGGGAGGTCCACCGTCGCCTCGCGCGGACCGGCGTGCGCCAGCTTCACGACGGTCTGGCCGGCGGCGACTACCTGGCCGGGTTCGGCCAGGGTTTCGACGACCACGCCATCCGCATCGGCCACCAACACGGAGTAGCCGGCCTGGTCCTGGGCGACCTTGGCTTGCGCCTCGGCGGCGCGGAGCTCGGCGTCGGCCGCAAGGGCTGACGCCTTGATCTGGTCATACGCGGAAGCGGAGACGGCGCCGGCGGCGACGAGATCGCGAAAGCGGGCCTCGTCGGCCGCCGTCTGGACCGCCCTGGCGCGGGCGGCGTCGACGGTGCGCGACTGCGCGGCCAGAGCCAGCGTGTAGTCGGTGGGATCGATCCGCATCAGCGGCTGACCGTGCCGGACCGTCTGGCCGGCGTCGACCAGCCGCGCGACGACCTTTCCGGGCGTCCGGAATCCGAGATCGCTCTGGACCCGGGCGGAGACCACGCCGGTAAACACCATTGCGGCCGGCCGCGATGGCGCGACGGTGGCGACCTGGACGGCCGGGGCTTCGAGCCTTGGGTCGTCGGCCTCGCGAGGGCTGCAGGCGGCGACGGCGAACATGCCGCCCAGCGGGACAAGCAGGCAAGCGCTTCGATAGGACATGGGGACGCTCCGATCCGGGTCCCTATGTGTCGCGGCTTGTGACGATTACGTCGATCAGTCACTCGTCACAGACTTTCTAATCACGGCGCCAGACTACGTAGCACCAGGCTGGTCAACTCCGCGGAGGTCTCGGGCAGGTTCTCCAGGTTCATCTCCAGCGCGACCGGATGGATGAAAGGCGACATGGCGCACATGATGGCGCGGCAGGTCTCGTCGAGCGGGGTCTTGCGCTCGAACTCGCCCGCCTCCCGGCCTTCGAGGATGATCCGCCGCAGGAGAGCGGACAGACCGGAGTTGTAAATCACGTCGACGCCCCAGCGCTCGGCGATGGCGCAGGTGACGATGTCGTAAAGTCTCTTGTCTTCGAACAAGAGTTCGAGGCATTTGGCGGTGACGGTCTTGAAGAGTACGCGAAGCTTTCCGGTCGCCGTGCTCGTGCGATCGACCTCCGATCGCGCTGCCTCCAGAATCGTAGTGACACAATCGACAGAAATCGCTTCGCCGATGGCCTGCTTCGATTGGAAGAACTTATAGATGTACGCCTTCGAGAATCCGATCGCCTTGGCGAGGTCGGAAACCGTGGTCTTGGCGTAGCCGTAGTGGCGGAAGTGCGCCCCGGCCGCCTGGATGATCTGGTCGCGGATGGCGTGGTCGGCCGGCCCGCGTTGGCGGGCGAGCGGCGGCGGAGACATGGTTTCGGACATGCGGAGATTCTAGCGACTGGTCGGGCGTTGACAATTGGTGACCATAATGGATACTCGTCACTAGAAATTCTGCTGGTGACCCATGCCCCCATCAAAGGCGATTCTCGCGCCCCTGTCCGTCGCCGCCACGCTTCTGGCCGGGTGCGCGGTCGGCCCCAACTATGCGCCGCCTTCGCTCAGCGAGCCGTCCCGATACCTGGGCCAGGCGGCGGTAGATCAGAGGGCGACAAGCACGCCTTCTGACCTGACGACGTGGTGGGCCAGCTTCGACGACCCGGAGCTGACCCGACTGGTCGGGTTGGCTCTGGCGCAGAATCTCGACCTGGCGCAGGCGCAGGCGCGGATCACGCAGTCGCGCGCCCAGCTGGGCGCCGCCACGGCGGTCTTGCTGCCGCAGGGTGTCGGCACGGCCAGCGCGACGCGGTCGCGCCTGTCGGTCGCGACTCCGGAGGGCGAGCTGCTGCAGCGATTACCCGGCTTTGGTCGTGACGGGGAACTCTACGAGCTGGATGTGGGCGCTAGCTGGGAAATCGATCTGTTCGGCGGGCTCCGCCGCGAGCGGGAAGCAACGCAGGCCGAGTTCGAGGCCGCCAACGCAGGCGCTCAGGCCGCGCGGATCGCCGTCGCCGCGGATGTCGCTGACACCTATTTCGCCATTCGCGGACTGCAGGCGCGGCTGGCCGTGGCCAGAGAGCAGGTGGAGACCCAGCGACAGCTGGTCGCGCTCGTTCAGCTGCAACGGGGCAAAGGCGTAGCCTCGCAACTTCAGCTGGATCAGGCGCAGGGCGCCTTGAAACAGGCCGAGTCGACCGTGCCGGTCCTGCAGGCCAGCCTGGAGCAGGCGTTCAACGGCCTCGACGTGCTGCTCGGCGCGCAGCCCGGCGCCTATCGGGGCGAGCTGCTGGCGCCGGCGCCGATCCCGACAGCCCCGGCAATCAGTCTGGCCGGCGGTCCGGCCGATCTCCTGCGCCGCCGCCCCGACCTGATCGTAGCCGAACGCAGACTCGCGGCGTCCAACGCCAGGATCGGCGCAGCCATCTCAGACTATTATCCGAAGATCTCGCTGACAGGCCTGATCGGCGCGGCTTCCGGCGGGGCCGGCAACCTGCTCACCAGCGCCGCCGGGCAGGACTCAGGGGTCGCCGGCCTGCGTTGGCGGCTGTTCGATTTCGGGCGTGTCGAAGCCGAGGTGGCCAATGCCCGCGGCCGCAACGCCGAGGCGCTGGCCGCCTATCGCCTCGCGGTGCTTCGCGCCACCGAGGACGTGGAGAACGCATTCTCCGAGCTGGTGCAGAGCGAGGCGCAGGCTCGAGCCCTCGCCGATGCGGAGAGGTCGCTCACGCGAGCCCGGGACACCTCTGCAGTGGCTTACAAGGGTGGGGTCGTCAGCTTGATCGAGGTGCTGGACGCCGACAGCCGGTTGCTGGCGACGCGTGACGCACGCGCGGCGGCAGCGACGGCGGCCGATCGCGCGGCGGTGGCCTCGTTCCGGGCGCTCGGGGGAGGATGGAATCCAGCCGCCCCCGACTTGCACGTTGCGGATAGTCGGTGACGGGCATCCCAGCGCCTTATTGGGACGGCATGCCGGCAGAAACGAGAACGCGCGCTGTGCGCCTTCTCAACGCGCGAGTCGGGGGCTGGAGCCTCGAAGACCGCATGGTCATCGCCGAGCGGATGGGCCCGCTCGCCGCCGTGCTGCGCGAGAACCCGGACCTGCGCCCCCATGTTCTGGGCGTCGTCGCCGACGACCTTCGGCGCCAGACGGGCGCCGATGGCAGGGTGAGGATGGCCGCCGCCGTCTGGATCGTGACCGCGACCGTGCGCGCTGCTCGTCTCGAGCGCGAATCGCTCGGCGATACTGCGCGCCAAGATCAGCCCGACGCCCTCCATCCACAACACGGAGCCCATCGCCATGGATGACGTCATCATCATCGGCGGCAGCTTTGCCGGTCTCGCTGCCGCGCTGCAGCTCGGCCGCGCACGCCGCAGGCTCACGGTTCTCGATACCGGCCTGCCGCGCAACCGCTTTGCCGGCCGCTCGCATGGCCTGCTCGGCCACGATCACAAGCCACCGCTGGACATCCTGGCCGAGGCGCGGCGGCAGCTGGCGCGCTATCCCATGATCAGGCTGGTCAATGCACGGGCCGACGGTATCTCGGGCGCCATTGACGATTTCTCCGTCCTCACTGCCGATGGCGAAAGCCTGGGGGCGCGCCGCCTGATCCTGAGCTATGGCGTCGTCGACCAGATGCCTGATGTCCCGGGCTTTGCCGAAGGCTGGGGCAAGTCCATCGTGCCCTGCCCTTATTGCGACGGCTTTGAAGTCGCCGGCCAGCATTGGGGCCTCGTCTGGTCCGGCCCGCAGTCGCACAACTATGTCAGGCTGTTCCACGACTGGACCGACAAGCTGACGCTCTTCGCCGACGGTCACGACATTCGGCCCGATATCCGGGCCGATCTGGCGCGCCGCAACGTACCTGTCGTCGATGGCCGGATCACCGAGATCGGCCATCACGGGGGCCATGAGGCCACCGTCAAGCTCGATACCGGCCCCAATGTCGCGGTCGACATCCTGTTCGCGCACCCGCGCAACAAGCCGTCCGCAAGCCTGCATGAATCATTGGGACTTGCCACGGTCGATACGCCCCTCGGCATCGCCCTCAAGGTCGACGAGCGCCGTGAAACCAGCACGCCTGGCATCTACGCCGCCGGCGACCTCGCCAACCCCCTCATGCCCTCGGTCACCACGGCATCATCCCACGGCGCGACGGCGGGTATCTCCGCCCAGCAGTCGATGCTGGTCTGAGAGCACAGATACGCTCCTCCAGTTGCCGAGCGCTGTTGTTCTGGCGCCGCGGCGCCGTTGACCGCGTTTGGGAACGCGGACCCGACCCCCAGGTCGCATGCTGGTTAGTGAGGGCCGTGTCATCCGCGGAGTAGCGGACATTGGCTCGGCCAAGCTTCCGAGGGCGCAGTCGCTCGAACGTCAACGCCCAACCGGGTCCCCGCGCGTGCGCCCTCCTCGCGAGCCCCCGCGGAGGCGGACCCGCGCCCAGCGTCGAGCCCGGCTTATGCCTTGCAGGTGGAGAACAGGATATCCACCCGACGATTCTTCTGGCGGCCCTCCGGGTCGTCGCTGCCGTCCGGGCGGGTGTTCGGCGCGATGGGGTCGCGCTTGCCGTAGCCCTTGATGGGCGTTGTGGCGGGAATGGCGCCGCGCGCGCTCAGCCAATCGCGCACCGTGCGCGCCCGTGCTTCGGACAAGGTCATGTTGTAGGCGTCCGAACCGATCGCATCGGTGTGCCCTTCGACACGCTCGGGCCGCCCGGGCGTCGCGGCGATCGTCTTCAGCGCCGCCTGCAGGGTCTGCGCGGCGTCGGGGCGCAGGCTGGACGCGTTGAAGTCGAACAGCGCGTCGGCCAGCACCGAAAGGCGTCGCTCGCAGCCGTCCTGCGTGGCGTGCACCGCCTGGATTCCCTTCGGAACCTGGATCGCGCCCGGGGTCTGCCAGGGGCCCTTCGGCTGCTGGATGGGGCCGGGAGTCTGCCAGGTTCCCGCGGCTGCGGCGGTCGCGCACAGGCTGACCAGGATCGTGAGCGATAGTGCGAGCTTCGGCATCGGGCGCCTCCCCGATCGCATTAGGGGCCAGGTGTGCTGAAATCGGCTTAACGCGGCGAACGGGGCCTGCGGGCAGGGGAGGTTCCCTTCTGGACCGGAGTGCAGCGCTTGCGCCTGGCCGATCGATGGTGAGAAGTGGCGACCAGGCCCCGCCGCCGCCAGGAGAAGGCTCATGTCCGCCGACAACGTCGCCGTCATCAAGGGGATCTACGACGCTTTCGCGACCGGCGACGTGCCCGGCGTGCTCGGTCGGATGAGCCCGGACATCGTCTGGCATGAGGCGGAGAACTTTCCTTATGCCGACAAGAACCCCTATCGCGGGCCCGAGGCCGTCGCGGCCGGGGTGTTCGCACGCTGCATCGGCGAGTGGGACGGCTTCGGCGTCGCCATGGACGACCTGATCGACGGCGGCGATCGCGTCGTCGCGCTGGGGCGCTACACGGGCGCGTTCAAAGGGACCGGCCGGCGCATGAACCCGCAAGCCGTCCACGTCTGGACGGTGAAGGATGGCAAGGCGGTGGCGTTCCAGCAGTACATCGATACCCTCGACGTCGCCCGCGCGACCGGAGCGGCCTAGCAAGGCGGCCGCATAGCGCCGTCGACGCCTCCCGAACGCCCCACCCTTCGCGATGGCCGGCCAGACCCTGCGGAGCGCCCCCGGGTACGGGCGGTTCTGGTGGGCGTCGTCGGTGTCCGGGTTCGGGGACTACTTCACCAGCCTGGCCATCCAGGTCCTGATCGTATCGGTCCTGGCCGGATCGGCGGCGCAGGTGGGCCTGGTCAACGCGGCGCGCTGGCTCCCCTACATGCTGTTCGGGCTGGTGGCCGGCGCGATGGTCGACCGAGCCCCGCGGCGCCCGGTGCTGATCGCGGCCGATGTGGTCCGCGCTGGCCTCCTGGTCGCCGTGCCGGCGCTGGCGCTCAGTCACCGGCTGTCGATCTGGGCGCTGGCCGCCTTCATGGCGCTGTTCGGGCTCGCGTCCCTGCTGGGGGACGCCGCCACCCAGGCCCTCGTGCCGCGCCTCGTGCCGCGCGCCCTTCTGACCCGCGCGCACGCCCGCATCGACCAGAGCGCGGCGGCGGCGCAGACCTGTGGTCCGGCGCTGGCCGGGGTGCTGGTCGGCTTGGTGGGCGCGCCCTGGGCGGTTGCGGTCGATGCCGCGAGCTACCTGTTTTCCGCCGGAATGCTCGCCACGATCCGCCTTGCGGAGCCGAAGCCGCAACCGTCGCAGCGACGGTCGATCTGGCGGGAGGCCGCGACCGGCGCGGCCTACGTCTACCGTCACCGCACGCTCGCGCCCATGGCGCTCAGCACGCACGCTTGGTTCATCTGCAATGCGGTCGCGGGCGCCGTGTTCGCTCCTTTCGTCCTGCGCAGCCTGCACGCGCCGCCGTCGGCGCTGGGCCTGGCCCTGTCGGCGGCCGGGGTCGGGGGCCTTGTCGGCAGCCTCTACGCGACCCGCCTCGGCGAGCGGCTCGGGGCGGGGCGCGCGATCATCGCCTGCCGGGCGCTGACCGCGGCCGGATTCGGGTTGGTGGCTTGCGGGGCCAGCGGATGGGCCGGCTGGGTCGACGTCATCGCCGGTCAGCTCGTCATCGGTCTGTCGATGGGGGCCGAGAACGCCAACGAAATGGGCTACCGCCAGGCGCTGACGCCGGACGAGCTGCAGGGCCGCATGAACGCGACCATCCGCTCGATAAATCGGGCGATGATCGTCTTCGCGGCGCCGCTGGGCGGGGCGGTCGCCGACCGGATCGGCTATCGCACCACGATAGCCCTGGCCGCGGCGGGCTTCGCCGTCGTCGCACTCGGCATGACGCTGACGCCGTTCCGCGACGCCCGAATAGAGGCCGAGAGCGTCGGAGGTCTGGATGCAAGGACCCGCGGAATTCTGCGCGCGCTGCTCTACGGGGTGATCTTCACCAAGGCGCCGGGCGAAGCCGACGCGGACCGCATTGCAGGCATGATCGCCCGCGAATCGCGCTGGCCGCCGCGGGAAGTGCTGCTCGCGGCGATCGACCGGGCCCTGGCAAACCCCGCGCCGCTGACCGAGCTGGCCGACAACCCGCGGCCCGAAGCGGCGACGCGCGCGTTCCTCAGCGCGCTCGCGCGACGCCTGCAGCAGGCGTGAACGGCGCGGTCGAATGCCTGGGTGACCGGATCAGCGCGTAATCGTCAGCGTACGCCGCGCGGATCATCTGGACGGCGGCCGGCGACGCGGCCGCGGTTGCGGCCGAGCCCGCGTCGTCTTGGCCAACAGCGCAGCCGGCCTTCTTCGAGGCCCGGACCGCTTTGACTCGCCGCGGAGACCCTGCCGGCGGCTCGCAACCCAAGTCGCCGGCGCGTCGCCGGCGTGAGTCCAGCTGCTTGCTGCTCGTCTGCATGACGTCCCGCCCCCCGGTAGGACTGTCGGCCCGTTCGCTCGCAACCTGCCCGCAAACAAACGTCGCGGTAAAGCGGTCTCTCGCGCGTCCGCCGCGGCAGTTTGGCGCAACGGACGTCGGCCAGGCGGCCGACATGGCTAACGAAATCTTGAAGGATCGCCGGGATCATCGCTCGACGCCCTTGTCCTTCAGCTTTTCCGGGGGTGAATTCGTGAAGGTGTTGCTTTGCGGCTGCGCCGCCCTGGCTCTAGGCGCCGCCTGTTCGGGCAGCGCCCGCGCCGACGGCCCGCTGCAGCCTGGCGGCGATCGCGCGGCTGCGACCGCGAAGGTCGAGCTGAACAGCGCCGAGCGCGCATTCTTCTCCGTGGTCGGGCGGCGCATGGCGGACGTGGCCGTCGCCTACGACGCCTATGTTCGCGGCGCGGCCGCGATCGACCCGAGCTTCGACAGCCCACGCGCCGTGCAGCATGCGCTGAGCACCGGCTCCGACTACCAGCCGGCGCAGCTGCAGGAGGGGATGATCGCGTTCGCCGCGATGATCGCGCTGCGCGACCGATCGTTCGATGCGGCGGTGCGCAGCGACCCGGATCCAAGCCTGGCTGAACGCTTGCTGGGAGCGCCGGAGAGCGTCCTCGAAATCGCCGGCGCGCCCGAAGCCGCAGCGGTCGTCGCTGGGGTGTTGAGGGCCCAAGGCGCCGGTCTGGAGGCAAAGGGCGCGGCCATCACGCAAGCCGCCTACACGGTTCAGCGGCAGGCCTGGTCGAAGGCGCAGGTCGCTGACGCGCGCGCCGTGCTGCAGCGCATCGAGGCCTCTGCGATGCTGACCCGCGGCTCGGACGCCCGCAGCGAAAAGGCGCTGCTCGTGAGCCTGCAAACGGCCCCGCAAGCGGCCGACGCCGGCGGCGCTGCGCCCTCGCCGGCCGTCGTGCGCGGCTTGGCGCTGGCGGCGTTGACCGTGCTTGGCCGCGCCGGTGATCGGAACGAGTCGATCATCCAGGTTCTGTTGAGAGATGCGGCGGAGGCCAATTGCCTGAAGGAGGTGCGGCTCGAGCTCAACGAATGCCTGGCCGCCGCCGGACCGCACTACGAGGACGTGTTCTGCACCGGGCGGCATGCCGTCGGGCAGACGGCGAAGTGCATCAGCCAGGC
>DATGIN010000141.1:0-3789 GCA_035295705.1 Caulobacteraceae bacterium
GCGGCTTGACCGACGTCCTGATGCCCGCCCTTTCGCCCACGATGGAGGAGGGGACCCTCGCCAAGTGGTTCATCAAGGCGGGCGACAAGGTGCGCTCCGGCGACGTCATCGCCGAGATCGAGACCGACAAGGCGACCATGGAGGTCGAGGCCGTCGACGAAGGCGAGGTGGCCGAGATCCTGGTCCCGGAGGGGACGGAAGAGGTCAAGGTCAACACCCCGATCGCGCGCCTGAAGGGGGAGGGGGAGCCCGCCGCGAAGCCGCCCCCGCCAAAGCCCGAGCAAACTGCAAAGCCTCGTCCCCCTCGCGGGGAGGACGTTGGGGATGCAGGCGCCGCCGCCCCGCCGGAGGAGCGCGGCGCTGCCCCCGCCCCCCGGCCCTCCCCGCAAGGGGGCGCCGAACGCGCTCAGCCGGCGGGCGCGGAGTCGAAGCGCATCTTCGCCTCTCCGCTGGCCCGGCGCCTCGCCACGGAGGCCGGGGTCGATCTTGCATCCGTCCACGGCTCGGGGCCGCACGGGCGGATCATCAAGCGGGACGTCGAGGGGATAGAGGAACGGCCGGCGCAAGCTGAAGCGGGCCGGCCCGTTCAGGGGGCGACGCCCCCCGCCGCGCGGCGGCAGGTGCTCTCGCTGGAGCAGCAAGGCATCGCGCCCGGCTCGTACGACCTCGTTCCGCTCGACGGAATGAAGCGCACGATCGCGCGGCGGATGACCGACAGCTTCCGCGACGTGCCGCACTTCCCGCTGACGATCGACCTCGAGATCGATCGGCTGCTCGAGGCGCGCGCGCGCATCAACGCCCTGCTCGAGCCGGAGGGGGTGAAGGTCAGCGTGAACGACCTCGTCATCAAGGCGGCGGCGCTCGCCCTGAAGCGGGTTCCCGAAGCGAACGCGTCCTACACGCCGGAGGGCATCGCGCTGCACCACCGCGCGGACATCGCCATGGCGGTGGCCATCGACGGCGGCCTGATCACGCCCATCGTCCGCGCGGCGGAAACCAAGGGGTTGGCCGAGATCGCCAAGGAGACCAAGGATCTGGCTGACCGCGCCCGCGCGCGGAAGCTGAAGCCGGAAGAATACCAGGGCGGCACCTTCTCGATCTCCAACCTGGGCATGTTCGGCATCAAGAGCTTTGCCTCGATCATCAACGAGCCGCAGGGCGCGATCCTCAGCGTCGGCGTCGGCGAGAAGCGACCCGTCGTGCGGGGCGACCAGCTGGCGGTCGCGACCGTGATGAGCGTCACGCTCACCTGCGATCACCGGGTCGTCGACGGCGCCATCGGCGCGCGCTTCCTGGCCGCACTGAAGGCGATGATCGAAGATCCCGTCACCATGATCGTCTGAGGGGAAGATGAGTGTCTACGATTTCGAGGCCGAGACCCTGGATGGCCGGCGGACGCGGCTGGCCGACCACGCCGGCGAGGTGCTGCTGATCGTCAACACAGCCTCGAAGTGCGGCTTCACCCCGCAATACGCGGGGCTGGAGGCGCTCCACCGCCGTTTCAAGCATCGCGGCTTCGCGGTGATCGGCTTTCCCTGCAACCAGTTCGGCGCGCAGGAGCCCGGGGATGCGGGCCAGATCGCCGAGTTCTGCGCGACGAACTACGACGTGACCTTTCCGATGATGGCCAAGGTCGACGTGAACGGACCGAAGGCCCACCCGCTGTTCGCCTATCTGAAGAGCGAGCGGGCGGGGATGCTGGGCACGCAGGCGATCAAGTGGAACTTCACCAAGTTCCTCGTCGACCGCGAGGGCCGGGTGGTGCGCCGGTTCGCGCCCGTCGACACGCCTGAGACCATTTCCGCCGCCATCGAAGCCATCCTCTGATGGCCGACGCCTTCGATCTGGTGGTCGTCGGATCGGGGCCGGGCGGCTACGTGGCGGCCATTCGCGCCAGCCAGCTCGGAATGAAGACGGCGATCGTCGAGCGGGAGGTCCTTGGCGGCATCTGCCTGAACTGGGGCTGCATCCCGACCAAGGCGCTCCTGAAGTCGGCCGAGCTCTACGACGCCCTCGGACACCTCGGCGACTATGGCCTTAGCGCCAAGGACCGCGGCTACGACTTCGCCGCCGTCATCGAGCGCTCGCGCAAGGTGGCCAAGCAGCTCTCGAACGGCGTCGCCTTCCTGATGCGGAAGAACAAGGTCGAGGTGGTCGAGGGAACGGCGAAGCTTGAGCAGGGCGCCGAGGCGCCGAAGGTGGTCGTGGCGCTGAAGGCCGGCGGGGCGCGGGAGCTGGAGGCGAAGGCGGTGATCCTGGCGACCGGCGCCCGGGCGCGGACGATCCCGGCCGTCGGTCTCGAGCCCGACGGCGAGCGCGTCTGGACCTATCGCGAGGCGATGGTCCCGCAGGCCTGCCCGCGGTCGCTGATCGTCGTCGGATCGGGCGCGATCGGGATCGAATTCGCCAGCTTTTATCGGGCGTTGGGCGCCGACGTTACGGTGCTGGAGGCGCTGGAGCGCATCTTGCCGGTCGAGGACGAAGAGGTCTCCGCGGCGGCGCGCAAGGCGTTCGAGCGCAGAGGGATCAAGTTCCTCGTCCCGGCGACGGTTTCAGGGCTCGCGCGCGGCCGGTCTAACGTGACGATCGCCTTCGAGGCCGGCGGCAAGGCGCAGAAGATCCAGGCCGACGCGGCCATCGTCGCGGTCGGCATCGCCGGCAACGTCGAAGACATCGGGCTCGAGGCGCTGGGCGTCCTGGTCGAGCGCGGGCACGTCGTGGTGGATGCGCATGGAGCGACCAATGTCGCCGGCCTCTACGCGATCGGCGACGTGGTCGGCCCGCCCTGGCTCGCCCACAAGGCGATGCACGAGGGCGTGCACTGCGTCGAGCACATCGCCGGTCTTGCGCCGGACAACCTGGTCGCGCCGATCCCCGGCTGCACCTACTCGGAGCCGCAGATCGCCTCCGTCGGCCTGACCGAGGCGCAGGCGAAGGCCGAGAAGCGCGACATCAAGGTCGGGCGCTTTCCCTTCCGCGCCAACGGCAAGGCGATCGCGGCGGGACAGCCGGACGGGTTCGTGAAAACCGTGTTCGACGCGAAGACGGGCGCGCTGATCGGCGCCCACATGATCGGCGCGGAAGTCACGGAAATGATACAGGGCTTCGCGCTGGCGATGACGCTGGAGGCGACCGAGGCGGAAGTGTTCGCCACCGTCTTCCCGCACCCGACCATGAGCGAGGCCATGCACGAAGCGTCGCTGGACGCATTCGGCCGCGCATTGCACATCTGACGGCGGCATGCCGAAGCTCATTCTCGTCCGCCACTGCGCCTCCAGCGGCCAGTCGCCCGACGCGCCGCTCACCGAGGCGGGCGCGCAGGCGGCCGAGAGGCTTGTCGAGCGGCTGGCGCGGCTTGACCCCGACGCCGTCTATTCGAGCCCATACGTGAGGGCGGTGACGACGGTGAGCCCGTTCGCCGAGCGCGCCGGCCTGCCGATCCGCCAGGAGCCGCGCCTGCACGAGCGCGTGCTGGCCGCTGAGCCCCTCGACGACTGGCTCGATCACATCCGCCGTTCCTACGACGATGTCGACCATCGGCCTGGCCCGGGAGGCGAGACGCTGCGGGAGGTCGAGGCCCGCGGCTGCGCCGCCTTGGCCGACATCGCCGCGAACGGCCACCGGCTGCCGATCGCCGCCAGCCACGGAAACCTCATCTCGGCGATCTTGCGAGCGGCCGATCCGCGGTTCGGGTTCGAGGATTGGCGGCGCTTGCGCAACCCGGACCTGTTCGAGGTCACCATCGAGGGCGGTCGTCCGGTGGGTTTCGTTAGACTCGACTGAGAACGG
>DATGIN010000142.1:0-11216 GCA_035295705.1 Caulobacteraceae bacterium
CCTTGCGCCATCCGGCCACGGACGCATCGCGGCACAAGCCGGGCATGGCGGAGTGGCTGGTGGTGATCGGCGTTTGCACCCACCTGGGTTGCGTTCCGGATTTCGGACAGGGCCCCTATCGGGGGTGGCTCTGTCCGTGCCACGGGTCCGTCTACGACACCGCCGGGCGCATCCGCGCCGGCCCGGCGCCGAAGAACCTCTACCTGCCGCCCTACGCGTTCGAATCGGCGACCAAACTCAAGCTCGGCTGACTAGCGCCGCCGACGTGACGCACGCGCGACTCGAGCGTGCTAGACGGGGCCTATGGGACCAGGCCGCTACGACTACGCCGGCGCGGGTCACGCGATCGCGGCGGCGCCGATCGACGCCTGGCGCCGCGACGACGCCGGCGCCTCGGCCCCGGGTTACTTCGAGTTCGACTGGTTGAGCACGCCAGAGTGCGGCGCGGCCTGTTGACCAGGGACCATCGAAAACACCTCTCATAGTTCGGTCAGCATGGCCGACGGCCAAAATAGACGAACTTGACCTCCATTGGGCCCGCGAAGCGAGACGCAAACGTGACTGTCACGTCTGGGGTGAACTTCAAGCTACATGCGACGCCCGTGGATAAGGCATAAGCGTGAGGGGATGGAGCGCGCGGGCCACACCACGGCCGATCTGACGCTGATCGAGAGTGAGGCGCATCTTCGCTCGATTCTCGACACTGTCCCGGACGCCATCGTCGTCATCAGCGAAGAGGGCGTCATTCAGTCGTTCAGCGCCGCCGCCCAGCAGCAGTTCGGGTGGACCGCCGATGAGGCCATCGGTCAGAACGTGAAGGTGCTTATGCCGGAGCCGTACCGCTCGCAGCACGACAGCTATCTAGAGCGCTACAAGCGGACCGGCGAGCGACGCATTATCGGCATCGGCCGTGTCGTGGTCGGTGAGCGGAAGGACGGATCGACCTTCCCGATGGAGCTGGCGGTCGGCGAGATCCGCTCCCGCGCCGGCGAGCGCTTCTTCACCGGTTTCGTCCGCGACCTGACCGAGCGGCAGGACACGCAAGCGCGGTTGCAGGAGATGCAGGCCGAGCTCATGCACATGTCCCGCCTGACCGCGCTGGGCGAGATGGCCTCGACGCTGGCGCACGAACTGAACCAGCCACTATCGGCGATCGCCAACTACTTGAGTGGTGGAAAGCGGCTGCTCGAGAAGTCGCCGCCCGACGTGGCCCGGGCCGTCGATGCGATGAACCGCGCGGCCGAACAGGCGCTGAGAGCCGGCGAGGTCATCCGCCACCTGCGCGACTTCGTCGCTCGCGGCGAAGGCGACCGCTCGATCGAGAGCCTCTCCAAGCTCGTCGAGGAGGCGAGCGCGCTGGCGCTGATCGGGGCGAAGGAGCATGGCGTGCGGGTCGGGTACAGGTTCGATCCGCGCAGCGACCTGGTGTTGGCCGACAAGGTGCAACTCCAGCAGGTGACGCTCAACCTGGTCCGCAACGCCCTCGATGCGATGGCGACGTCGAGCAAAGCGAGGGCGCTGATCATCGCCACAGATCTCAGCGGCAAGGACGGCTTCGCTCGGGTCAGCGTCGCCGATACCGGTCCCGGACTGAGCGATGAGGTCGCCGAGAAGCTGTTTCAGCCATTCGTCACCACCAAGGCGACGGGGATGGGCGTTGGCCTTTCCATCTCACGCACCATCATCGAAGCGCACGGCGGGCGGATCTGGGCCGAGACCAACGCGGACGGCGGAGCGACCTTTCACTTTACCGTCAAGCGTGTGACCGAGCGCGAGGTGGCCAATGCCGGCTGAGGGGTTCGTCTACGTCATCGATGACGACGAGGCAGTGCGCGAGTCGCTCTCGTTCCTGCTCGAGACGGCCGACTACGAGGTGCGCGCGTTCGACTCCGCGCAGGCGTTCCTCGACCAGCTGGATGGGGCGCCCTTCGGCTGCGTGGTGACGGATGTGCGGATGCCGGGGATGAACGGCCTCGAGCTGGTTCGCGCGCTCAACGAGCGGGAGGCGGGACTTCCGGTGGTGGTGATCACCGGCCACGGCGACGTGCCGCTGGCGGTTGCGGCGATGCGCGAGGGCGTTCTCGACTTCATCGAAAAGCCGTTCGCCGACGACGCCATCCTTTCGGCCCTCAAGCACGCCGCGGAGCGCGGCCGCAGCCAGAGCGCCCAGGCTGGCGAGCGCAACGAGATTCGCAAGCGCCTTGCGTCGCTCTCCAAGCGTGAGCGCGAGGTGCTCGACGGTCTGGTCGCCGGGCAGGCCAACAAGGTGGTCGCCATCCAGCTCGGCATCAGCCCGCGCACCGTCGAGGTTTATCGCGCCAATCTGATGTCGAAGATGCGCGCCGGCAGCTTGTCCGAACTCGTTCGCATGGCGCTGCTTGGCGGTTCGCCCGATTGACCCACCTCAAGGCGGACCTGCCCTCTGGTCGGCACGTTCCCTGCCAGCGCGAACCCTTGCGCAGGGAAGCTCGATGCCGAAACCGCCAGCTCCCGCCCCGCCGGAGGTCGTGATTGTCGAGGATGACGACGATCTGCGGCGCGCGCTGACCTTCGCGTTCGAGTTGGAGGGATTCCGCGTCAGCAGTTTCCCGAGCGCCGAAGCGCTGCTGGGTCAGGCCTCGATCTTGGGCCGTCCCTGCCTAGTGATCGACTATTGGTTGCCCATGATGACCGGGCTTGCCCTGCTCAATCGCCTGCGCGAGCAGGGACACGACCTGCCCGCCGTGTTGATTACCACGCCCACGCGCGAGATCGAGCGTCGAGCCGCGTTGGCGGGTATCCCGATCGTGGACAAGCCTCTCTTGAACAACGCCTTGGTCGCCAAGGTCCGCGACCTGCTGAACGCCTGACCCCGGTTGATCCGCCTCAATGCGGCAGGCTCCGCGCCTCGGCATGCATGCCGCAGCTGACGAGACACCGAGGTCCGCGCCATGAGCTATCGCGACATCGTCGTTCAGACCGACCGCGCCGACGCGCGCGCACGCTACCGCATCGCCGCAGCGCTTGCCGCACGCGGCAAGGGCCGACTGAGCGGCGTCTATCTGAAGACCAGCCTCATGTACCAGTACGCCAGCATCGATCCGATCGCCTGGCTGCCCCCGGATGACCTCAATGCCATCGTGCGCGAACACGACGTCGCCCAGGACGAGGCGGCCGATGCCTCCGGCGCGGCGCTCAGCGCCGTGGCGCGGGCGGTGGGCGTCGCCTGCGATCTCGACGTCCTGAACGGCGACACGGCCGACGACCTGGTCGCGCGCGCCCGGTCGGCGGATCTCTTGGTCGTGCCGCCGCCTAGCGCTGCGCCGGCCTACAACGTCCACGCCTCCGCGGTCGAGGTGGGGATGGCCATCGGCGGGCCGGTGCTGGTGGTCCCCGAGATCGACGCCGCCGAAACCGAAATCGGCGCTCGCATTCTGGTGGCCTGGAACGGCGGTCGCGAGGCCTCCCGGGCTTTGCGGGATGCGCTTCCGCTGATGCGCGATGGGGCGGCGATCGAGCTTCGCATGGCGCACGCCGGCGCCGACGGTGACCCGACCGCCAGAGTCCGAAGCTGGCTCGAGGGCTCCGGGCTGAAGGTCAACGCCGTGGCGGCGCGCCACACCGACGAGCGGGTCGCCGACTGGCTGAAGGCCGAAGCGTTGCGCGCCGGCTGCGACATGATCGTGATGGGTCTATACGGCCACACCCGGATGCGCGAGTTCGTGCTCGGCGGCGTGAGCCGCGGCATGCTGCACGAGCCGCCGCTGCCGCTGCTGATCTCGCACTAGCCGATCGGGCTTGGCGGCCGGGTCAGGTCGAACTCGACACGCACCTCAGATGGATCGGCGCCGTGCCTGACGGTCGCCCCGAGCTCTCGCGCCAGACTCAGCATCGGCTTGTTTTCGACGAGCACGCGGCCGAACACCCGCGCGTAGCCGCGCGCGCGGGCATAGGCCAGGATCTCCTGCATCAGCCGTCGGCCGAGCCCGTGGTGCTTCAGGTCGCTGCGCACGGCGACCGCGTACTCGGCTTCGATCCGGTCGGGATCGCCCGCGAGCCGGACGATCCCGGCGAGGTCCGCCTCGGCGGCTTTGTCGGCACGCGCCAGGAGCGCCATCTCGCGGTCGTAGTCGATTTGCGAAAGCCGCGCGGCGAGGTGAGGCGGCAGCTCGGTCACCGCGCCGAAGAAGCGCATCCGCAGGTCGGCGGGGTCGCTCCGCCTGGAGAGTTCGACGAGCGCCGGCGCGTCGTCGGGCCGCACCGGACGAAGGGCGAATGTCTCGCCGTCGGCGAGCGTTAGGGTCTTCTCGAGCTCCGCAGGGTAGGGCTCGATCGCCAGGCGACGCTCGGGTGCTTGAACAAGCCGCGCTCGGGCGTCCAGCGCGAGGACGCCGTCGGCGTCGGCGAGCAAGGGGTTGATGTCGAGCTCGACCACCTCCGGCAAATCGATTGCCAGGTCGGAAAGGCGGACGAGAACGTCCTCCACCGCAGCGAGGTCGGCGGCCGCAACGTCGCGGTAGGCGCCGAGCAGCTTGGCGACCCGCGTGTGGCGGATCATGTCACGGGCGAGGACTCCGTTCAGCGGCGGCAGCCCGAGCGCGCGATCGCCAATGACCTCGACGGCGACGCCGCCCTGGCCCACAAGGATGGTCGGACCGAAGGTCGCATCGTCGGCGATTCCGCAAATCAGCTCACGCGCCTGCGGGCGTTCGATCATCGGCTCGACCGTGAACCCCTCCAGCCGTGCGTCCGGCGCCGCCTTGGAAACTGCCTGCAACATCGCGTCGGCAGCCTCCCGCACGGCCTGCGCCGAGGCTAGGTTCAGCTTCACCCCGCCGACGTCCGACTTGTGGCTCAGGTCGGGCGAGAGGATCTTCAGCGCCACCGGATATCGGATGCGTTCGGCCGCTAGGGCGGCGGCGGCCGGGTCGGCTGCACTTTCGCTGACCGCCACGGGGACGCCATAGGCGGCGAGCAGTGAACGGGTTTCCGGCGCCGTCAGCACGCTTCGTCCAGCCGTCAGCGAGGAGGAGACAAGCTTCCGCGCCCTGGCCCTTCCTTCGGTCGAGATGCTTGCCGCGGCCGGCGGGGTCTCCAGCAGCAGCGCCTGGTTTCGACGGTAGGCCACCAGCCGCATGAATGCCTGTACGGCGTCATCCGGCGTGTCGTAGGTCGGCACGCCAGCGCTCGCGAACCGGGCCCGCGCCGGCCCGGCTGTTGCTTCGCCCAGCCAACAGGTGAGAAGCCGGCTTCGGGTCCGCCTGCCGGCGGCCGCGGCCACCGCTTCGACCACACTCGCATTGTCGGCGACCGCGGTCGGGCAGTTCATGACCAGGATGGCGTCCTGACCGGGATTCGCCTCGAGCGCATCGAGCGCGGCCGCATAGCGGTCGCCGCCGGCGTCGCCGAGGATGTCGACCGGCATGCCGTGCGACCAGGCCGACGGCAGGATGCGGTCGAGCGCAGTCCTGGTCTCAGGCGCGAGCTCGGCCAGCGTCCCGCCCAAGCCATCGAGCGCATCGGTCGCGAGCACGCCCGCCCCGCCGCCGTTGGTGAGAATCGCGAGCCGATCGCCGGTTACGGTGATGTGGCTGGCCAGCGTTTCCGCCGCCTCGAACAGGTCGTGGAGGCTCTCGACCCTCAGCATGCCCGCGCGGCGGAAGGCGGCGTCGTAGACAGCATCCGAGCCGGCCAGGGCTCCCGTGTGGGAAAGCGCCGCCTTAGCGCCAGCGGCGCTCCGGCCCGACTTCAGCACGATCACCGGCTTCGTCCGGGCGGCGATCCTGGCCGCGCTCATGAACTTGCGCGCGTAGGTGACGGACTCGACATAGAGCAGGATCGCGCGGGTAGCGGTGTCGAGCGCCAACCAGTCGAGCATGTCGCCGAAGTCGATGTCGGCCACATCGCCCAACGATGCGACGTGCGAGAAGCCGACGCTGCGGCCGACCGCCCAGTCGAGCACCGACGTCACCAGCGCCCCCGATTGGGCGATGAAGGCGATGTCCCCGCTGACGGGGTTCAGGTGCGAGAAACTTGCGTTCAGCCCTACACGCGGAGACAGGAAGCCGAGGCAGTTAGGTCCAAGGACCCGCAGGAGGTTCGGCCGCGCGGCGTCGAGCATCCGGCCCAGCAGTTCCACGCCCGCCTGCGCCCCGCCCTCGCCGAGGCCCGCGGCGATCACGATCGCGGCGCGAGTACCGCGCTGGCCGAGCTCTGCGATCAGCTCCGGCGCGGCCGAAGCGGGCGTTGCGAGCACGGCGAGGTCAGGCGGCGTAGGCAGTTCCGCCACGGATCGATAGGTCGGCAGGGCGCCGATCGCTGGCTCGTGCGGGCTGACCGCGAACAGCTTTCCAGAGAAGCCGCCGGTCGACAGATTGTGGGCGATCGCCGTACCGACGGAGCCTGGCCTGTTGCTGGCGCCGACCAGCGCAACCGACTGCGGACGGAAGAGCGCATCGAGGTTACGGACGCTCATGCAGCCGGAGCGACCTGCCGTCCAAAGTGCCGGCGGACGGCGGTCTCGACCTCCTCGCGGCACGAGCGCACAGCGGCTTCGGTTATTCCGGGGGTGATGTCGCCGAAGTGAACGTGGCCGACGACCGTGAGGCCGCAGACCTCTGCGAAGTGTCCGTCGAAGAGCGTGGCCAACGCGCTCCAGTCTCCCGTCTCTCTCACCCAGGAGGTGGGCGCGCCCGACGAGGAGACGCTGATCATGCGCTTGCCGCGCAGCAGCGGTGTGTTGCCGAGATCGCCGAACGCATAGCCAAATCCCCCACCGAACACCCGCTCGAGGTAGCCCTTGAGCATCGCCGGCGGCATGTCGAACCACAGTGGATAGACAAAACAGAATACATCGACCCCCTGCAGTATGGCGCGCTCGGCGACGACGTCGTCGGCAACGCGGGATCTCGCGCCCGGAAGCTCGCTCTCGGCGAGGCAGGGATTGAAGCCCATGCGGTAGAGGTCGCGAAGCAGCACGTCGTGCCCCTCAGCCTTCGCCGCTTCGAGATAAGTGGCGGCCATGGTCAGGTTGAAGCTCTTGCTGCTGGGGTGAGCGACGACGACGGCGTGCTTCATGGGTGCTCTCCGCGCTGCCGATCCCCCGGCGCGGGGGTTGCGCTCAGTGAACCATCAAGACGAACTTTGATGACGACGCGATGAGGTCTTCGGTCATCCCGCCCAGCGCCCATTCGCGAACGCGCGAGTGCGCGTAGGCCCCAACGACGATGAGGTCGGCGCCATGGCGATCGGCCGCGCGTTCGAGATCTTCCGCGACGCCAGCGCGCGCTTTGGCGATGACCTCCGTCGCGACGCGAGCGCCATGGCGAGTGAGGCGCCGGCTGACCTGGTCCAGCTCCGCATGCTGGGCAGCCACCTCGACCTCCGGGACGATCGCCGTGAGGACGACCTCGTCCGCGCTGGTCAGGAATGGCAGGGCTGCCGTCAGCACCGCGCGGGCCTCGCGGGTGTTCTTCCATCCGACCACGATGCGGCGTCCGGTGAACGGCTCGCCGGCGTCTGGCGCAATGAGCACCGGCAGGCCGGCGCGCATCACGAGATCGGCGCAGCTGGCCGCAAACGCGTGACCTTCTCCGGCGGCCGGCCGGCTGGCCACGATCAGGTCGGCGGCGCGGGCGTGGATGACGAGCTCGCTGCACGGATCCTCCACCCCGCTCACCCAGTAAACCGGCTGGGAAAGGGCGGAAGCTGCGCGGCGGAAACGCTCCTCGGCGGCCGGCAAGTCCTTCTCGATCCGCTGTCGGATCGCCTCATAGATGGCGCCGTCGGCCATCGCGAAGCCGGACGAGTAGACCGGCTCGAAGGCCTCGGCGCCGACGCCGATCAGAGCCGCGTCGAATCGCTCAGCGAGCGCAACCGCAACAGCCATGCGCCGGTCGGCGACGTGGCCCGGCTCGGCGTGAACCAGGATGGTCTTGTAGGACATTTGCCTTTCCCTTCGCCGCGTTGCTCAGGCGGCCAGGTCCAGCGCGTGGCGGTCGTGGAGCACGATGCGCCGAGCGGTCTGTAGCGTGATGGCGTGCTCGCGCTCGAGCTGAGTCAGCGTGCGCGAGACGGTTTCGATCGTGAGCCCGAGGTAGTCGGCCATATCCGACCGCGACATCGGCAGCTCCGTGCCGCGCTCCGCTGGCGCGCGGGCCGTCATCTCGAGCAGGAAGCTCGCGACTCGCTCGACGGCGCTCTTGCGCCCGAGCAGCAAGGCCTGTTCACGTGCCTGGTTGAGCTCGGCCCCCGTCATCGCCAGGAGCTGGCCGGCCGCTGCGAGGTCGGCGGCGGCGAGGCGCCCGAGCGCCGTACGGCGCACGAGGGCGATCTCGGATGAGACGGTCGCTTCCGCCGAGCAGCGGTGATCGGCGCCGAGCTCCAGCCCGAAGACATCTCCGGGCAGGTGGAAGCCGGTGATCTGGCGGCGGCCGTCGCTAAGTACGCGGAAGCTGCGAACCGCGCCGGAGACGACCTTATAGACGAAGTCGGCGCTTTCGCTCTCGCCGAAGATCTCCTCGTCGCGGTCGAACCGCATCGAGAACCCCGGAAGCTCGATGGAGTCAGCCAGGCGGACGGTTCCGCCGGCCGGCCTGACCACCGCGTTTCGCGCCTCGACCGGCTCAATCCGCATACCTTGCATCGGCCCAACTCCCTTGAGTGACTTGCGGGCGGATCGATACCGGGCGGGTCGCCGGGCCGAAATTCGGGCCGATTGCTTAGGGGATATCCCGGAGCTCAGGCCGCGGCGCGACTTGATCTAGCGCAAAGCGGCCGGCCAGCGACGTCGGCGAAGCTGCTGAACGCAAAGAAGCTCCAACTGAGGAGGCTCGACATGTTTCACGACCTTATCCTGGCGGCCATCGCGCTGTTCTTCCTGACCTTCGGCGGTGTTTTGGCGACCGTTTCGATCTACGTCGCGCTCGCGGATCGGGCCGATTACCGCCGCCACCACAGGCGGCTGGTGCAGCTGGAAGCCGAGGCCGAACGCCGCTTCGAGCATCGTTCCGAGGCGGGCCAAATCCATGCGGCGGTTGTGTGAGGGAGCCGACGGTGACCGACCTGGACTTTCCGCTCGCCGCGTTCAGCCGCAAGGGCCAGATGCTCGAGGGGCGCTTCGACCTGATGCTGGAGAACCGCCTCGACGAGGTGTGGACGGCGCTGACCGATTCCGCCCAGCTGCCGAAGTGGCTCGCGCCGGGAGCGATCGAGCCGCACGTCGGCGGGCGGGCGAAGATCGACTTTCAAGACAGCGGCGTCGCGATTGACAGCCGGGTCGCCGCCTTCGATCCGCAGCGGCTGCTCGAGTATTCGTGGAGCTCGCCCGGCCAGCCGCTTCGCCCCATCCGCTTCGAACTCGAGCCGATCGGCGCGGCGACTAGGTTGGAGCTGAACGTTAGGGTCCCGGCCGACGAGGATATTGGCCGCGCCTGCGCCGGCTGGGCCGCGCACCTCGAGATGCTGATCGCCGCGCTGGCGGGCGCCTCGGCCCCGTTCCCGCTTGGCCTCTTCAAAGCCGCCCGCGAACTCTACACCGAAGAAACGTCAAGGCTCTGACCGGCGCGAGCGCGTCCGCGGGGCCGTTTCGCTTTGGGAACGGCCCCGCGCCTTTGGCAGACCAGGGCGCGGCTCCGTAGATACCCCTAAGGACTCGCCCCGAATTTCGCGCTTGGCCAGCGAGCGCTACCGATGAAAGCGACGTTCAACGCGACCCCCGGGGGCGAAAGAATGACAACGACCGCTCTAAAGTCCTTGCAAAGCTTTGACCTGTCCCGGCGTGCGCTGCTGCGCGGCGCGGCGCTGACAGGGGTCGGCGCGGTAGGAGCGCTTGGCATGGCCGGCCGGGCGTCGGCCGCGGGCAAGCTGCCGCAGGCCGCCGTCAATTACCAGGGGATGCCGAAGGGCAGCCAAAAGTGCAGCAATTGCAACCAGTGGATCCAGCCCTCCGCTTGCAAGGTCGTGGATGGATCGGTCAGCCCGAACGGCTGGTGCAGCCTCTACGCGCAAAAGTGGTGAGCTGATCCGGTTGGGGGCCAGACCTTGAAACCATTGGCATTACGGATCGCGGCCGGCGCCATTGCGGCGCTCGCCGCGCTCGGTCTTTCTTCCCGCGCTTCGGCGGTCCCGGCGTTTGCCGAGCAGACGGGCCAGCCGTGCGTGGGGTGTCACGTGGGCGGTTTCGGCCCCCAGCTCACGCCCTATGGTCGCGAGTTCAAGCTGCACGGCTACACGACCCGTACGAACAGCTTCAACGTACCGCTGTCGGCGATGGCTATCGCGTCTTATGTGAACACCGCCGAGGGTGAGAACCCGCCGACGCCCGGATTCCGGTCCAATAACAACGTGGGGCTCGACCAGTTCAGCCTCTTCCTCGCCGGGGGACTGGGCCAACATTTCGGCGCCTTCGTTCAGACGACGTACGACGGCATCGGCAAGGCGTGGCATTGGGACAACATCGACCTTCGCGCCGTAACGAACGTCAGCATCAAGAAGGTAAGCGTGCTCCTGGGCCTGAGCGTCAACAACGCGCCGAGCGTGCAGGACGCCTTCAACACCTTGCCGGCCTGGGGCTACCCCTACACGACGTCGGCCCTGTCCCCGTCGCCGGGCGCCTCACCCATCATCGGCGGGTTCGCTCAGGGTACGGTCGGCCTGACCGGCTACGCCTGGATCGATGACTCGCTATATCTCGAAGCGGGTGGCTACGTCTCACCGGGATCCAGGCTGCTCACGCAGCTCGGGGTCGATCCGACAGATCCAGGCGCGATCTCCGGCGCGGCGCCTTATCTGCGGGCCGCCTACGACAAGAACTGGGGGGACCAGAACCTCGAGGCCGGCGCCTTTTGGATGCACGCCAATATCTTTCCCGGTCTCGACCGCTCAACGGGGCTGACCGACAATTACGACGACTGGGGCTTGGACGCCTCCTACCAGCGCTTCGCAGCCAGACACGACGTTTGGAGCCTGAACGCGCGCTACACGCACGAAACTCAGGACCTCGGCGCCTCGCGGGCCCTCGGGGCTGCAGCGAACGGCCGGAACACGCTGCAAGACTTCCGCGTCGATGGCTCCTACTACTGGCATGACGAGATCGGCGTCACCGTCGCCGGCTTCGACACCTGGGGCAGCGCCGATCCGGTCCTCTACGCGGGCAATCGCACGGCAAAGCCCGACAGCTCTGGGATTCTCGTGCAGGTCGATGGCACGCCCTGGGGACGCGGTACGTCCCCTTTGGG
>DATGIN010000143.1:0-7333 GCA_035295705.1 Caulobacteraceae bacterium
GGCGGCGCGCGCGAAGCGCGGCGCTCGGGCGTCGTGCCAGGCATTCTCTACGGCGGCAAGCAGGGGCCCGTGGCGATCGCCGCGCGCGCGCAGGTGTTCAAGAAAGCGCTGCATTCCGGCCGCCTGCTCGGCCACGTCGTCACGCTGAAGTACGGCGACGAAACCCAGCCGGTCATCGCCAAGGACGTCCAGTTCCATCCGGTGAGCGACGAGCCGGTGCACTTCGACCTCTACCGCGTCGACCTGCACCAGGTGATCCGCATCGCCGTGCCGGTGCGGTTCCGCAACCAGGACGACTCGCCCGGCCTCAAGCGCGGCGGCACGCTGAACGTCAACCTGCACGAGGTCGAGGTCTCGGCCCCGGCGGGCGCAATCCCCGAAGAGCTGGTCGTCGACCTCACCGGCCTCGAGATCGGCGACGCCGTCCGCGCCCAGGCGCTGACGCTGCCGGCCGACGTGCAGCTGGCGGTCGATCCGGAGACGACGGTGGCCTCGATCGCGGCCCCGACGACGCTGGCGGCCGAGGAAGAGGAAGCGGCGGCCGAGGAAGGCGCGGAAGAGGGCGCGGAAGCCGAAGGCGGCGCCGAAGAGACGCCGGACGCCGAAGCGGAGTAACTTCGCCAGCCGCTCGCTCGAAGGCGCCGGCGCATGGACCTGATCATCGCCGGGCTCGGCAACCCCGAGCCGCGGTACGCGCACAACCGCCACAACCTCGGATTCCTGGTGCTGGGCGCCATCGCCCAGCGCTGGAGCTTCGGCCCGTGGCGGGCGCGGTTTCAGGGCCTGGCCGCCGAGGGCTCGATCCCTTCGGCCGGCGGCTCGGTGCGGACGCTGCTGATCAAGCCGCAGACCTACTACAACGACAGCGGCCTCTCCGTCGGCCAGGCGATGCGCTTCTACAAACTGCAGCCGAAGGACGTGGTCGTCTTCTACGACGAGATCGACCTCGCGCCCGGACGCTTCCGCATGAAGACCGGCGGCGGGGCGGCGGGGAACAACGGCATCCGCGACATCACAGCGGCGATCGGAGCCGACTTTCGCCGCGCGCGCATGGGCATGGGCCATCCCGGGCACAAGGACCTGGTGATGGGCTACGTGCTGTCCGACATCCCGAAGGCCGATCGCGACTGGGTGAACCGGATGGCGAACGCCTGCGCCGACGCGCTGCCGCTGCTGGCCGCCGGCGACGACGAGAAGTACCAGGCCGAGGTCCTGCGGCTAGCGCCCGCCGAGAAGGCCGACCCGCGCCAGCCGCGCGACGAGGACTAGAACCGGCCGGCGCGGAAGTCGGCGAAGGCCTGCTCGACCTCTTCGCGACTGTTCATCACGAACGGGCCGGACCAGGCGACGGGCTCGTTCAGCGGCCTGCCGGCGATCAGCAGGAAGCGGGCGTCGCCGTCTGCGGTGACGCGCACCGCATCGCCCGCCCCGAGCGCGATCAGGCTCACGCCCTGGACCTTCTGCTCGCCGATGCGGACCGCGCCCTCGTAGAGCGCCAGCATGACGTTCAGATCGGCCGCCACCGGCTCCTCGAACGTCGCGCCGTTCGGAAGCGTCACGTCGAAGTAGAGCGCGTCGACCGCGCCGTCGGCGACCGGGCCGGCGACGCCGCCGGCGGTCTTGCCGGCCACGACCTTGACGCTCGCGCCGCCGGCCCGCGTTTCGACCGGGATCTTGTCGGCCTCGAACTCCTGGTAGTCCGGCGCGCTCATCTTCAGCGACTTGGGCAGGTTGATCCAAAGCTGGAAGCCGCGCATGCGGCCTTGCGCTTGCTCGGGCATCTCGGAGTGCACGACGCCGCGGCCCGCGCGCATCCACTGCACGCCGCCGGGGCCGACCACGCCCTCGCGGCCGGTGTTGTCGCGGTGCCGCATGCGCCCCTCGAGCATGTAGGTCACCGTCTCGAAGCCGCGGTGGGGGTGGCTGGGGAAGCCAGCCATATAGTCGTCGGCTTGGTCCGAGTTGAAGTGGTCGAGCATCAGGAACGGATCGAACATCTGCGCCTGTTGCGTGCCCAAGAGGCGGGTCATGCGTACGCCGGCGCCGTCGGAGGTGGGCTGGCCGGGCACGGCGGCGGCGACCGGGCGGGCGGTGAGCGTGGTCATTGGGGCAAGCTCCAGGGGCGGGACCGGAATGTCGGGTCGCGCCCCGACCTTCTCAAGGGCTCGCGCCGCGGCGGCGAGCATGCTAGGCGCCGCCGCCCATGGTCCTGAAAGTCGCCATCGTCGGGCTGCCGAACGTCGGCAAGTCCACCCTGTTCAACGCGCTGACCGAGACGGCGGCGGCGCAGGCCGCCAACTATCCGTTCTGCACCATCGAGCCGAACGTCGGCGACGTCGCGGTGCCCGAGCCGAGGCTGGCGCCGCTCGCGCGCATCGCGGAGTCGAAGGAGATCATCCCCGCGCGGATCAACTTCGTCGACGTGGCGGGCCTGGTGCGCGGCGCCTCGAAGGGCGAGGGGCTGGGCAACCAGTTCCTCGGCCACATCCGCGACTGCGACGCCATCGCGCTCGTCACGCGCTGCTTCGCCGACGACGAGGTCACGCACGTCGAGGGCCGCATCGATCCGATCGGCGACCTCGAGGTCATCGAGACCGAGCTGATGCTAGCCGACCTCGAGAGCCTGGAACGGCGGGTGGTGAACCTCGAGAAACGCGCGATGACCGGCGACAAGGAGAGCGCCCAGACGCTCCGCCTGGTGCGCGCAGCGCTGACGGCGCTGGAGGCCGGGCGACCGGCCCGCACCGTCGCGGTGACCTCCGAAGACGCCCGGGCCTGGCGCATGCTGCAGCTGCTGACCACCAAGCCGGCGCTCTACGTGGCCAACGTCGACGAGGGCTCGGCCGCCCACGGCAACGCCCTGTCCGACGCCGTCGCCGAGCGGGCCGCGAAGGACGGCGCGAAGCCGATCGTCATCTCGGCGAAGATCGAGAGCGAGATAGCCCTGCTCGATCCGGAGGACCGCGCCGAGTTCCTGGAGACCATCGGCCTGACCGAGCCGGGGCTGAACCGCCTGATTCACGAGGCTTACGCGCTGCTTGGCCTGCAGACTTTCTTCACGGCCGGCCCGAAGGAATCGCGCGCCTGGACCGTGCCGGTGGGCGCGACCGCCCCGGAGGCGGCGGGCGTCATCCACACCGACTTCGAGCGCGGCTTCATCCGCGCCGAGACCATCGCCTACGACGACTACGTGCGCCTGGGGGGCGAGGCCGGCGCGCGGGAGGCGGGAAAGCTGCGCGCCGAGGGCAAGGACTACGTCGTGCGCGACGGCGACGTCATGCACTTCCGCTTCAACGTCTAGCGCTGGGCGAGCAGCGCCAGCGTCCGGTCGTCACGCTCGCCGGCGTAATAGCGCTCGAGCGCCGCCCTGAACGGCGCAGCATCGCTCGCCGCTTCGGCGAAGAGCGTGAGGCACGAGCGCAGCTTCAAGACGTCGGGAAAGCCGAAGATCGCCTCGGCCGAGCGGCCGCTGAGCCCGTTGAGCGTCTCGACGCACGCGACGAGCCGCGGGCCGAGCACCGGATGGGCGAGATACGCCCGCGCCTCCTCGAGCGAGCCGATCGCGTAGCGCATGGCCATGGGGCTGCCGCCGAGCCCGGCCAGCTGCGGGAAGATGAACCACATCCAGTGACTGGTCTTCAGGCCTTCCCGGATCTCCTGGACGGCGCGCTCATAGGCCCCGTCCTGCGCGGCGACGAAGCGCGCGAGATCGAACCGATCGTCGTGCATGCGGCCCCTCCCCTTCCGACCCTAGCACGGGCATCCGCGCCGCCGCGCGATTGCGCGCGGCGAGGCCTCTGCCCTATTCAGGCGCCAGATCAGGAGGACCCGGCGCCATGGCGGAGAAGATCAAGATCAAGTCGACGGCGGCGGACGGGTTTGAGTTCGGCGCGTTGCACGCCGAGCCGAGGGGCCCGCGCAAGGGCGGCGTCATCGTGATCCAGGAGATTTTCGGGATCGACCAGTACGTCCGCGCCGACGTCGAGCGCTGGGCCGAGCGCGGCTACGAGGTGCTCGCGCCCTACATGTACGACCGCGTCACGCCGAACTTCGAGGTCGGGCACGACGACATGCAGACGGCGATATCGACGGTGCAGAAGGCGCGGCCGGACGACGCCATGGCCGACGTGCAGGCCTGCATCGACTACCTGAAGCCGCGCGGGCCGGTGTTCATCGTCGGCTACTGCTATGGCGGCACGATCGTCTGGAACGCGGTTGCGCGGCTTGACGGCCTCTCGGCCGGCTCGAGCTACTACGGCGGCGGCGTGGCCGGCGCGGCGGACTTGCAGCCGAAGTGCCCTGTCATCTGCCACTTCGGGCGCAAGGACGGCTTCATTCCGGCCGACGCCGTGAAGGCCAAGCTGGCCGGGGCGCACCCGAGCGTCGCGGTGCACATCTATGAAAACTCCGGTCACGGCTTCAACAACGACGGGCGGCCCGACTCGCACCCGGACGACGCGGCGCTGGCGAGAGAGCGCACGATCGCCCTCTTCGAGGCCAACGGCGCCGGCTGAGCGCCCATGGGCGAGACGATCACGCTGAAGAGCCGCGCCGATGGCTTCGACCTCGACGCCTATCGCGCCGCGCCGGACGACGCCCGCCACGGCGGGCTGGTGCTGATCCAGGAGATCTTCGGCGTCACGCCGCACATCAAGGCGCTCGCGGACAGCTACGCGGCCGACGGCTATGAGGTGATCGCCCCCTCGTTCTACGACCGCCTCGAGCCCGGCTTCGCCGCCGGCTACGATGCGGAGAGCGTCGGCAAGGGGCGGCGCTTCTCCGAGCAGACGCCCTGGGACCAGGTCGCGGGCGACCTGCAAGCCGCCATCGACGCACTCAAGCCCCCGGTCTACGCGGTCGGCTACTGCTGGGGCGGAACGGCGGCCTGGCTTGCCGCCTGCCGCGCGGACGGCCTTTCGGCCGCTTCGTCGCTCTACGGGCGCCGCATCCCCGAGCTCGTGGACGAGACCCCGCGCTGTCCGATCATCCTGCATTTCGGACGCCGGGACGCGAGCATCCCGCCCGAGGTGGTCGAGCAGATCCGCGCGCGGCATCCGGAGATCCCGGTCTTTGTCTACGAAGCCGGCCACGGCTTCGTCTCCGACCGGCGCGCCGATTACGACGCCGACTGCGCGCGGCTCGCGCGCCTGCGCACGCTGCAGCTGTTCCAGAGAGCGAGCGGCGTTCGGAGCGAGATGTAAGAGCTGGCGCTAGTGCGCGACGTCGCGCCAGACGCGGCGATAGCTCCAGTAGAGCAGGCCGGCGAACAGGACGAGGTAGATCATCACCGCAAAGCCCAGCCGCTTGCGGTCGGTCTGGTGCGGTTCCGACGCCCAGGCCAGGAACGCGACCACGTCCTTGGCTTGCTGATCGGTCGTCGCCTTCGTTCCGTCGTCGAACGTGACGCGGTTGGGCGTGAGCTGGAACGGCATGGCGATGAACCCGCCCGGCGGCGTCGCGCCCTTGCCGCTCCATTGGGTGGTGACGTCGCCGGGGAAGTAGGGGTTGTAGTAGCGGGCGGTCGGCACGGCGAGACCTGCCGGCGCGGCCGCATAGCCGGTCAGGACCGAATAGACGTACTGCGCGCCGCCTTCGCGCGCCTTGACGATCAGCGACAAGTCCGGCGGCAGGGCCCCGCCGTTGGATCCGCGCGCCGCATACTCGTTCGCGAACGGAGAGACGAAGGTGTCGGCCGGAGTCGCCGGGCGACGGATGGCGTCGCCGGTGGTGGTGTCGATGTCGGGGACCTGGAAGTCCTTGGCGATCGCCTTGACGTAAGGGTTGTCGTTCGGGTTCGGATACTTGTCGTCGTAGAACGGACCGCCGGTCTGCCCGAGGTTCCTGTAGCTCATCAGGTTCATCGAATGGCAGGCGGAACAGACGTCGTGGTACACCTTGTACCCGCGCTGGAGCTGCTCCTGGTCGAACTGCCCGAACGGGCCCTCGAAGCTCCAGTGCACGTCCTTCGGCGGCAGAGCTGTGGTGGCGGCCTGGGCCGCCGCGGCGGCGAGGCTGAGGACCGCCGCGAGAGCGAGCGCTTTACGCAGCATCGAGGCTCTAACCTTCTCTCTCGGGGGCGGCGGCCGCCCCTGCGGGCGCTGCGGCAGGGTGGCCGAGCACCGGCTCGGAAATCGACGCCGGCACCGGCAGCGGCGTCTCGAGCATCGGCAGGAACGGGGTCACGACCAGGAAGTAGGCGAAGTAGCAGAATGCCCCCAGGCGCGAGAGCCACACGTCGCTGTTGATCGGATAGTCGCCAAGGGTGAAGCCGCCGCCTACGCCGGGGATCACCGTGGCGTCCGGCTCGTGCGCGCCGCACCAGCCGAGCACCAGGCAGGTCAGAATGAAGAGGAAGAAGAAGGTGCGAGCCGCCGGTCGGTAGCGCATCGACCTGATCTTGGAGGTGTCCAGCCAGGGCAGGATGAACAGCATCAGGATCGCCGCGCCGAGCGCGCAGACGCCCAGGAGCTTGTTCGGGATGGCCCGCAGGATCGCGTAGTAGGGCAGAAGGTACCACTCGGGCACGATGTGCTGGGGCGTGACCAGCGGGTTGGCCTGCACGTAGTTGTCGGCGTGGCCCATCGCGTCCGGCGCATAGAAGACGAAGACGGCGAAGAGCACGACGAAGACGCTGAGCCCGAAGGCGTCCTTGACCGTGTAGTAGGGGTGGAAGGGGACCGTGTCGGTCTTGTCCTTCACGTTCACGCCGGTGGGGTTGTTGTTGCCCGGCACGTGCAGCGCCCAGATGTGCAGGACGACGACGCCGGCGATCACGAACGGCAGCAGGTAGTGCAGCGAGAAGAAGCGGTTCAGCGTCGGGTCGTCGACCGCGAACCCGCCCCAGAGCCAGCTGGTGATCGGCGGCCCGACGACCGGGATGGCGCCGAACAGGTTGGTGATCACCGTCGCGGCCCAGAAGCTCATCTGTCCCCAGGGCAGGACGTAGCCCATGAAGGCCGTGGCCATCATCAGGAAGTAGATGATCATGCCCAGGAGCCACAGGACCTCGCGTGGCGCCTTGAACGAGCCGTAGTAGAGGCCGCGGAACATGTGGATGTAGACGGCGAGGAACATCATGGCCGCGCCGTTCATGTGGATGAACTGGATCAGCCAGCCCCAGTTCACGTCGCGGCGGATGTGCTCGACCGAGTTGAACGCCAGCGTCGCGTTCGGCACGTAGTGCATGGCGAGCACGACGCCGGTCGCGATCTGCACGCCGAGGCAGAACGCCAGGATGCCGCCGAACGTCCACCAGTAGTTCAGGTTCTTCGGCGTCGGGAAGTCCATCATGTGGACTTTGGAGAACCGCAGGATGGGCAGGCGCGCGTCGAGC
>DATGIN010000144.1:0-7718 GCA_035295705.1 Caulobacteraceae bacterium
CACCGCATAGGCGCCCATCAGGCCGGTGCCGTAGTCGTTGATCGCCCCGACGTGCTGCAGCGTCGGCTCGCCGCCCTCGCCGCCATAGCGGACGGCTGGGCCAACGCCCATCTGGCCGAGCTGCTCGTGGCCGGGGCGCACGGCCCACGGACCGTCGTAGCCGTACATGTTGAGCGACGCGTAGACGACGTTCGGATTGACCCGCCGCACGGCCTCGTAGTCGAAGCCGAGGGCGCGGTTCACCCCGTGGCGGAAGTTCTGCACCACCACGTCTGCGTCCGCGATCAGCGCCATCAGGAGCTTGAGCCCCTCCTCCGTCTTCAGGTCGATGACGATCGAGCGCTTGCCGCGGTTGATGTCGATATTGAAGGCGTGCGGCGACACGCGCGCCAACTGGCGGGTGTTGGGCGCCGCCGGCGGCCGTTCGACCTTGATCACGTCGGCGCCGAATTCGGCCAGAGTTCGCCCGCACGTCGGGCCGGCCAGCACGATGCAGAGGTCGACCACCTTCTTGCCGGCCAGCGCGGCCATAGGGCTGCCGCTGGGCGCTGCGGGCGCGCCATCGGGACGGCGGGTCGCCAGGTCGGCCAGCACCGCCGCGCGGTCGGCGTCGGGCGCGGACGCCGGCCGAATCCGCCCCTCACAATGATCGAGGTGCACCTGCAGCCCGGGCTGCACCATCTCGCCGTGGACGGCGTCGTTCACCTTGGCCAGCATCGTCGAGCCCTGCGCCTGCTCGGCGGCGATCCACTCGGGCGTGGAGCGGCAGACCACGACCTCGGTCCCGATCTCGGCGCCCAGATCCTCCCAATCCTTGGCGGTGCGGGTAAGGAAGATCGCCTTCGCCTGCGCCGGCGCATCGTCGCCCGAGAGCTGATCAGCCCCGATGGCGTGGATGAAGTCGCCGATCTTCTTGTTGCCGGGGTGGACGTAGATCCATCGCCCGTCCTTGCAGCGCTGGGTTCCCGCCACGTGGGCGGCGCGGCCAAAGACGCGGCCCATGGCCGCGCGCATGTCGGCGGAGACGCCATCCGAGCCGGCATGGATTTTCTGCGCCCGGTAGCCGAGGGCGGTGAAGGTCGCGTCGAACAGCGGGACCTCGACAATCTGGCCGACGCCGTCGCGCTCGCGCGCGTTCAGCGCCATCGCCACGCAGACGGCGGTCCAGAAGGCGCCGAACGAAGAGTGGGCGGGGATCGCGGTGTAGATGGGCCGTTGCTGGTCGCCGCGCCCGACCGTCGAGGCTGCGGCGGCGATGACGCCTTCCCAGCCAGGGACCTCGCGCCTGGGGTCGTCGGCGGCGAACCCGGGAATGGAACAGTAGATCAGGCGCGGATTGGCGGCCGTCATGGCCTCGGCGCCCAGCCCAAGGCGCTCCATCACCCCTGGCCGGAAGTTCTCGATAACGACGTCGGCGCCTTCGACCAGCGCCCGGGCGGTCTCGCGGCCGTCCGCCGACTTGAGGTCGAGCGCGATCGACCGCTTGCCGCGGTTCCACACCCGGTTGGCCGGGGTTTCCATCCGCGGGCCGCCCGGCATCTCCACCCGGACGACGTCCGCGCCCTGGTCCGCGAGCAGCATCGCCGCCAGCGGGCCGGCGATGTACTGCCCGAAGTCGATCACCCGCACCCCCGCGAGCGCTCCCGCCATGGCGGCCTCCCATCTTGGTTGGCCGCAATAGTAGAACCCCCGCGCGGCGCGCGCCTAGCGCAGGCTAGGTCGCGATGCGCCTCGGACCCTCAGCCTTAGGCCCGCCGCTTGCGGGTGGCGGCGGCCTTGCGCGCGGAACGCTTGCGATCCTCTGCTGTTCGCCCGGTGCTCGGTTTGCGCCCGAGCTCATGCCAGTTCTTCTCGCTGAGCTCGACGTCGTAGTGGCGCGCGGCCTTCTTGATGTTGGCGAAGGCCAGCTCGCGATCGTCGTCCGAGACGCCAGTCGTCTGGTCGAAGCGCGCGACGGCGTCGCGCACGTGGCTCGCGTCGGTCAGCGGCTCCTTACGGTGCTTGGGGAACGCAAAGACGCTGTCCGGCAGGTCGCTGCGCTCGGTGAGCGTTCCGTGCTTCTCATGCGGCTTCCAGGTGGCTTGCATCGTCGCCTCCAAACTTTGCGACTTGCCCCCTTCCTCGATCAATCCACCCGCCAGCGCGCGGTTCCGCCGGCCCCGCGAGCGTCATCATCCGCGCGCCTCGAGCGCGGCGGCGACGATGGCAAGGATCTTCTCCGTCCCGCCGAGCTCCTGCACGAAGCGGCGCCGCTGGCGCTCGAGCTGGTCGTCCGTGCGGTTCTCGTACACGCGATCGACGGGACGTCCTTCCGCGCGCGCCGCGATCGCCGCTTCGGCGCCGGCCAGGCCCCCGCGCATTCGCTCCAGCTCGCGCTCCACTTTCACGAGGTAGGCGCTCAGATGCGCCGCGGACTGCTCGGCGAGGTAGGCGGAGAGCTTGGGGTAGCCGGCCGCCGCGCCGCCCGCCTTCTCGTCTTCGACGAGCAGCGCCAGCACCTCGCCGTTCTCGATGATGTCGCCGCACAGGCCAACGCATTCGTCGCAGATGAAGCTGTTGGGCCCGGCGATCAGCTTGCGCACGTCGTACTGCGACTTGCCGCAGAACGAGCAGTGAAGCGCATCGCCTTTCGCCGGCTCCGGCTCGGGAGCGATCGAGGAAGGTTTTGCCGCCTCGATCTTGGCGGCGAGGATGTTCCAATTTTCGTAGCCGAAGGCCTTGGCCGTGAGCTCGAGCGACTGGCTGTGGGTGACGGTGACGCCGGTGTCGGCCAGGCTGGAGCGCAGCGCCCGCGCCATGGCCTTGGCGTCGCGAAAATCGCGCATGATGGGAAATCCCTTGCTGTCGGCGAACGAGGAAAGTCGGCGTCTGCGTTACCGACCCGTTCGCCTGGGCAAAGGCGGAAGACGGGCGTCCGATACGCTTCACCAACCCTCGGAAAGGGTCGCAGACGGCGGGCCGTATCCACCCGGGAGATGAGGTTCGCGCCGCGGGCCGAGTCTTGTCAATATCGTCCCACACGCGACGCGGGAATGCAGCGGATGGGCGCCGCCGACTACTGGGACAGGCTCGCCGACGAGAAGACCTTCACCCACCCGTTGAACGCGGGGTGGCTCCGGGCTGAGGTCCGGCCGCAGGACCGTATCCTCGATTTTGGCTGCGGATACGGCCGGCTGGTCGGCGAGCTCGCTGCCCTGGGGTACCTGAATGCGGTCGGCGTTGACCGCTCGGCGGCGATGATCGGCCGCGGCCGGCGCGAGCGGCCGGAGCTCGACCTGCGTGTCGTGGAAAACACCGCGCCGTTCGCGGACGCCACGTTTGACCTCGTGCTGCTGTTCGCGGTGCTGACCTGCATCGTCGACGACGGCGAGCAGGAGGCCGTGATCGCCGAGACGGCGCGTCTGCTCCGCGCCGGCGGGCTGCTCTACCTGAGCGACATGCCGCTTCAGCCGGACGCGCGCAATCGAGTGCGATACGACGCAGGAGCTGCCGGTTTGGGGGCCTACGGCGTCTTCGAGACCGGGGACGGCGGGGTGCTGCGCCACCACCCGCCGGAGCGGTTCGCCGCGCTTCTGGCAGGCTTCGATATCCTGGAGCGCCAGACGATCGCTGTCACCACAATGAACGGCAACCCGGCCGCGGCGCTGCAAGTTCTGGCGCGGCGGCCCTAACGGTCGCCGGCGCAACGTACGGAGGAAGCAGCGATGCCGACAGCGGTAGTCACGGGCGCGAGCCGCGGGATCGGGCGCGGGGTGGCGATCGCGCTCGCGGAGGCCGGCTACACGGTGTTTGCGACCGGAAGAAGCGTCGACGGCGCCGACCTGCCGGCGGCCGTTCAGCGAATCGCGTGCGATCACACCGACGACGCCCAGACGAGCGAGGCCTTCGCGACCGTGGCGGCGGCCGGCGAGGGGCTCGACCTGCTCGTGAACGCGGCCTGGGGCGGCTACGAGCGCATGGTCGAGGACGGCGCCTTCACCTGGGCGGCGCCGTTCTGGGTGCAGCCGCTGCATCGCTGGTCCGGCATGATCGACGCCGGCCTGCGCGCAACCTTTGTCGCGAGCGGCCATGCGGCGCGGCTCATGGTCCCGCGCGGCGCGGGCCTCATCGTCGGCTTGAGCTTCTGGGCGGCGAAGAAGCACCTCGGCAACGTGATCTATGGGGTCGCCCAGGCGGGGACGGACAAGATGATGGCCGACATGGCCGCCGAGCTTCGCCCGCACGGCGTAAGCGCGGTCTCGCTCTACCCGGGCCTCGTCCGCACCGAGCGGGTGATGGAGGCGGCCGCCGCCGGGGTCTTCGCGCTCTCGAACAGCGAGAGCCCGCAGTTCATCGGACGCGTGATCGCCGCCCTCGCCGTCTCGCCGCTCGCCGTCGAGCGCTCGGGCCAGGCCCTCGTCGCGGCGGCGCTGGCCCAGGAGCTCGGGGTGTCTGACATCGACGGCGCCCAGCCCCGGCCGCTGACGATCGACGACGTTTAGCCTTCGGCCCCGCGCGTCGCTAAGGCAGCGGGCGGCCCGAGCCCCTTTGACCTTCAGGTGCGTGCTTTCCGCTCTCTCCGCGGTTCAATTCTTCGGGCGCATCAATTGCTGATCTTGATCGCTTGCACCGCGCCGACGTCGCGGACGATGTGGACCGTGGCGATGCGCTCAGCCGCGCCGGCCTTCAGGTCGTAGAGGGCGAGCACGAAGTCCGGGTAGATGCGCCAACCGATGCCGCCATGGCTGAGCACGGCAGCGTAGGTCTCGCCCGCCAGCACCACCGGGAAGATGACCGCGTCGTCGCCGAACCCGTGCTGGGTGTCGCCGGTGACGTTCGAGACGTCCAGCGTCGGCGGGTCGCCGATCAGCGGCGTGAGCTGGTCAACCTTCGCCTTGCCGGCCGCCGGGACCGCTGGGCCCCAGGCGAAGCTGGCCGGCGCCTCCTGCGCCGCGCCATGCGCAACGATTTGCGCTTCGCGGGCCGAGGCCATGGCGATGGCGGCTGCCGCCAGGGCCCGGCAGACCGATCCTGCGCAGGCGGTCGCGGCCACGCGGTAGGACGAGCGGAACGTGACCCGCAGCGAACAGGGCATGGCCCAGGCTGCGCCGGTCCAGGCGGCGATATCGATGTCGTAGACGGGGGTAACCGAATCCCAGCCCTGCTCGATAAACACGGGAGTCGCGCGGACCTGGCCGGCGAGGCCCTCGGCCGTGACGCAGAAGTTGGAGCCGTCGTCGCCGATAGCGGTGGTCTGGGGCGGCGGCGGGATCGCCGCGGCCGCGGCGCCGGCCCGGGCGCGAAAGAAGGCGAATGTCTCGCAATCCATCGTGCCCGCTTCGGTTTCGACCGCGTAGGCGTCGGAGCCGCCGAGGCGGCGAAGCCAGGCGTTGTCGGCGTCGGAGGCGTCGAGGGCATCGACGGCGCTGAGCACCGCGCCCGAGGCCGCAAAGCGGCTCTTCAGCGTCGCGTCCAGGGCTTTCACCTGGTCGGCGGACAGCGGCTGGGAGTTGTCCAGAGAGACTCCCGAGCCATGCGCGCCCGCCAGCCGCTCGATCGGCGGCGCGATCAGGTCCGACGACGCATCATAGGGGGCCGCCGGCAGCGCCTTGATCTGCGCGGCGACCGCCTGGCAGACGGAGGCCGGCGCCGCCAGCGCGGGCGTCGCCGCGGCGGCGAGCGCCGGAACGATCAGGAGGCTCTTCATCGCGGCTCGCATCCCTCAGTCGAAGTAGTAGGGCGTCTTCTTCGTCCACGCCGACGTCGGATAGCGCTGGTGGAGAATATCGAACGCCTGATGGCTCAGGTGGTCGTGGCTGTGGCCGTAGCGGGTGACGTGCACCAGCCAGTACAGAGCCTCGGGCGAGCGCGGGTCGCTCAGATGCGCCTTGGCGTAGGCCAGCACCTCCTGCCAGACCGGCGCGCCGAGCGTGTCGTTGTCGTGGTAGGGCTGCGCCATCGACTTCCATTCGGCCGCGGCCGTCTTCGTGGCGACGAAGTCCGGAAAGCGCAGCGGAAAACCACCCGCGCCGCAATAGGTCAGGCAGACCACGTCGGCGACCGGCCAGAGCGCGGCGTCGCTCACGTCGCCGGCGCCCTCGCAGACCTGGTCCGGCAGGTACTCGAGCAGGCAGGGCGGCGCGAAGTCGCCGTTCTGCGACCCCTTCGGCAGGATCATCCAGTCGGGCCAGGCGCCCTGCCATTCGGCGACCGCGCCGCTCGGCCGGGTGTAGCTGGTGAGGTCGGTTGCGAGCCCCGGCATCTGCGCCATGATGAAGAACTCGGCGAAGCGCTTCGCCGGTCCCGGCGCGCTCTTCACGACCGTCGCGAAATTGGCCTTCTCCAGCGGGACGAGCGTCTCGAGCTCGGCCGCGAGCGCGTCGATCTGGCCGTCGTTCTGCTCGAGCACCGCGCGCGTCCAGGTCGTGAGGCCGATGTCGAGGCGGATCGTCTCGGGCAGGGTCTTGTCGGTGACCAAGGCGGCGCGCTGGTCGAGCGGCATGCGGTCGATCAACGCCATCGCGTCTGGCGCGAGCCCGACCTTGCCGGCCGGGTCGTAGATGTCGCTGGCCTCGGCCTCGTCGTTGAAGTTGCTGCGCACGCAACCGTCGGCGCCGGTGTCGTCGCCGCAGAGGCGGTTGCGCAGCGCCAGCGCCGCGAACCGGTCCTCGCTCTCGGCCAACTGCATCCGCTCGCCCAGGAAGAGGTTGCGGTCGCTGGTCGAAAGGTCGTTTCGCGCCAGCATGGCGTCGAGCAGGGCGCGGGTGTCCGCTTCCGGCGCGGTCACCATGGTCAGCCGCACGCGATGGTAGAGCGCGCTGACGTAGGCGGGCGACGTGGCTGGGATCTCCGCCGCGGCGGCGGCGAGCTGCGCCGCCGAGGGGTCGCTGGGGTTGGCAAGGCTCATCGCCGCCACCAGCCAGGCGACGTCGTGACCCGCCGCCCAGCGCGCCTCGGCGTGGGCGAGCGCGGCCGCCTGCGCCTGCTCGTTGGCGGCGCGTTGCTGATCCGCGGTCGCCGACGGACCGAGCGTGGGCGCGGCCTGGACCTTCATCGTCTGCATCCAGTCGAGGAGCTCCGGCGGCGGCGCGGTCTTCGCGTTCAGGTCGACGTAGTCGCGAAAGGCGGGCGCGGCGTCGGCGGTCAGGGTCGGCGCGTTGAGCTCGGCCGCCAGCGCTGCAAGCGCTTTCGGCGGATTCTGCCGCTCCAAAATGTAGCGCTGCATGCCGATGGCGTCGGCATAGCCGAAGGCGGACGGCTGCGCGACCACCACGCTGACCGCCTGCCCGGCCGTCGCGTAGGACTGCGGAGTCTTATCGAGCTTCGCCTGGCGCAGCAGGGCGCGAGCGGTCAGGTAGGACGCCAGCGGGCGCCAGGGGGACGCGGCGTCGCGGCCGATCGCCCTGAAGTCGCCGGCCGCGGTCGCGTTGTCGCCTTGATAGAGCGCCAGCGCCGCAGCCTGGTAAGCCCGATCGGCCTTGAGCCATACGGGCGCCGCGGGATCGAGCGGCGGCAGAGCGCCCGGCTGGCCGCTGCTGCAGGCCTGGAAGACCACGTCCTGCCCCGCGACCCACGCCTTCACCCAGGGCGAGGCGGCGCCGTAGGCGGCGATCCGGGCGTTCAGCGTGGCGGTCGCGGTGTGGAACGCGTCGGCGAAACAGTTGGGGCGCTCGCCTCCGTCCGGCAGCGGGATGTCGGTGGTGATCGTCGTGTCGGTGGGTGCGCCGCCGACCACCTGC
>DATGIN010000145.1:0-5824 GCA_035295705.1 Caulobacteraceae bacterium
CGGCTCTCGCTGCTCGAGCGCGCGGCCGCCGCGGATCCCGACGAAGGATGATCGCCTTCACGCTGCGCAACCGCCTGAAGGACGTCCGCGCCGAGCTTGGTCTGACGCAGATGGAGCTCGCGTTCCGCGTGGGCGTCTCGCGCAAGACGATCAACACGGTCGAGAACGGGGTCTTCACCCCCTCGACGACGCTGGCGCTCGCGCTGGCGGCGACGCTGGGGCGAACGGTCGAACAGCTATTCTACCTCGAGCCGGCGAACGCCTAGCCGCTCCAGGCGGCCTGGCGCTTCTCCATCCAGGCCTTGACGCCCTCGCGATAGTCGGGGTCGCGCGCCATCTCGTCGAGCAGCCGCTCGGCGTCGCTCACGGCCTCCGCGGCGCTGCGGTGCTGGTCGCGGTAGATCTGCCGCTTGGTCTCCCGCGCCGACCCCGGCGCGACGGAATGCGCCAGCGTCCGCGCGTAGTCGCGGACATGATCCATGAGCGCCTCGGCCGGCAGCACCGCGTTCAGGAAGCCCATCGCAAGCGCCTCTTCGGCGGTGAAGATGCGGCTGGTCAGCAAAAGGTCGTTGGCGTGGGTCAGACCGACGATGCGCGGCAGCACCCAGGAGAGCCCGTATTCGGCCGGAAAGTTGAAGCGGCCGTGGGCGGTGGTGAACTTCGCGCCCGCCGCCGCGAAGCGGAGGTCGCAGAAGGCGGCCAGCACCAGGCCCACGCCCGCCGCCGCGCCGTTGATCGCGGCGATCACCGGCTTTCCGACGCCGAAGTGGTAGGCGAACGTCGCGTCGAAGCGGTCGTCGACGCCGAAACCCGGCCGGGCGATGTCCTCGCTGATGCCGGCGTCATAGCCGCCGCGCTCGGCGTGGCCCTCCAGAGCGCCAAGATCGGCGCCGGCGCAGAAGGCGTTCCCGTCCGGATCGCCGGTGACGACGACCACGCGCACGCCCTTGTCGCGGTCGGCTTCGCCCAGCAGCCAGCGGTACTCGGTGTGCATCCGGCCGGTCCAGCTGTTGCGGCGCTTGGGTCGCGCCAGCGTGATGGTCGCGATGCGATCGTCGATCGCGTATCGCGTCGTCTTCAGCTCCAACGGGGTCTCGCCTCCATCCGCGAACGGCGGCACTTCAACCCCGTTTGACTGCGGCGCGCAAAGGCGAAATGAAGCCTCGACCAGGCCGCTTTCGCGAGGGGGCTCCCCATTGACGTCCGACGCGCAGGCGACGCCCGCCGCAGGCGAGCCGGACGGCCTGCCGGTTCCACGCCGCTACTGGTCGATCCTTGCGATCGCGCTCGCCATTACCCTCGCGGTGCTGGATTCGGCGATCGCCAACGTCGCGCTGCCGACGATCGCGCGCGAGCTGAAGGCCAGCCCCGGCGCGGCGGTCTGGGTAGTCAACGCCTACCAGGTCGCCATCGTCGTTTCGCTGCTGCCGCTGGCGGCGCTTGGCGAGATCGTCGGCTACCAGCGCGTCTACCAGGGTGGCCTTCTCTTGTTCGTCCTCGCCTCGCTGGGCTGCGCGATGTCGCACTCCATCGACGCGCTCGCCGTCGCCCGCACGATCCAGGGCTTCGGCGCGGCGGGCATCATGGGCATCAATGGCGCCTTGGTGCGTCACACCTACCCGCAAGCGCGCCTCGGGCAGGGCATCGGCATCAACGCCATGGTCGTTTCGGTCTCTTCGGCGCTCGGACCGACGGTCGCGGCGGCCATCCTTTCGATCGCGCGCTGGCCCTGGCTGTTCGGCGTGAACGTACCGATCGGCATCGCGGCGTTCCTGGTCGCCAGCTTCGCCTTGCCGCGGACGCCGACGACCCGGCGGCGCTTCGACTGGGTGGCCGCGCTGTTGAACGCCGCGACCTTCGGCTTGATCGTGGCGGGCGCCGAGGCGTGGGAGCGCGGGTCCGCGCTCGTCGGCGCCGGCGCGGTGGCGCTCGGGCTCGCGGCCGCCGTCCTGCTGGCGGCGCGGGAGCTGCCGCGGCCGGCGCCGCTCGTGCCGTTCGACCTCCTGCGTATCCCCGCGTTCGGCATGGCGGTCTTGACGTCGATCTGCTCGTTCGTCGCCCAGATGATGGTGTTCGTCTCGCTGCCTTTCTACTTCCAGGCGGCGCTTGGACGCTCGGCCGTGGAAACGGGGCTTCTGATGACGCCCTGGCCGGCCGCAGTCGGTCTGACCGCGCCGGTGGCCGGCCACCTCGCCGACCGCCTGCCGGCCGGCCTCCTGGGCGGGATCGGGCTCGGCGTTCTTTCCCTCGGGCTCTTCCTTATGGCGCTCAGCCCGGCGCACCCGACCGACCTCGACATCGCGTGGCGTATGGCCGTCTGCGGGTTCGGCTTCGGCGTCTTCCAGTCGCCCAACAACCGGGCGATGCTGGGATCGGCGCCGCTGCCGCGCAGCGGGGCGGCCGGCGGCATGCTGGCGACCGCGCGCCTGACCGGGCAGACCGCCGGCGCCGCCGCGGTGGCGCTCATCTTCCGCCTGCAGGGCCACGCCGCGGGGCTCTCGCCGGTGGCGATCGCGGCGGTGGTGGCGCTCGTCGCGGCCGGCGTCAGCCTCGTGCGCCTCGCGCCCCCGTTTCGGCCCGCCTCGGCGCCTTTGGCCTCGCCGCGCCGAAGCGGCTAGTCTTGGCCGTATGAGCGAACATCCCGACTGGAAGCACGCCGGCGTCAGGGTGATCCCGGGCGATCAGCTCGACCCCAACACCGCCCAGACGCCGGGCATGAGCAGAGCCGCGGCGATCAACTTCGCCCGGGTCGGGGCCGAGAAGCTCTGGGCCGGCACGGTGACGATCCACGCCGGCGCCAAGACCGGCGCCCACCACCACGGCGCGCTCGAGAGCGTGATCTACGTCGTCAAGGGCAAGGCCCGCATGCGCTGGGGCGAGGCGCTGGAATTCGTCGCCGAGGCCGGGCCGGGCGACTTCATCTACGTGCCGCCGTACGTGCCTCACCAGGAGATCAACGCTTCCGATGACGAGCCGCTCGAATGTGTGCTGGTGCGCAGCGGCGGCGAGGCGGTGGTGGTCAACCTCGATATCGCCCCGGTCGAGCAGCCGACCGCGGTCGCCTGGGTGGACTCGATCCACAAGCCAAGCTGAAGCGCCTGCCCTAGCGGCTGCAGTCGAGCGACGCGCCGCCGCCCGGCGACTGCTTGTTGCGCCAGTCCCTGTACGAAGCGCACAGCTGGCGGAAATTGCTCATGAACTGATTGGCGGGCATCGCCTGGTTGGGGCCGTTCCAGTTCGCGCCGATCACCGCCCGAAGCGGCTCGGTGCGGGTCCAGAAGTCGTCGGGGAACGAGATGCCGCCGACGATGTCGTCAAACTTGATGTCGCCCTGATTCACGCACTGGCTGAACATCTCCCAGTAGTGGCTGATCGCCCCGTACGAGCGGAACGCGCCCGTCTCGTAGAGGTAGTCGCCGGTCTTCCCGCGCGCGATCAGGCTTCTGGCCGTTGCGGCAAGGGATGATCCGTCGCCCTGGGCGTAGGCCGCGGCGCAGCTCTGCCAGAGGCCGTTGCCCGAAAGCAGCGCCTGGCAGGCGCCGGGGTTGGCGACGCTCGCGACTTCCGTCAGGCATTGGGGATCGACGGCGGGGCCGATGATGGCGGGCGTGCGGAAGAACCATGCCGCCGCGCCGCCCGCCAAGCCCAACACGACCAGCCCGCCCACCGCCGCCAACGCCCACCGCGGCGGTCTGGCAGTGCGGCGGGGAGCCTCGGCGTGGGCAGCGCCCGCCGCGGGACGCTCGGTCGACCCCGCCGCGCCGGTGTCGAGCAGGGTGCGCACCACGCGGGCTAGGTACGCGAGGTGGGCGTCGAGCGGCGGGTTGAACGCGTCCAGCCAGTGCGGCGTGTTGATGAAGTACTCGAGCGAAGCGGCCGGAACGACATCCTCCAGGCGGACCGGGATCACGGGGATGGCGTGGTTCACGGCCCGCTCGACCTCGCGCGGAATCTGCGGCGAGGTGTTGGCGTTCGCCGACAGCAAAAGCACGAAGACACGCGCCTCGGCGATCGCCTTGATGATCGAAGCGGCCCACTCGGCGCCTGGAACGATATCGCGCGGGGCTATCCAACATCGGATGCCCTCGGCTTCCAGGCGGGCGCAGGCGGCGTCCGCCGCCGGCTTGTCCTTCGACGAGTACGAAATGAAGACGTCGTGCGCCATGCCCCCCGCCCGAACAGCCTGATCGGAGTGTAGGGGCGCGCCCCCGACAATTGTCCAGTCCCGTGCCGCGGCGGCCGCAAACGCGACCTTTCGATCGGGATGGAACGTGGTCCGGCCTCACAAGTTAGTTACGGCGGAGGTCGGGGGCACACTTGAGGGAGACCTACCTTGACCAATCTGAAGACCACGCTCGTGCACGGGGCGCTGGCCGCTTCGATGGCGTTTGGCGTCGTCGCTGCGACCGCCGGCGCCGCCTCCGCCGACGTCGTCTGCAATCGCTGGGGCGATTGCTGGCGCGTCCATGAGCACTACACCACCTATCCGCCGGCCGTCGGCATCACGTTCCATACCGACGATTGGTGGGCCACCCACCCGCGCGGCCACTGGCGTTGGCACGACCGGCCCGACGACAACGGCTACTACCGCGACGGAGTCTGGATCTCGTTCTAGACGACGACTTTCGGTGACATGAGGGCCCGCCGGCAGCGGCGGGCCCTCAGCCTTGCACGGTTGCTTAGATGCTGGTGCGTCGCCCTGGCGGAATGGCCACGGCGTGCGGAGCGGCGCTCGCGCCGCCACAGTCTCCCGAGGTCTGCCGCACCACCTTCGGCGGCCGGCCTGGGCCCTCCGAGGTGATCTCGACGCTCTCGGTGCACTGATGGCCGCCCGAGACCCGCGAGACCACGGAGTAGCTCTGAGCGCCCGCGGGCGCTGAGCCCATCGTCACCGCCTGCAGCGGCGCGCCCGAGAGGCCTTGCATCGGCGGGATCGCCATCGGGTGCTGCAGCATGGCCGCCATCTCGCGGTCCATCTCGGCCTGGATGCGCTGCATCATCGCGAAAGGGTCGCCGATCTGGGGGCCAAACGCGGCGAGCGCCTCTGGCGCCTGGCGGAACGTGACCCTGGGAGCGACATCGCCGGTGTAGCGGATCTGCTCGACCCCGCCGCCCGGCAACGGGATGGTCAGCACGTGGGTCTTGGGCGCGTCCGCCGCATAGGCGACGGCCCCGACGATCCCGACTGCGCTGCCGATCAGAAGAACGTTTCGAAGGATACGCATGGAAGTCTCCACGGACTGATGAAGAGACGAGCCGGTATTCTAGCGCAGTCTGTGACGATTCCTGGGCCGGCGGCGGCGCATCCGGGTCAGATTTGCACCTTGCGTCCGGCCCAGAAAGGCGCGCGCACCTTGCCGCGCTGGATCTTGCCCGCCGGCGAGCGCGGCAGGTCGTCGACGAAGTCCACCGAGCGCGGCACCTTGAAGCCGGCCAGGCGCTGGCGCGCGAACGCCAGGATATCGGCCGTGAGCGCCTCGCCCGGTTCGAAACCGGGCTTCAGCATCAGGACGACCTTCACCTCCTCGCCCCATTCCTCGTTCGGCACGCCGATCGCACAGCTGTCCTCTACGGCCGGATGCTTGATCAGCTCGTTGTCGATCTCCTGCGGATAGATGTTGACCCCGCCCGAGATGATGCACTCCGCGGTGCGGCCGGTCAGGAATAGATAGCCGTCCTCGTCGAGGTAACCGACATCCCCGAGGGTGAAATAGCCATCTCGGTGAACGGAGTCGGTCTTCTTCTGATCTTTGTAGTATTCGAAAGGCGCTATTGGCGAGACACGGAAGTAAAGCGTTCCCGACTGCCCCTGCGGGACTTCCGC
>DATGIN010000146.1:0-4534 GCA_035295705.1 Caulobacteraceae bacterium
GTCTTCTCCCAAGCCTTTGGCTCGAGGACGATTCTCCCCTCTTCCACCGCCCGGATGGCCGGCTGCGCCAGCACCTTGGCGTCCACGTACCACTGGTCGGTCAGATACGGCTCGAGAACCGTGCCGGAGCGCTCGCCGTGCGGCACGCTGTGCCGCGTCTTGTCGACCCCCCGCAGGAAGCCGAGCGCCTCCATCTCCTCGACCACCTTCTTGCGGGCGGCGAAGCGGTCCAGCCCGCGGTAGGCGGCGGGCGCCTCGCCGTTCAGGCGCGCCTGCGGATCGAAGATGTTGACCATCGGCAGCCGGTGGCGCTGGCCGACGCGAAAGTCGTTGAAGTCGTGGGCGGGCGTTATCTTCACCGCGCCCGAGCCCTTCTCGGGGTCGGCGTAGTCGTCGGCGATGATCGGCAGCGGGCGCCCGACGATGGGCAAGCGAACACACTTGCCGATCAAAGACTTGTAGCGTTCGTCGGAGGGATGCACCGCGACCGCGACGTCGCCCAGCATGGTCTCTGGCCGCGTGGTGGCGACGACGATCTCGCCGGATCCGTCCTCCAGCGGATAGGCGAAGCGCCAGAAGTGGCCGTCGACTTCGCGCTGTTCCACCTCCAGGTCGGAGATGGCGGTCTGCATCTCCGGATCCCAGTTCACCAAGCGTTTGTCACGATAGATGAGCTTCTGTTTGTAGAGGCTCACGAACACCCGGCGAACCGCCGCAGACAGCCCCTCGTCGAGCGTAAAGCGCTCGCGGCTCCAGTCGCAGGAGGCCCCCAGCCGGCGGAGCTGGTTGTTGATCGTCCCGCCGTATTGGCGACGCCACTCCCAGACCTTCTCGACGAACGCCTCGCGCCCGAGATCGCGCCGTCCCATGTTCCCGCTGGCGGCCAGCTGCCGCTCGACCATCATCTGGGTGGCGATGCCGGCGTGGTCGGTGCCCGGAATCCAGAGCGCCGCCTTGCCGCGCATCCGCTCGAAGCGGATGAGGACGTCCTGGAGCGTGTTGTTCAGCGCATGGCCGATATGCAGCGAGCCGGTGACATTGGGCGGCGGAATGACGATGGAGAAGGGCTCGGCGTCCGGATTGCCGGCGAGCACGCCGTCGGGGGAGAACGCGCCGGACGCCTCCCAGCGGTCATACAGGTCGGTTTCGACGGCTCTGAAATCGAAGGTCTTGTCGAGCATGGGCGGCGACTGAGGGGCGGCCTTTGGCGGTTTGCCGCCTCTCGAAAACGAATTTCAGCGCAGGCGCAAGACGGCGGGTCGCTCGGCGGCGCGTGAGAGCGCGCCGAGCTCGAAAGTAAGAAAGTCTAACGTACTCGCCGGCGGGCGATACGCTCGACTTCCTCCTCGACCTTCGCCTGCACGATGGTCGGCAGATGCTCGTCCAACCAGGCTTTCAGCAACGGGTTGAGCATTTCGCGAACGACGTCTTCCAGGGTCCGTCCGCCCTTCGGCATGCCGACCGAGCGGTGCAGTTGGCCAAACGCCGAAGTCGTCACCTCTTCGGTCGGCTGGCTGATCAGCGGCTCCTCGTCCGTAGGCGCCGCGGCGAACGACGCCGACTCGGGCGCCGGCGGCGCGACCGCCTCGATGTCGCCATGCGTTTCGAAGACCGGCTCGGGCTCTGGCTCGGGCTCCGCCTGCGGCAACGGCTCTGTGAGCTCCAGCACTTCGTCCGCCTCGGCCTCGGCCACGATCTCCGGCTCAGGCGCCGCGGCCTCGGGGGCCGGCGCGGACTCGCCCTGCGGCTCATCCTCGGAGATGATCCGGCGGATGGAGGCGAGAATCTCCTCCATGGTCGGTTCTTGGACGTTCGGTTCAGACATGGTCTTGCCTGTCGTACACGGGGCCGTCGATTCGCAAGGGTAGGCGGACTATGCCCATCCTGCAAACGCCGGCCTTGCCGCGAGATTAAGCGCCGGGCGGCCAGTCAGCCTAAAACACGAAACCGACCTTGGCCTCAAACTGGGCCAGCACCGGCGGGCTCGCGTCGAACACGGCGCGCCAACCTATCCCCTCGTCCGTCCGCTGGTACAGGCGAAGCTGGCCGACGCGCCCGTCCCGGACGACGACCGCGAGGCGGCCGCCGGGCGCGAGCGCCGCGGTCCAGGCGTCCGGGGCTCCGCCGGTCACGGCGCCCTCGCAGACGATCACGTCAAACCGCCCTTCGATCGGGGCGCCGAGGTCTCCCTCGGAGCGGCGGGCGACCGCAAGGCCCATGGCTTCCAGCACCATCGCGGCGTACGGCGCTGCGATGGCGAGCGCCCGCTCGCCCTCGCGCGGCCTGACCGCCTGCAGCATCTTGGCCGCATCGCGCGGGCGCATCAGCCAAAGGCCAGGCGCATACTCGACCTCGGTGTCCGCGTAGGCGAGGTAGGCCCGCTCGGGGGGCAACAGAGCCTCGCGGGGGGCGGCGCGCATCGCCGTCTGGATCGACAGCATGGTGACGTCGTTCGGCCTCACCTGGCTGTCGACCATGGTCTCTCGCTGAGCGGCGAAGTCAGGCTGCGGCATCGGCGGGCAAGAGTCCGAAAGAGCGTGGAATCGCCGCCGCTTATAGGGCGGCGCTTAACGCCAACGCAATTGGCGGCGCGGCATCCATTGTGAGCCGCGGGGGCTTCTGTTAGCCATCGCGGCCCAAGCTGGGCGGCCTGGTGGCGGAGTGGTGACGCAGCGGACTGCAAATCCGCGTACCCGAGTTCGATTCTCGGCCAGGCCTCCACATCCCGAAGGACCGGTCGCCGAGCCGGCGTTCGCGACGCCCACGCCTCTGTCCCTCGTCGTATCCGAGGCCAAGTCGAGCGTCTTCCGGCTCCGGCGGACCTTGACGGACCTGGGGCGTCGGCCCGCGAAGCTGGAGCGATCCGGGAGCAACGTGGCGTTCGGCGTCGAAGTCGCCGCCTCGCGCACGCCGCTCTGGACGGAGACCGCGCCTGGCGAACAGGCGCTGCAGCTCGGAAAGGTCCACAACCTGCGATGCGCCGCCAGGCTGCTCGACGGCACGATCATCCCGGCCGGCGCGATCTTCAGCTTCTGGCGCCAGCTCGGCCGCGCCACCCGCGCCCGCGGGTTCGTCGACGGCCGCATGCTGCGCGAAGGGTGCCTCATTCCGGCGGTGGGCGGCGGGCTGTGCCAGCTGTCCAACGCTCTCTACGAGGTTGCTCTGACCGCCGGCTGCGAGATCGTCGAACGGCATGCGCACTCGCGCATCGTGCCCGGCTCCGCCGCCGCCGGCGGCCGCGACGCCACCGTGGCGTGGAACTATGTGGACCTGCGTTTCCGGAGCGACCGGGACCTGCGGCTCGCCGTCGCGCTCGGCGCTGACGAGCTTATCGTCGCCCTCGACGCGCGCGAGGCCGCCTCCGACGCGGTGCGAGCGACGGGTCCGGGCGGCGTCGAACGGCGGCTCCTCGCCCGCAGCTGCGCGGTGTGCGGCGAGACGGCGTGCGCCTTGCACGAGCGCCAGGACCGATCGCAGCAGGACACGCTCGCGCGACGCGCCTTCCTGGTGGACGAAGACTGGCCGGAGTTCCGCGCCTACATAACGAGTGAGGCTCGCGCCGGAGACGCCATCGGGTTGCCGCTGGACGGGGCGCGATGGGGACTGCGCCGATACCGCTGGGACACGCGCGCCTTTGCCTCCGTCATGCAGGCGCCCCTGGCGGCGCTCGACCGATCCTGGGCCTGGCGGCGGACGCCCGCCGAGGGACCGGCCCGACGGGCGGCCGAGACGCGCACCTCGGCGGCGATAGCGGACGCGCTCGCCCGCCAGCTCGGTCCCGAGGCTGTCGAGCTGGTCGTAGCCCAGTCGCTGCTGCCCAGCCTGTGGCGGAGCGGATGGCTCGGCGGTCGTCGCTTCAGCGTGCTCATGACGCGCCTGCCGATAACGGCGCTGCAAGCGCGGTTGGACGAAGCGTTCGCCGAGCATCCCGACCGGACCAGCCTTGCCGACTATCGCGCACCGGCCGACATCGCGACCGCCGAGGCGCAGGCGCTGGCCGCCGCGGAGCGCATCGTCACGCCCCATGCCGAGATCGCGGCGCTGTTTTTCGACCGCTGCGTCAAACTCGACTGGGCCAGGCCCTCCGTTCCAGCGAAGCCGGGGCGCGGGATCGTGGCCTTCCCCGGACCAACGCTTGCCCGCAAGGGCGCCTTCGAGCTCCGCCAGGCGGCGCGCGAGGCGGGCTTCGCCGTCCGACCGCTCGGTGCGTCGCTGGAGGGCGCCGCCTTCTGGGAAGGCGTACGCCTGGAGCCGACGCCCGACGGCGGCCACTGGCTCGACGGCGTGTCGCTGGTGGCGCAGCCGGCGCTGGTCGAGAACGCGCCCCGCCGGCTGCTCGAGGCGCTCGCGGCGAACGTCCCGGTCGTCGCCACGCCCGCGTGCGGGCTCTCGCCCCAGGAGGGGCTGGTGCTGGCGCCGCCGGGAGACCCTGCGGCGCTCGCCGCCGCCATTGCGGGCACGCTCGGGCGCCAGCGCCGGAACCGGTCCGACAGAGCTCCGGGAACGTAGACCGCCTAGCGCCCGTCTAACGGTG
>DATGIN010000147.1:0-3219 GCA_035295705.1 Caulobacteraceae bacterium
AAGGACGGCCTCGTGCACGTGAGCCAGATCGCCAAGGAGCGGGTGGCCAAGCCGTCCGACGTCCTGCAGGAAGGCCAGATCGTGAAGGTGAAGCTGCTGGGCTTCGACGACCGCGGCAAGGTGCGCCTGTCGATGAAGGTCGTCGACCAGGAGACAGGCGAGGACCTCTCGAAGAAGGAGGAGCCGGTCGTCGAGCCGGCCGAGTAACCGCCCATTCGAGGATGAAGCGGGGCCCCTTCTTCGGCAAGGAGAAGGGGCCTTTGCTTTGCCGTCCACGCCCCCTGCCCCGAGCCCCGCATGACCCGCATGACCCGCATCCTGGTGAACGAGCCCGCCTTTCGCCGGATCGAGCCCGACCTCTCCGCCGTTGCGGCAAAGGCGGAGATCGTCCGGCTGCAGCCGGACGGGGCGCTCCGCCTCGGCGATTGCGAAATCACCGCCGAAGAGGCGGCCCCTAACGCCGGCTGGATGAGCGCCGAGATGTTCGGCGTTCCGGCCTTCCGCCGCTGGCGGGCGGTCCTGCTCGCCAGTGCGAAGCTCGACTGGGTGCAGAGCGCCGCGGCCGGCTTCGACGACCCGGTGTTCAAGGAGCTGGTCGCCAAGGGCGCGCGGCTCACCACCAACACCGCGCAGAGCGTCGCGATGGCCGAATACGTGCTCTGGGGCGTGCTCGACCACTTCCAGCGCGGGACCGAGCGGCGGAAGGCGCAGAGCCAGCACGAGTGGGCGAGGCTGCGCTACCGCGAGGTCTTCGGATCGAGGTGGCTGATCATCGGCTTCGGCGCCATCGGCCAGGCCGTCGCGGTGCGCGCGGCCAGCTTCAGCGCGCATGTCACCGGCGTCCGGCGAAGCGGCGGCTCGCACCCGGCCGCCGCGGCGATCGTTGCACCCGAGGCCCTCGATGCGGCTCTGCCCGAGGCTGACGTGGTGGTGCTGGCCGTGCCGCTGTCGCCGGCCACCGAGAGCCTGGTCGACGCCGGCTTCCTGGCGGCCATGAAGCCCGGCTCGGTGCTGGTCAACGTCGGGCGCGGGGGCCTGGTGGACGAGGCCGCGCTCATCGCGGCGCTCGACAACGGCGTCCCCGAGCACGCGCTGCTCGACGTCTTCCAGGTCGAGCCGCTGCCGCCGGAGAGCGTCTTTTGGGGGCATCCGCGCGTGACCATGACCGGGCACGCCTCGGCGCTCGGCGAGGGCTTCGTGCGCCGGAGCGACGCGCTCTTCCGTGCAAACCTCGACCGCTACCTGAGCGGCGAGCCGCTGCTGCAGGAGGCCAGGCGCGAGGACGTGATGGCCGGATAGGGCCGAGCTATGCCTTCGGCTTCTTCCAGAAGACGCCGCTCCGCAGCACGTAGCGGCTGGGCAGCTCCTTGCGTCCCGCCTCGACGTATCCGAGACCGGTCATCAGCTCGGCGGTCAAGGCGTGCGCGGTCGCCATGGCGGCGTCGCTGTGCCGATAGGCCGAGCCCAGCGCCTCGTGAAAGAGCGCATCGGCGCCCGCGACCGCCGGCAGGCCGTCGAGCGTGGCTTCGACGCAGGCCGAGCGCGCCTCCCGCGTCGCCATGATCTCCGCCATCTTAAGCCGCAGCGGATCGTTCTCCGCAAGCTGGCCCGGGTCGGCGTAGGGAAGTCCGAGCCGCTCGATCTCGCGCGCCAGCTGGTTCCCGTCAGCGGTGCGGAGATTCTTCGCCCGCTTCCAGATCGCGTAGCGCTCCTTCGGCGTCCGCGCCGCCAGTTTCGAGCGTGTCCAACCGCCGATGAAACGTTCCTCTTCCATAGCGGGCCTCATGTAGCGTGCGGCCGGCGCGTCGATAAGACGCAAACCGCGATCCCACGTTCCCGCCGTTTCGCACGGTTGAGTAAACGCCTCTTAACCGTCGCCGGGGTTAGGTGGCCTGTCGGGGGCCTTGGGAAGCGAAGGCTAAGAGCGCGATGGCCAGAATGGCGCGCAGGTCGGCGGTCGCGATCGCCGCGACGAGGGTCCACGCCGGTTGGACGCATCCAACGATCGCGCGCCTGCGCGGCGCCGTCGTGGCATGCGCCGGCTTGGCGCTCATCGCCGCCTTCGCCACCTATCGCGCGACCGATCCGAGCCTGGACGCCTCGTCGGCCGAGCGCCCGCACAACCTCCTCGGCGGGTTCGGCGCCGACGCCGCCGATCTGGGGCTGCAGGCGCTGGGCCTGACCGCCTGGCTTCTCGCCGGATTGATGATAGCCGCCGGCGCCGTTCGCCTGGCCGCCCGCGACCCCAAGCAGGGAAAGAGCCGCCTCCGCTGGCGGGCCTTCTGCGGCGCCGTCGGCGCGCTCGCGCTGGCCGGCGTGCTTGCCGCCCCGCGGCCGCCTTCGAGCTGGCCGTTGGCCGGCGGCCTGGGCGGCGTGCTCGGGCAGGTGATCCTGAGCGAGCTGGCGGGCTGGGTCGCCGGCGCGCGCTTGCCGCTCGCCGAACCTGTGGCGCTCGTCCTGCTGACGGTCCTCAGCCTCTGCGGGCTTGCTCTGGCGCTCGGCGCCCACCGCTGGGACCTCGCCAAGCTCGAGCGGCTCGCGGTCTGGCGGAAATCCGCCGAACCGGTGGTGCACGCCAAGCGCAGCCGCGCCGCGGCTGGAGCGGCCGAGCCCGAAGCCGCCGGGCCGAAGAGCGCGCCGCCGGCGCTCGAGGTCAAGGCGCCGCGGACCGCGCCGGTGCGGGAATCCGCGCGCGAGGCGCGCGAGAACCAGGGCGCGTTCGAGTTCGTCAAACCCTCCGGTTTTCGACTGCCGGAGCTGTCGATGCTGGCCAAGGCGAAGGCGCGCTCCGCCGCCTTCGACGAGGAGGCGCTCAGGCAGAACGCCCGCGTGCTGGAGAGCGTGCTGGCGGAGTTCGGCGTCCGCGGTCAGGTGGACCAGATCCGCCCCGGACCGGTGGTTACGCTCTATGAGCTCGCACCGGCGCCGGGCGTGAAGTCGGCGCGCGTGGTCGCGCTGTCCGACGATATCGCGCGCTCGATGAGCGTCGCCGCCTGCCGCGTCTCGGTCGTCCAGGGGCGCAACGCCATCGGCATCGAGCTGCCGAATGCCAAGCGCGAGACGGTCTACCTGCGGGATCTGCTGGCCTCGTCCGAATACGACAAGAAGGCGCAGATCCTGCCGCTGGCGCTCGGCGAGACGATCGGCGGCGAGCCCTATGTCGCCGATCTCACCAAGATGCCGCACCTTCTGATCGCGGGCACCACCGGCTCCGGCAAG
>DATGIN010000148.1:0-19383 GCA_035295705.1 Caulobacteraceae bacterium
CCGAGCGCCTTCAGGTCGGTGACCGCGCGCAGCGAGCGGCCGATGAGCCGCTGGATCTCTTGGCTGCGGCCGGACTGCCTGCCCTCGGCCGCCTCGCGGCGGCCGCGGGTGTGGGTCGCCCTCGGCAGCATGCCGTACTCCGCCGTCACCCATCCCTGACCGCGGCCGCGCAGGAATCCGGGCACCCCCTCGCCGACGCTGGCGGTGACCAGCACGCGGGTGTGGCCGAACGCGATCAGGCAGGAGCCTTCGGCATAGCGGTTGAAGCCGGTCTCGATCGTTACGGCGCGAAGCGCGTCGGGCGCGCGGTGCGAGGGACGCAAGGGCGACGAAGCTCCCGTGCTTTGCGAAGCGAAGCGCGGCGCTTATCCTAAATGCCCGCGACCCGTCCATGATCAGTCTCATCCAGACCCGAACGCCTACCCTCGCCGAGCTAGACGAGCGAGCGCGCGACATCTTTCGCCGCGTCGTGGAATCCTATCTGGAAACCGGCGATCCGGTTGGCTCGCGGACGCTGTCCAAGGGCGGGGTGCACCTGTCGCCCGCCTCGATCCGCAACACCCTGCAGGATTTGGCCCAGCTCGGCCTTCTGGGTTCCCCGCACGTGAGCGCCGGACGCATTCCGACCCATGCTGGGCTTCGCCTGTTCGTCGACGGCCTGCTCGAGGTGGGCGACCTGATCGAGAGCGAGCAGCGCGACATCGACGCCCGGCTCTCCGCCCGCGGACAGGACTTCGAGGAGGCCCTGAACGAGGCTAGCGAGTTGCTCTCCGGCCTGGCCGGCGGCACGAGCATGGTGGTGACGCCCGTGCGGGACATCGGCGTCAAGCACGTCGAATTCGTGTCCCTGGGCCCCGACCAGGCGCTGGCGGTCGTGGTGTTCGAGGACGGCGCGGTCGAGAATCGCTTGATGCGCACGCCGGCCGGGCTGACGCCGTCGGCGCTGGCCGAGGCCTCGAACTTCCTGAACAGTCGGCTGAAGGGCCGGACGCTGAGCGAGGCCCGTTCCGAAATCCACGGCGAGCTGGCGCAAGCCCGGCGGCAACTGGACACGGCGGCGGCGCGCCTGGTCGAGGACGGCATCGCCGCCTGGAGCGGCGGCGAGGGGGCGCCGCGGTCGCTGATCGTCCGCGGCCGCGCCAACCTTCTGGGCGAGCCAGGGACGGTCGAGGATCTCGAGCGCGTGCGGATGCTGTTCGACGACCTCGAGCAGAAGGAGCAGCTGATCGGGCTGTTGGACGATGTGCGCGCCGCCCAGGGCGTACGCATTTTCATCGGGGCCGAGACGCGGCTCTTTTCGCTCTCGGGTTCCGCCGTGATCGCCGCTCCCTATATGTCGGGCCGGCAGAAGGTCTTGGGCGCGATCGGGGTGATCGGCCCCGCGCGGTTGAACTACGCGCGGGTCATCCCGTTGGTGGACTATACCGCCCGCGCCCTGGGCCGCTTGTTGAACGCCTGAAGGGACGTTGGAAGAAGACGATTTGCCGATGACCGACGAAACCACGCCGGCCGACGACGAAGATTTCGCGCAGGACGCCGAAGTCCTGAAGCTGGAAGTCGAGGCCCTGAAGGAACAGGTGCTGCGCTACGCCGCCGAGGCCGAGAACATCAAGCGGCGCGCGGAGCGGGAAGCGAACGACGCCCGCGCCTACGCGATCCAGAAATTCGCCCGCGACCTCTTGGGTGTCGCCGACAACCTCGCGCGCGCCCGCGCCCATGCGCCGGCCGACGCCCAGGATCCCCTGGTGAAGAACCTGGCGGTCGGGCTGGAGATGACCGAAAAGGACCTGCTGCAAGCCTTCGAGCGCAACGGCTTGAAGCGCCTGGACCCGGCGCGCGGAACGAAGTTCGACCCCCACCAGCATCAGGCGGTCATGGAGCGGCCCGCCGACGATCTTGGGCCAGGCGCGGTCCTCGAAGTCCTACAGCCCGGCTATGACCTCTACGGACGCATCGTAAGGCCGGCCATGGTCGTGGTTTCGGCGAAGAGCTCGACCGGCGAAGCGCCGTCCGAGCCGCAAGCGGCCAACCCCTACGCGCATCCGGAAACCGCCGACGACGGCGCCGGCGGCTCGGTCGATCAGAAGGCTTAGTGCGGCTCCCGGCGCGAGCCGACGGCCGCCTCGAAGATAGCTCTGAGCTTGCCGGCGGCCACGTCCCCGCGCGCCAGCCGTTTGGCGATGGCGCGCAGCAGCGGCTTGTCGCTCAGGAGCCCGCGCACCTCGAAGCGGTCGAGGCCCGCATCACGCATGCGGCGGCGATGATTGGCGACCGCTCGGCGCTGGGCCTCGGGCGTGGACATCGACGGCGCTAGCCGCGCCTGGGCGGAACGCCGTTGGCGGCGAAGTGGGCCAGCATCCGCGACCAGCCGTCCGCTGCGTCGGCGGCGTTGTAGCTCGGCCGATAGTCGGCGTGGAATCCGTGCCCGGCATCCTCGTAAACGATGATTTCGTCGCCGCTCTTGCCGGCCTTGGCGATGGCCGCGCGCATCGCCGGCACCGCGGCCGACAGCTGGTCCTTGCCGCCATAGAGGCCGAGCACCGGAGCGTGCAGCCGCGCAACCAGGTCGATCGGGTACTCGCGGGTCGGATCCTCCGGCTGCCCGGCGGGCGCGGCCAACTGGCCGTACCAGGCGGCGCCGGCTTTGATTTCAGGGAAGGTCTCGCAGGCAAGCCACACGATGCGGCCGCCCCAGCAGAAGCCGGTGATGGCGATGCGGCCGGGCTCGATATAGGGCGCGCCCTCCAGAAAGTGGATCGCGGCCTCGACGTCGCCCATGATCTGCCTGTCGCCCGCGGCCTGCACGATCTTGAAGATGGCGGCCATGTCGGTGAGCGGCGCCGGGTCGCCCGCGCGCACGAAGAACGCTGGCGCGATCGCCGCGTAACCCAGCTTGGCGAAGCGGCGGCAAACGTCGCGGATGTACTCGTGCAGCCCGAAGATCTCGGAGACGACGATCACCGCGGGGTAGCGCCCGCGGCGGTCCGGCCGCGCGACGTAGGCCGGGATGCCGCTCGCGAGCTGCACCGTCTCGGTGGTCAGCCCTTTCTCGTCGGTGTGGACCGGCTCCGCGTCGGCCGCGAGGGCGGCGGCCGCATACCCGGCGAACATCACCATGCCAGCCAACCCGCGCCTGGACAGGTTGAAGTCCTCGGGTCGCGAGCCCTCGGGACGGGTCAGGGCGAGCATGCGTGGTCCTCCGTCGGTTGCAGCCGCATTTGCTTCGCGCTCGGCGCAGGAGTCAAAGCCCAGCGCCGGCTTGCCCGCCGTTTCATCGCGTGCGAAGGGAGTCAAACAACCGTTTGAAGGCGAGGATCGCAGCTATGGATTTCAACATACCCCCTGAGCAGACCCGCTGGCTGAACCGCGTGGTCGCCTTCATGCAGGAGCACATCTATCCGGCGATCCCGGCTTACGAGGCGGAGATGGCCGTGGTCGGCAAGGAGCGCTGGAAGGTCGTCCAGGTCGTCGAGGACCTGAAGAAGAAGGCGAGGGCCGAGGGCCTGTGGAACTTCTTCATGCCGCCGAGCCCCGGCCACCCCCCGGTGGACGATACCTTCAAGTTCGACGGCCACCAGATGACCAACCTCGAGTACGCGCTGATCGCCGAGCAGCTGGGCAAGGTGAGCTTCGCGTCGGAGTGCTTCAATTGCTCGGCCCCTGACACCGGCAACATGGAGGTGCTGGAGCGCTTCGGGACCCGCGAGCAGAAGGAAAAGTGGCTGACGCCGCTGATGAACGGGGAGATTCGCTCGGTCTTCCTGATGACGGAGCCGGCTGTAGCGTCGTCGGACGCCACGAACATCGAGACCCGCATCGACCGCGACGGCGACGACTACGTGATCAACGGGCGCAAGTGGTGGTCGTCAGGCGTCGGCGACCCGCGCTGCAAGGTCGGCATCCTGATGGGCAAGACCAATTTCGACGGCGAGCGTCACAGCCAGCAGTCGCAGGTCCTCGTCCCGCTCGACACGCCCGGGATCACCATCGAGCGCATGCTGCCGGTCTTCGGCTACGACGATGCGCCGCACGGCCACGGCCAGGTGCTGTTCAAGGACGTGCGGGTGCCGGTCGAGGATTCGCTTCTGCTGGGGGAGGGCCGCGGGTTCGAGATCGCCCAGGCCAGGCTCGGGCCCGGGCGCATCCATCACTGCATGCGCACGATCGGGGTGGCCGAGGTGGCGCTGGAGAAGATGTGCAAGCGCCTTCTGGGCCGCAAAGCGTTCGGCAAGTACATCTCCGAGCACTCGGTCTGGGAGGAGCGTATCGCCCAGGCGCGCATCAACATCGAGATGTGCCGCCTCCTGTGCCTGAAAGCCGCCGACATGATGGACAAAGCCGGCAACAAGGCGGCGCGGCTGGAGATCGCCATGATCAAGGTCGCCGCCCCGAACATGGCGTTGAAGATCATCGACGACGCCATCCAGGCTCACGGCGGCGCCGGGGTGACCACCGACTTCGGGCTCGCGCGCGCCTACGCAAGCCAGCGGACCCTGCGGCTGGCCGACGGGCCTGACGAGGTGCACATGCGCACGATCGCGCGCATGGAGTTCGGCAAGTACGGCGACCTGGTCTACCAGCAGAAGATGGAGCGCGAGGCGGCGCTGGCCGTGCCCGGCATCCGATGAGCATCGCGCTCAGCGAGGAGGTCAAAGGCCTGGTCAACGGCGCGCTGGCCAACGGCACGCCGGTCCTGATCGCCGTGGTCACCAAGGACGGCAAGCCGCGCATGAGCTTCCGCGGCTCGCTGCAGACCATGGGCGACGACCAGCTGGGCTTCTGGGCGCGGCGGCTCGAGGGAGAGACGCTCGAAGGCGTGCAGGCCCACCCGGACGTCGCGGTCCTCTACCGAGACGGCGCCAAGCGGATCCTCCTGCAGTTCGCCGGCCGGGCGCGGATCGCCACCGACCCCGCCGAGCGCGATCGGGTCTTCGCCGCGGCGCCGGAGGTCGAGCAGCGCGCCGATCCCGAGCGCAAGGGCGGCGGGGTGGTCATCGACCTCGATCGTGTCGAGGGGATGCTCGGGCTCGGCGAGGACGGCCGTCCGCGGCTGTTTCGCATGACGCGCGAGGGCTGAAAGGCTTCCGCTTGACACGGCAGGCGCAGCCGCCGACTCCGCTCGCGCGCGACGAACGGAAGAGGGCGAAGACGTATGGCGGTCGCCGCCAAGGCTTGGCGATGGATGTTGGCCGCCGCGTTGGGTGTGGCCGCGCTCGCGCCGCCCGCCCGCGCGGCATGGCCGCCGGCGCTCTCGGCGCAGCCGCTCGTGCAGGGACCGCGCCGGTGCGCGCCCGGGATCGTCCCCATCAACCGCCGCTGCCATGTCGTCGACTTCGCGGACCTCGGGACCCTGGATGGCCGCCGCTGGTACTACGCGTTCTACGACACCCACTGGGCCGACCGGCATGGCCGCCAGGATCGCGGCTTTCCGGTGATCTTCTATCTGGAAGGCGTCTCGACGCTCCGGCTCAGCCTCTGGATCGACGATGCGCCCGGGCTCGCCGGGCGCTGGGCGCGCACCGCGCCGGCGCGGCCGGTCGTGATCGACCAGCCGGAAGCGGTCTATCTGGGCTTTACGCTTGAGGGCGAGCGCGGGCCGTTCGACCAGCGCCTGTTCCGCCTGGACGGCCGGCGGTGGAAGTCGATGCGGGTCATGCGCCTCAGCGACGCCGACACCGCGAAGCTGGACGCCGCTACGCCGGACGGATGCCGCCGGGCCTGGACCTGGCGCTACGACTGGAAGGCGCTCGAGCTGCGCGCGCCGCTCAGGCCCGAGCTGGGCGGCCACCCTTGCGGCGCCATCGTCGCCGACCTCGCCTTGCGCGACGACAAGCTGGCCCTGGCCGGCGCGCGCCGGGTGCGCTAGCGCGCGGTGCGTCGGTTGACCAGTCCTGCCAGCACCGCTAGGCGGCCGGCCATGCCGAGCCCGACGATCCTGCACGGCCTCGCAGAGGTCGCGGCGGAATACGATGCGCTGTTGTGCGACGTCTGGGGCGTGGTCCACAACGGGCGCGAGGCGTTTCTCCCCGCGTGCGAAGCGCTCGCGGCGTTCAGGGCCGAGCGCGGACCGGTCATTTTGATCTCCAACGCGCCCCGCCCGGCCGCAGACGTCACGCCGCAGCTCGATGCGCTGGGCGTGCCCCGCGCCGCGTGGTCGGGCGTGGTCACGTCGGGCGACGCGACCCGCGAGCTGCTTGCGGCGCGGGCGCCGGGCCCGGCTTGGGCGATCGGACCGGAGCGGGACTGGCCGCTCTACGAGGGCCTGGGACTCGCCTTCGCCGGGCCTGCCGATGCGGCGTTCATCGCCTGCACAGGCCCCGTCGATGACACGGTCGAGACCCCGGAGGACTATCGCGAGCGGCTCGAGAGCGGGGCGGCGCGCGGCCTGGTGATGATCTGCGCGAACCCCGACCGCGTGGTGCAGCGCGGCGAGCGGCTGGTCTACTGCGGCGGCGCGCTGGCCGACCTTTACGCCGAACTGGGCGGCCGGGTGGTCATGGCGGGCAAGCCGCACGCGCCAATCTACCGATTGGCGCTGACGTGCGCTTCCGGGGCGGCCGGTCGCCCGCTGGCGCGCGAGCGGGTGCTCTCGATCGGCGACGGCGTGGCCACCGATCTGGCCGGCGCCGCAGCGCAAGGTCTTGACGCCCTGTTCGTCGCCCATGGCATCCACGCCGCCGAGCTCGAGACCGGCGAGGGCGACCTCCACCCGGACCGGCTGGCGGCGTTCCTCGGCGCCGAGCGCGCCGAGGCCCGCTTTGCGATGCGGGCGCTCGCGTGGCGTCGGTGACTTGGGGTTAGGGTTCCACAGGAGCAGGGTGTGTTGGAGGGCGATTTGCACGAGCGACGACTGGAGGACCTGAGCGTCGGGCAGGCCGCGGAGCGTCGCCATGTCGTCACCGACACCGACGTCCGCGCATTCGCCTCCGTCTCCGGCGACGACAACCCGCTGCATCTGGACGAGGCTTATGCGGCGACGACCCGTTTCGGCGGGCGCATCGCGCACGGCATGCTGGCCGCGAGCTACATCTCGGCCGTGCTCGGAACCCAGCTTCCCGGCCCCGGCGCCATCTATCTGAGCCAGGCCCTGCGTTTTCGTCGTCCGGTCCGTGTTGGCGACGAAGTGGTGGCGCGCGTGGCGATCACCGCCATCGACGAGCGCGGCCGCGTCACGCTGGAGACCACCTGCCACGTTGGCGAGTCGGCGGTGGTCGACGGCGAAGCGGTTGTCATGGTCGAGCGACGGAGCGCCTGACCCGTGCCGCTGGTGACCATCGACAGCTGGCATGCGCTGGCGCCCGAACAGCGTGGCGCGGCGATCGCCTTCGGCGAATTCGACGGGGTGCACCGCGGCCATCGCGCGGTGATTGCGCTGGCGGCGGAGGCGGCGCACGCGCTGAGCGCGCCCCTGGCGGTGATCAGCTTCGAGCCGCACCCGCGCCGCTATTTCGATCCCGATTCCGAGCCGTTCGAGCTCACCACGCGCGGCCAGCAGGTGCGGGCGCTGGAAGCGCTGGGCGCCGAGCTTCTGTACGTGCTGCCGTTCGACGACGCCCTGGCGCACATGAGCGACGAGGCCTTCGCGCGCGAGGTTCTGGCCGGCGGGTTGGGAGCGCGCCACGTCGCAGCCGGCTTCGACGTCACCTTCGGGTTTGGGCGGACCGGCAGCCCCGAGGCGCTCCGACGCTACGGCGAGGCGTTCGGATTCAAGGTCTCGATCGCAGAGCGGCTGGGCGACGCCGATGCGGCCAAGTTCTCGTCGACCGCCATCCGCGAGGCGTTGAAGGCAGGCGACCCCGAACGGGCTGCCGAGATCCTCGGTCGCCCGTTCGCCATCGAAGGCGAGGTGGTCGAAGGCCAGCATCTGGGGCGCAAGCTGGGTTTCCCGACCGCCAACGTGTCGGCCGGCGCCTATGTGCGCCCGAAGCTGGGCACCTATGTCACCCGCACGCATCTGCCCGACGGGCGCTGGTTCCCCGGCGTCGCCAACTTCGGCGAAAACCCGGCCACTGGCCTGGTTGAGGCGCGCCTCGAGGTGCACCTGTTCGATTTCGACGAGATGATCTACGGCCAGGTGATCGAGACCGAACTGGTCGCCTTCATCCGCCCCGAGATGCCGTTCGAGAGCCTGGAAGTGCTGATCAAGTGGATCGCGGACGACGCGGCGAAGGCGCGCGCCTTCCACGGCCTGCCGGCGGCGACCGCGACGCTTACTCCGTAAGCACCCGCCCGCGGGTTTCAGGCAGGAAGAGAAGGGCCGCGACGACGCTGATTGCGGTGAAGACGATCGGGTACCAGAGCCCGGCGTAGATGTTTCCGGTGGCCACCACGATCGAGAACGACATCACCGGCTGAAACCCGCCGATCCAGCCGGTGCCGAGGTGGTAGGGCAGCGACATGGCGGTGTAGCGCACGCGGGTGGGGAAGAGCTCGGTGAGCGCCGCGGCCTGCGGCCCGTAGAGCCCGGTCGCCGCGACCGTGAACACGGTCATGACCGCAAGGATGAGCCAGGGATTGCGCCGCGAGGGGTCGGACTTGGCCGGGTAGCCGCCGGCTTTCAGAGCGGCGCTCAGGTCGGCGGCGATCTTCGCGGTGGCGGCTTTCTGCGCGGGGGCCGGAAGCCGGCGGGCGTCGAGCGAGGCTATGGTCGCCGCGCCGATGCGAACGACGGCGGGCCGGCCGGCCGGACCGGGGCGGTTCGTATAGCTGACGCCGCTGTTGGTCAGCGCGGCTTTGACGATGTCGCAGCTGGAGAGGAACTTCGTCTTGCCCGTGAGGTCGAACTGGGAAGAACAGTCGGCGGGGTCCGCCACGACCGTGACCGGGGTGTGCCTGACCGCGTCGACCAGCGCCGGATTGGCGCCGGCTGCGAGCAGCTGGAAGCCTGGATAGAGCGTGACCAGCCCCAGCACCATCGCCGCCCACATCACCGGCTTGCGGCCGACCTTGTCGGAGAGCCACCCGAAGAAGACATAGAGCGGCGCACTGATGATCGCAGCGGTCATGATCACCAGGTTGGCGAAGTCGCCCTCGACCTTCAGGAACCGCTCCATGAAGACGTCGGCGTAGAAGAAGACCGTGTACCAATAGGCGCCCTGCACGCACATGAGCGCGAAAAAGGCGATCAGCACCAACCTCAGGTTCGGCCAGCGCGCGAAGGCCTCGGCGTAGGGGGCGCGGCTCGCCCCGCCGGCGGCGCGCATCTTCTGGAACGCCGGGCTCTCCGAGAGCTTCGACCGCATCCAGATCGAGATCGCCACCAGCCCGATCGAAACGAAGAACGGGATGCGCCAACCGCCGGTCCAGGTCGCGGCGCTGAACGCCGTCTCGCCCAGCGTGCGGCGGGTGATGAAAATGACGCTGAGCGCCGCGATCAGCCCGAAGGCGGCCGAGGTCTGCACCCAGCCGGTGGCGAACCCGCGCCGCGCCGGCGAGGCGTGCTCGGCGACGTAGATCGCGGCGCCGCCGTACTGGCCGCCCAGCGCCGTGCCCTGCAGGATGCGCAGCAGGATCAACAGAACCGGCGCAAGCGCGGGGGCCTGAGCGGCTGTCGGCAGCAAGCCGATCCCGAACGTGGCGCCCGCCATGATCGAGACGCAGATCAGAAACGCAGCTTTGCGGCCGAAGCGGTCGCCGACGCGGCCAAAGATGAGGGCGCCGAGGGGGCGGAAGGCGAAGCCCACGCCGAACAGCGCGAGCGCGGCGATCTGCCCGGCGGTCGGCCCAAGCTGGGAAAAGAAATTCTTCGAAATGATGGTTAGCAGGCTTCCGAAGACGAAGAAGTCGTACCATTCGAAGGCGGTGCTGGCGCAGGAGGCCGCCACCACCATGCGCATCGAAGTGACGTGCTCGTCGGCCTGCGGCGCTTCCCCGGCGACGGCTTCGGCCATACGCATCTCCCCTCCGATACCCTGCCTTTTCGTCTAACATCGGGGGCCGGCGCGACGGAAGGCCGCCACGCTTGCCCCGCGGTCGGGCGACCCCACGTTGACCGGGCCGACCGCTCGAGGCCCCAACGATGAAGCTCCCAACGGTTATTCTGGCCCTTGTCCTGGCCGCCATGCTCGGCTTCGCGCTGTGGGGCCTGATCGCGGCCTGGCGCCTGTCCGGCGACGTTCCCATCAGCCTCAACGGCTACATCGCGTTGGGTCTGGCCGCGGGCCTCACGCTGCTGTTGGGCGGCGGCCTGATGTGGCTGGCGTTCTACTCGGCGCGCAAAGGGTTCGACGACATCGACCGCGACGAGGAGCCGTGACGCGGGCGGAAGGCTAGCCGCCGCGGGCCACGAACCAGCCGTTCTTGAATCCTTCGTCGACCTTGCCGTAGCGAAACGGCTCGCCCTCCGGCGTCGTCACGCTGCCGCCGGCGGCGACCAGAACCGCATGCGCCGCGGCGACGTCCCATTCCATGGTCGGCCCATGCCGTGGGTAGATGTCGGCGCGCCCGTCGGCAATGAGGCAGAGCTTCAGCGAGGAATCCATCGGCAGGCGCTCGGTGAAGCCGTAGCGGCGGCGCAGGTTCTCCTCCTGCTCGGGCTTCATCGTATGGCTGGTGAGGGCCACCAGCCGCCCCGGCTCCGGTTTGCGGACGTGGACCGGCGCGCCGCCGTCCTCGCCCGCCTGCCTCTTGAGCGCGCCGCCCGCGCTCGTGAACCAGACTTCACCCGACGCCGGCGCGGCGACGGCGCCGGCAATCGGCGTTCCGTCCTGGATGAGCGCGATGTTGACGGTGAAATGCGCCTCGCCGCGGACGAACGCTTTGGTGCCGTCGAGGGGGTCGACCAGGAAGAATCTGAGCGGGATCTCTGTTGGCGCGCCGGACGCGCTGACCGTCTCCTCGGCGACGACCGGCACGCCAGGAAACGCCTCGCCGAGCGCCTGGACAATGAGATCTTCGGCGCGGCGGTCCGCCTCCGTGACCGGGCTCTCGTCGCTCTTCGTCTCGACCGTCACGCCGGTGCGCCACAGCGGCAGGATGACGGCGCTCGCCGCCTCGGTGATCTTCGCCAGCGCGGCGCCGACCGCCGCGGTCTCGGTCTCGGGGGCTGGGTCTTTCACGGGCGCCGTCTCTGGCATGGGGCGGCGATTTGCGAAAGCCGCAAATCAGCCCACGTTCGGCCAAGCTCCTTGGACCGACGACGGAAACCCGCCATGCAAGAGAGCCCGTCCCAGCCGTCGAGGCTCGCCCACGCGCCGGGTGAAATGGGCGCGGCCGACCTCGCGGCGCACCTGGCGGCCAAGCTTTGTCACGACCTGGTCGCGCCGGCCGGGGCGCTGACCATGGGCCTCGAGCTGTTCGAGGACCCCGACAGCCAGGACATGCGTGAAGAGGCGCTGGCGCTGATCGCCTCCAACGCACGCAAGTTCGTCGCGCTGTTGTCGTTCAACCGCGTGGCGCTGGGCGCATCCGCCGGCGCGGCCGCCTTTGACGCGGCCGAGCTCGAACGGCTGACGCGGGCGGTGTTCGCCGACAGCCCCCGCGTCGAGCTCGACTGGGCGGTCGACGCCGGGCCGCTGCCGAAGCCGGTCGGGCGCGCGCTCTTGAACCTTGCGCAGATCGGCGCCGCCGTGGTGGCGACGGGCGGCGTGGTGCGCCTCAGCGTCGAGGCGCGCCCTGGCGAGAGCGAGGCCCGCCTCATCGCCGAGGGCGCGAAACCTCGCCTGCGACCCGATACGGAAGCCGGCCTGGAAGGCGCGCCGCTGGAGGAGCGGTTCGCGGGACACTGGGTGCAGGCCTACTACCTCAATCGGCTGGTGACGGCGGAAGGCGGGCGCATCTCGACCGCGGTGGAAGAGAACCGGGTCGTCGTCCGCGCCCTACTGCCGCAGCCTTAGGGATTCACCCGTCCGCCATACGGCTCCTTAACCAAGCGGCGCGAGAAAGGCTGGCAAGAGAGAGCAGCCGTTGGGAGTCCCACCCAGGTGAAGACCTGTCTGGTCGTCGACGACAGCCGCGTGATCCGCAAGGTCGCGCGCCGCATCCTCGAAGACCTTGGCTTCGAGATCGCCGAGGCGGCGGACGGGATGGAGGCGATGGCCTGGTGCCGGACGGCGATGCCGGAGGCCATCCTGCTCGACTGGAACATGCCGGTGATGGATGGCTTGAGCTTCCTGCGCGAGCTGCGCAGCGAGCCGAACGGCCATGAACCGGTCGTGGTCTTCTGCACGGTCGAGAACGACCTCGAGCACATCGGCCTGGCGCTGGAGGCCGGCGCGGACGAGTACATCATGAAACCGTTCGACGGCGACATCCTGGAGGAGAAGCTGATCGACGCGGGCCTGGTCGCATGAAACCCGAGGACATCGAGACCGTACGAGCGCTGGTGCACGCCCGCTCGGGCGTCGTGATCGATCCGGAGAAGATCTACCAGATCGAAACCGGCCTGGCGCCGGTCGCGCGGCGAGCCGGATTCGCCAGCCTGCCCGACCTAATTCAGGCGATCCGGGCCCGGCGGGACGAGCGGCTGTTGTGGGCGGCGACGGAGGCGCTGACCTCGAGCGAGACGAGCTTTTTTCGCGACCGCGCGCCGTTCAGGGCCTTTCGCGAAGAGATCCTGCCAGCGCTCGTCGAGCGGCGCGGCGACAAACCCATCCGGGTCTGGTGCTCGGCGTGCGGCACCGGACAGGAGCCCTATTCGCTGGCGATGATCATCGACGAAGAGCAAACCAAGCTGAACGCGAAGGTGGACCTGTTCGCTTCCGACCTTTCGGAACGCTCACTGGAGCGGGCGCAAAGCGGCGTCTACAGCCAGTTCGAGGTCCAGCGCGGCCTGCCGATCCGCCTCCTGGTCCGGTACTTCGAGAAGCTCGACGAGCGCTGGACCCTCTCGCCCAGGATTCGGGACATGGTCCGTTGGCGGCGCATCAACCTGCTCGCCGACCTGCGCTCCCTAGGGCGCTTCGACGTCATCTTCTGCCGGAACGTCATCTCCAGCTTCGACGAATCGACGCGCGGCCGCGTCCTCGAGCAACTGGCGAACGCCTTGCCCGAGGACGGATGGCTGGTGCTCGGCGCCGATGAAACCATCGGCGGCGCGACCGACTGGCTGCAGCCGGTGGCCGGCCGTCGGGGCTTCTACATGCGCGCCCAGCCGGCCCACGCCGCAGCCTAGACTAGGCGGCCTATGCGGCTAGTGCTCCGCGGCGTGCGCCGTGTCGGTGACGGCGTTTCCGGCGGCGCTAACGTCTTTGCCGGCGCCGGCGACGGTGTTGCAGGCCGCGACCAGGAGGCCGGCGGCGAAGATGGCGAGAACGGCTAGTGTGCGCATGATGAGGGACCCTCTGTTGCAAGTCGACGTGACTAACGGCTAAGCCGCCGCAGGGTTTCCCGCGGCGGGAGCGGCGCCGTGCGTTCGGGGCGTCGGGAAGACGAGCCTCGCGGTGACGCCGCCATAGCTGTTGGCGACCAGCTCCATCTTCCCGCGCAGCTGGCGAGCGAAGGCGCCCATCAACTGCCGGCCGACGCCGGTCTTCGCCAGCTCCGGCTCGTCGCCCGACCCCTCGTCGCTGATTGCGAGCACCGCATCGTCGCCGTCGACCGCAAAGCGAACCCGTAGGACGCCGCCGCGCAACGATAGGGCGTGCTTCTGCGCGTTGGTGATCGCCTCGACCGCGAACAAGGCCAGCGGCGCGAGCTTGTCCGGATCGATGATGAGCGGCTCGGCGTCGAGCTCGGTGGCGACCACCTCGCCATGCTCCTGCTGCTCGACGACGAGCTGGGCGGTCAGATCGGCGAGGAATTGGCGCAGGTCGACCCGCTTGAGGTCGGCTCCCTGGTAAAGGGCGCGGTAGATCAGGGCGAGAGCGTTGATGCGCTGGCGCGTGTCGAACATCGCCTCGCGGGCGGCGGGGTCGACCAGCGCGCGCTGCTGCATGCTGATCAGCGAGCTGATGACCTGCAGGTTGTTGCGCACGCGATGGTGAATCTCGCGCATGAGCGCGTCTTTCTCCGCCATGGACTCGGCGACCTGCGCGTCGCGGGTGCTGATCGCGTCGGCCATGACGTCGAGCGTCTGGGCAAGCTCGCGGATCTCCAACGGAGCCAGATTTGCCTGCAGCGGACGCACCGTGAAGCGGCCCTTGGCGTAGATATCGGCGATGCGTTGCAGGTAGTGGAGCCAGCGCACCACGCCCCGCTCGGTGACCACCAGAACCGCGAGCAGCGCGATCAGGAACGCGAGCAGGGGCAAGAGCACGCCGGAAAGCAGGTTGAGCTTCGCCCACGAGAACCAACCCGGCGAGGGCGCCGAGAGAACCACCGAGACGTCGCCGATCAAGGGAGCGAGCGAGAAGACCCTGAGCTGGCCGCGTTGGTCGCGGCCCGCCTCGACGCCGCCGGCCGAGGGTCGCCCCCGGAGCAAGCTGCTCGCCGTGCCGGATGGAAAGGCGCCTGAATCGGTGCGGGTCAGGAAGCGGCCCCGGTCGTCGACCAGCGCGACAGCGGCGCCGACGGGCAACCCCGGATCCGTCTGGTCCGGCTGCAGGCTCTTGAGCGTGATCACGGCGGCCAGCGCGCCGTCGAACGCCCCTTTCGGCGAGACCACGCGATTGGCTGTCAGAAGCGCCGGCTCGGCGGGGCTGACCGCGGCGGGCGCGCGCACGGCGATCGACGGCGCGCCGCTCGCAAGGCGCTCGAACCATTCGCTTGCGCTGCGAAGCGGGTCGGCGGGGACGCCGGCGGCGGCGCAGGCGACCCGCCCCTCGGCGTCGAAGCGGATCAGGTTTTCATACCCCCCGAGCCGATCGGTGACCTCCGCGAGACGCGCTGCACAGTCGCGCCCAACCGACTGTGGCCCCAGAGCCTCGAGAAGGACATTCGCAGCCGCCAGTCTCGCGCGGGCGGTCGCGGCGCTGCGGACGGCGGCCTGCGCCAGGCTCGCCTGCTGCTCCACGGCGTCTTTGCGGAAGGCGATGGTCGCCTGGATCACGCCGAGCAGAAGGACGGGCACGAGCGCCAGGGCGATGGCAGCCCCAAGCCGCCCGCGGATCGTGGTCAGAAAGCCCACGCCAGCCTCGGCATTGCTCGCTCGTCCCCTAGGGCGCCAGATTCGAATGTCGCAAGATCATCCGGTCGCGCCGCCCGGAGTGTTCGTCAAGTGCGTAAAGCGCCCTAGAAACAATCATTTGCTGGCTGCCGCAGCAGGCTCCTGGAGTCGTTGGGGCCTTGCCGCGGATCACCCGGGCTTCGGGATCGGGCCACTAGCGGCCGTGACCCATGTGTTCGGCTTCCGACAAAATCGCGCTCATCGCTTCGCTGGCGGCGCGGCCGTCGCGCTTGTAGGCGCCGGTCTCCAGGATGTGCTGCAGCGCGCGCCGCGCGCGGCTCACGCGGCTTTTGACCGTTCCGACGGCGCACCCGCAGATCTCGGCTGCTTCTTCGTAGGCGAACCCGCCCGCGCCGACGAGGATGAGCGCTTCGCGCTGCTCCGGCGGCAGCATCCCAAGGCCCAGTCTCAGCTCGTCGAGCGCGACCGGCGCCTGCGGGTCGTCGACCGCCACCAGGCTGCGCTCGGCCGAGTCCTGGTCGAGCTGCGTTTGGCGCCACGAGCGGCGTTTCTCGGAATAGAACTGATTGCGCAGGATCATGAAGGTCCAGGCCTTCATGTTCGTGCCCATCTGGTAACTGGCGCGCGCGTCCCAGGCCTTCATGAGCGCGTCCTGGGCCAGATCGTCCGCACTGGCCTGGTCGCCGGTGAGCGTGCGGGCAAAAGCCCGGAGGTGCGGTATCAGCGCCACCAACTCGCGCTTGAACCGTCCCTCCATCGCTGGGTTTGCTCCGCCTGTCGCGGCCTCGCTCTCACTCTTCATCGCGGCTGGGCGACGCCTCGTCCCCCCGACGAAGGATTTCGAGAAACTCTTGCGGCACTGGCTCGTTCACCACTTCGTCGAACAGCTGCCGCAGCTTCACGCCGATCGCCTGCTGGCGCAGCCGCGCTTCGTCGATTGTGCGTCTGGGCGCCGACCCGTCCGCGGACTTGCGACCGCCGCCGCTGCCGCCGCTGCGCTCCAATCTAAGCCCCCCTTCTCTCTCAGGCATCATTATACGAGAACCGAACCCCCGGGCAGAGCCAACGCGCGAAACGCGCTTGGGTTCCAGCAAACGAGCTTCGCCAGGGAACCGACGGCCAAGCCTTGCGTTTCCGAGGTCTTGCATCGGCCTCGCTGGCGCCATCATCGTGTGATGGGCTGTTTGGCGCCTCACCTCGATGAAGGGGGAGTTTTCATGAGTCTGCTGGCACGCTTGGCTCCGCACCTGCCGTACGTCCGCCGCTACGCGCGCGCCCTTACCGGCGATCAAGGCGTCGGCGACGCATACGTTCGGGCCGCGCTGGAAGCGCTGGCGGCCGGCGAGCGCTCACTCGACCCCGGCAAGAGCCCGCGCGTGGCGCTCTATCACGTATTCCACGCGATCTGGTCCTCGACCGGGGCTCAGCTGGAAGACCTGTCGAGCGAGCCGGCGGGGGCGGGGCCCTCGGCCCGGCTCCTGAAGATCGCCCCGCGTTCCAGGCAGGCTTTTTTGTTGACGGCGCTCGAGGGCTTCACGCCCAACGAAGCGGCGCAGATCCTGGACGCCGACTTCGCCGAGGTCGAGCAGTTGATCGCGACCGCGCAGGCGGAAATCGACGCCGAGCTCGCCACCGACGTCCTGATCATCGAAGACGAGCCGGTGATCGCGACCGACATCCAGGCGCTGGCCAGCGAGCTCGGCCATCATGTCATCGACATCGCCGCGACCCACGCCGAGGCCATCGAGGCGGTCGCCCGCCACCGCCCGGGCCTGGTGCTCGCCGACATCCAGCTCGCCGACGGCTCCTCGGGGGTCGACGCGGCGCGGGAGATCCTGGACCGGTTCGATGTCCCGGTGATCTTCATCACTGCGTTTCCGGAGCGGCTGCTCACCGGCGAGCGCCCGGAGCCGACCTTCCTCATCACCAAGCCCTTCCAGCCGGAGACGGTGAAGGCGGCGATCGGGCAGGCGCTGTTCTTCCACCCGGCTCGCGACGCCCAAGCGGCATAGCGCCCCACCCCAGCTCCGCCGTCGGCCCGGAACGGGCTTGCGGCAGCGCACGTTCCGTCCTGCTGAAGCGGTCGCGGTCGTCGCGGCCCATAGCATGACTGGAGGCCGCCGATGCTCGGCTGGGCTTTGACCTTTTTCATTCTGGCGATCGTCGCCGCCCTGCTGGGCTTCGTGGCGCTCGCGGGCGTTGCGGCGGAGATCGCCAAGATCCTCTTCATCGTCTTCCTGGTGCTTTTGATCGCCAGCTTTGTCATGCGGGCGTTGCGCGGCCGCTCCGTGGTCTAGGGCGGCGGGCGCGTGGCGAGATGTTGCAAAAAATCGCCCGCGCCCTGGAACCAGCCGCGAGAACGGGCGTTTTCGGGCTTGCGGAGGCGGCGACGCCCCCCCGACTTGAGGCTGGTGAGAGCCAGCCTGCCGTCTCCGCACCCCTTTTCTCGATGATGCGAACCTGGGCGGCTTTCCTTTGAACGGAAGCCGCCCTTTTTCGCGGCCGGCGGCGGCTCGGAACCGCTGACGCTGAAGTCCGTTTCGTTCCCGACAAGCGGCGCAAGGAGGGTCAGATGGCCTTTTGGAGCCTGACCAAACAACAACCGGATACGCAGCCGGCCGATCCGGCCGCGACGATGGACTCGGCCACGTTGAAAGCCGAGCTCGGCCACGCGTTCGATCGCGGCCGCCTGCACGAGCGGACGCGGCGGACGGGCCGAAGCCTGATCGCGGTCGCGCTCGTCATCCTGGCCGCCGTGGGCGTCATGTTCCTGGGCTTGGGCGCGCGCGACGGCTCATTCAAAGCCGCGGGCGCCGACGTCGATCAGACGGTCGCCCAAGCGATGGCGTCCGTCGGCCAGACCGGCTGAGCGGCGGTCCTTACCGGGCGTCCGAGGCTGTCGCAGCCTGCAGCAGGGCGCTGATCCGGTCGGTCGAATCGGTGGCTTGGCTAAGCGCCCGGGCCGGCGTCGCAGGCGCGGCAGGCACCGCCGCCGTCAGCTGGTTGATCGCCGTTTGCGCGACGGTGCGGACCGCCGTTTCAGCCGCGTTCGCGGCGGCCGACTGCGTCTGCTGATAGATGAACCCATAGGTCGGGTAGACCGTCTTGCCGAGGTCGCGAATCGGGTCGTACCAGACCTTGACCTGGCTCCAGTCGCCGGAAGGCGAGACGTCGACGACGGTGACGTCCCGCTCCACCTGGCCGCGATGACCGTCGATGATCGACCAATTCGCCTGCGTGACCTGGATGACCCGGTCCGTCAGCACCTGACTGACGACCGCGACGTGGCCCTTGTTCATCGGGCCGTTCGGCTTGAACACCAGAACCGCGCCGGTCTTGGGCGCAAAGCCTTGCGCATACTTGCCGGCCGCCTGCTTCCACCAGGTCCAAGCGTCGCCGAAGATCTGGATTCCGGAGATCATGCGGGCGAACGGAACGCACTGCCAGTAGTCGCCGGCCTGGGCCTGTCCCGCGCTAGCCGCGATCACAAACGCTGTCGCAAGCGAGCCGAAAACGGCCCTCATACGGCTACGCATGCGTTGGGTTCTCCCCGCCCCGCTACTGACCTTTGGATAACCATCCCGGCCAAATATGAAAAGATAAATAATTTCCGTGCGTGCCGTTTAGGCAACGCTTGTTAATGCTTTCTGCGGGGTTATCGCCGCCGCCGCATTCAAAACCGCCGCCGGCCGCTCGGCCAAGTGACATGACGCCGCGGCAGGACCGGGAGCCTGCTCGCCCGGCGCGCAGGTCAGTGTCGCGGCCGCCGCCACGCGGCGCCAAACGCAGCCAAAATGCGGCGCTTGGCCGCAACCGGGCTCCGTGGCGGCCGGCGCTACCCGCCTCGCAGGGGATAGGAGCGTTCGAGGCGATAGCTCGTGCCTTCGCCGCCCGGCCAGCTCGAGTACAGGCCGAAAGCCTCGGCGCGGAACGCCGGGGACCGGAGCAGCGCGTTCGCCTGCATCCAGGAGGCGACCCGCGCCGCCTCCCCGCGCCTGAGGTAGGCGAGCGTGAGGTGCGGCCGCCACGCCCGTCGCTCGGGGGTTAGACCGGCCTGTCGCGCCGCGCGCTCGCATCGCCGCGCGAGCTGGGCAAGGTTGGCGTCGGCTTCGACGCCCGCCCAGACCGCGTGCACGTCACCGGCTTCGTCGAACGCACCGACGCCGGCGAGCGCCAGGATGAGCGGCGCGCCGGCGACCCGTTCGAGCTCGAGGTCGAGGTCCTCGGCGACCCGTTCGCTGACCTCGCCGAAGAACCTGAGGGTGATGTGGAGACTCTCGAGCGGGCGCCAGCGCGCGCCGGGCAGCCCGTGCTGGCGCTGGGCGAGCATTTGACCGACCTCGGGGGGAATCGATAGCGCGGCGAAGAGGCGGATCATG
>DATGIN010000149.1:0-11000 GCA_035295705.1 Caulobacteraceae bacterium
GGCAGGCTGCGCCATGCGGGCGGCCCATCGCCGGGCCAGGCCGTCGCGGCATAGACGCCGCGCGCGATGGCGCGCGCGAGGCAGTCGGCGGCGAGCGCGCCGGTGCGGGCGAGCGTGAAGTTGGCGGGCTCGGGCGGCGGCGCCTGGCCGGTCGAGAGCACGAAGACCACGTCGCCGTCGGAAGGCCCGTGCGCCGGACGGATGGCGCGCGCAATGCCGTCCTGCGCCATGATCGCAACCCGCTTCGCCTGGCTGGGCGTGAGAGCGACGTTGGTCGCCACGCAGGCGATCGTCGTGTTCCTCAAGGTGAGCGCCGCGAGGCGATCTTCGGCCCAGTCGTCCGGCGCCGCGGCCAGGGCGGCGGGACCAAGGGAGCCAAACTCGCCGTCGACCTCGAAGGGCGCCGCCCAGAACGCGCGCGATCCGGGCGCGACTACCGATCCGGCCGCGTTCACCGCCACGATCGCCCCGACGATGATCCCGTCCGCCGTCACCGCCGACGCCGAGCCGGCGCCGCCCTTCAGCCCCCCGGCCCGCGCGCCGTAGCCGGCGCCGGCTGTGCCCAGCGCGACCTCCTTGCCGGCGGCGGCCAGCGCCGCCCGGGCGAGCGCGCGATAGGGCGGTTCGTCGCCCCAGGCCTTGTTCCCCCCGTTGGCGAGGTCGAACAGGATGGCGGTCGGCACGACCGGCGAGGGCGGCGCGGCGCTGCCCGGCGCGAGGTGAAACCCGATTCCCCGCGCGCCCAGCGCCACCGCGACAGCGTCGGCGGCGGCGAGCCCGTAGACCGACCCGCCGGACAGCACCACCGCATGGACGTGATCGACCAGGTTCTCGGGCTGCAGGGCGTCGGTCTCGCGCGTGCCGGGAGCGCCGCCGCGCACGTCGCAAGCCGCGACCGCCGGCTGGTCGGGGAGGATGACGGTGACGCCGGTGCGGGCCGCGGCGTCCTCGGCCTGCCCTACCCGGATGCCGGGCACGTCGGTGATCAGGTTGCGCGGGCCTGCGCCGGCCTTGCCGCTCATGCGGCCGATGCTTTGCCGCGCGCGCTGCCTTGAGTCCATCGGCGGCTGCCAAGCGCCGCCTGACCCGCTAAGAATGCGGGAGCCGCCAGCACAGCCGAGTCATCCGCCATGCGCCCCGCCGCCGCCGCCGTTCTCGCTCTTTGCCTCGCGCTGACGCCGGCGGTCCGCGCGCAGCCGACCCCGCCGACCCAGCAAGCCGCGACCGCGCCGCACGCGATGGTCGCCGCCGCCAATCCGCTCGCGGTCGAGGCCGGCGTGGCGGTGCTGAAGCGCGGCGGATCGGCCATCGACGCGGCGATCGCGGTGCAAGCCGTGCTGGGGCTCGTAGAGCCGCAAAGCTCCGGCCTCGGCGGCGGCGCCTTCATGGTCTACTACGACGCCAGGACGCGGCAGGTGACGGCCTACAACGGCCGCGAAACGGCGCCGGCCGGCGCAACGCCACAGTTCTTCCTTGGCGACGACGGCAAGCCGCTGCCGTTCCGCACCGCCGTGGTCTCCGGACGCGCCACCGGCGTTCCCGGCGCGGTCGCCATGCTGGCGCGCGCGCAGCGCGACCACGGGGCGCTGCCCTGGTCTTCCCTGTTCGGCGACGCCGAGCGGCTGGCCGCCGACGGCTTCACCGTGAGTCCGCGGCTGGCGGCCGAGCTGCGCTTCCCCTCGGCGGAGTCGACCCAGCCGGACGTCGTCGCCTACTTCACCAAGCCGGACGGGACCAAGGTCGCCGCCGGCGACGTCCTGCGCAACCCGGCCTATGCGGCGATGCTTCGCCGCCTGGCCGCCGGCGGGCCCGCGGCGCTCTACCGCGGCCAGGTCGCGCGCGAGATCGTCGATCGCATCCACGCCGAGCCGCTGCCCAGCCCGATGACGACCGCGGACCTCGCCGCCTACGAGCCGCGCGTCACGCCGGCGCTTTGCAGGCCCTACCGCAACTGGCGCGTCTGCACCGCGCCCGATCCCGCGGGCGGTTCCGCATTGCTGGAGGGCCTCGGCATCCTCGAGCGTACCGATATCGCCTCGCGCGGACCGACCGACCCGCAGGCCTGGTTCGAGCTCGCCCAGGCCGAACGGCTGATGTACGCCGACCGCGACCTCTATGACGGCGACCCGGCGTTCGTGAGGGTGCCGGTCGATGGCCTCCTGAGCCCAGCCTATCTCGCCAGTCGCGCGGCCCTGATCGGAACCGAGGCCGGCGCGCCGCCCGCTCCCGGCGTTCCGCCGGGCGCCCCGCGCGAGGCGGTGGCCCAGGCGTACGAGCCGGGCGGCACCTCTCACTTCGTGATCGTCGATACGCACGGCGACGTGCTTTCGATGACGACAACGGTCGAGAGCCTGTTCGGGACGGGCCGCATGGTCGAGGGCTTCTTCCTCAACAACCAGCTGACCGATTTCTCGTTTGCCCCGACCAGCCCCGACGGCGCGCCGCTGGCGAACGCGGTTGCGCCCGACAAGCGCCCGCGCTCGGCGATGGCGCCGGTGATCGTCACCGACCGCGACGGTCGCTTCGTGGCCACCCTGGGCTCGCCGGGCGGTCCGGCCATCCTGGCGTATGACCTGAAGGCGCTCGTCGGGGTTCTGGACTGGCGGCTGCCGATGCAGGAGGCGCTGGCGCTGCCGAACCTCGTCGCCCGCGGCGCCAGCTTCAACGCCGAGGCCGACAAGTTCGCGCCCGGGGTGGTCGACGGCCTGGCGCAACGCGGCGTCCATCTGACCAAGGGGTTCGGCGAGAACTCCGGCCTGCACGGGATCGAGGTGAGCCACGGCGCGCTGGAAGGCGGCGCCGACCCCCGCCGCGAAGGGGTCGCCCGCGGGTTCTAGGCCTTTGCCGCCGGCGCCGCCGGCAGGCGGACTTCGAACGCCGATCCGGTCGGCCCGGTGCCCGCCAGCACCACGTCGCCGCCCTGCGCCTGCGCGAGCTCGCGCGCGATCGCCAGCCCCAGGCCGGCGCCGTCCGGCCGGCCGGAGCCGGCGAACGGCTGGAACAGCCGCTCCTGGACCCGTTCCGGCACGCCCGGACCGTTGTCGGCGACGCGGATGACCGCTTGGCCCTCCTGCTCGGTCACGCCGATCGTTATGACGCCCTTGCGGCCGGCGCCGGGGTCGCTCTGGATCGCCTCGCGCCCATTGCGCATGAGGTTGACCAGGATCCGGTGCAGCTGCTCGGGGTCGGCGACGACGCCGGCGGCGGCGGGGATCGTCGAGCGAAGGCAGACTCCTTCGCTGGTGAGCCCAGCGTCCTCGGCGGCCGCTTCGACCGCTGTCCGCAGCCGCAGCGCGACGGGCGCGGGCGCCGGCTCCTCGGTCTTGCCGTAGGTCAGGACGCCGGTCGCCAGCTTTATGGCGCGGTCCAGCGCCCGCTCCAGCCTGGGCAGCGCCTGCGTCACCTTCGGGTCGCCGGATTGCGCCATGCGCTCGGAGGCGATCTGCGCGCTGGTCAGCATGTTGCGCAGGTCGTGGTTGATCTTGGCCACCGCTTCGCCCAGCGCCGCCAGCCGGGCGCGGGCGTTCAGCGCCGCCCGCAGGTCTGCCTGCATGCGGTCGAGCTCGGACTCGGCCCGGCCGATCTCGTCCCGGCGGCCCGAGGGGTGGATCGCGGCGGAAGCGTCGTCCGGATCGGCGCGAAAGCGCTCCATCGAGCGGGTGATCCGCTGCATGGGTAGGACGAAGAAGAAGTTGAGCAGGAGGTACAGCGAGCCGGCGATCACCACCGCGAAGACGACGGCGACACCGATCAGGCTGACCAGGTAGCGTTGCAGCGCGACTCGCAAGGGCGCGTCGGGGGCGACGATCTCGACGAAGTCGCCGTCGCGGAAGCTCGGCCTGGCCACCACCCGCACCAGGCGGTTCGGCCCGCCGAACAGTGTCTCGAACGGCGCGCTCCAGGAGAGGGGAGAGACCCCCTGGCGGAGATCGACCAGGTAGGGCGGGTGCGCCATGGGCGGGCCGGCGAGCAGGAGGCGGCGGACGCCTTCGCTCTGCACGGCGATCATGACAACGCCGGATCCGCGCACAAGCTCGCGCGCCAGCTTGTCCGAGATCACCTTGTTGGGCGCGGCTTCGATCGCCAGCGACGCCAGTTCGCCGGCGCGCACGCGGTCGTACAGCCACTGGTCCTCGAACTGCGTGAGCGTGGACGGAAGCGTGATCAGTCCGAGCAGCGCGACGAACAGCACCGTCAGGATCACCAGCCGCGACGACAGCCCGCCGGGCCAGAAGAAACGCCTGGCGGCGCGCGCCACGTCGGCCTCGGGGCGGCGGTGGGGCGCTCGCCCGGCCTTCGCGCGGTTTTCAGGGGCCGCCATCGTCCTTGGGTTACTGCACGCCACAGGTGCGGGCAACGTTCAGGCGCGGTCGCGGCGTCGCAGCCGCCGAACCACGACCGGCGCCAGCGCCACAAGCCCGAGCGCGACGAGGCTCAGCACCAGACGGAGCTCGATAAAACTGTGTAAGTTCAGATGTTTATGGCTCATGAACGCCTGTCGGAGGCCCGCCCCGATGTTGGCGTAGATAAGCGAGAGGGGCAGGATGCCGAGGAACGTCGCCGCCGTGAACACCGCGAGCGGGATCTCCAGGAAGGCCAGCGCGATCGTGGACACGCCGAACGGCATCACCGGAATGAGCCGGATCGTCAGGATGTAGAAGAAGGCGTCGCGACGGACTTCGTCACCGATCCGAGCGATCCTCGGACCTGCGTAGCGGCGCAGCACGTCGCCGGCGGCCGTGCGGCAGACGAGGAAGAGGATGGCGCCCCCCAGCGTGGCGGCGGCGGCGCAGACGAGCCCGCCGACCCAGGGCCCGAACAGGAGTCCGCCGGCGAGCGTCATGGGCACGGTGGCTGGAATCGAAAGGGCGACCACCGCCGCATAGGCGCCCAGGAAGGCGAGCGCGCTCAGCACCGGGTGCGCCTGCGTCAGGGCGGCCAGGACCTCGCGCCGCTCGCGCAGCTCGTGCAGCGAGAGGCGTCCCGCGGCGCCGCTGGCGACGGCGACCACGATTCCGGCCGCCACCAGCATCGCCGGCCCGAACCGTCTCAAAAAGGCGACCAGACGCTGGAGCATGGCGGCTAGGACCGATGGTCGGCGCCAACCGCTTCGGCGACGTTTCGATAGCCGTCTGCGGCGAGCAGGCTCGCAAGCTCGCTGCGGATGCGGCCGACCAGGCCCGGCCCCTCGAACACTAGCGCGGTGTAGAGCTGCACGGCGCTCGCGCCGGCGCGGATCTTGGCGTAGGCGTCGCGGCCGCTCGCCACGCCGCCCGTTCCGATCAGCGCGAGGCGACCGCGCGCCGCCGCAAAGAAGCGGCCGAGCAGGCGGGTGGACGGCGCCATCAGCGGCGCGCCGGAAAGGCCGCCCGCTTCGCTGCGCGCGCGCGAGACGAGCGTCGGCGGCCTCGCCAGCGTGGTGTTGCCGACGATCACGCCGTCGAGGGCATGCGCGATCGCCGCCTCGACGATCGGATCGACCTCGTCGGCCTCGAGGTCGGGCGCCACCTTCAGGAAGAGCGGCCGCCTCGCCCCGCCGGCGGCCAGCGCGTCCCGGCGCGCGGCCACCCGCTCGAGCAGCGCGTCGAGCGCGCCCGGCGCTTGCAACGTCCGCAAGCCCGGGGTGTTCGGCGACGACACGTTCAGCACGAAATAGTCCGCAAGCGGCCACAGGGCCTGCAACCCTTCGACGTAGTCGGCGGCGCGGTCGACGGAATCCCGGTTGGCCCCCACGTTCGCCCCGACGACGCCGCGGCGGGCGCGGCCGGAAAGCGCACTGGCGGCCGCGGCCAAGCCTTTGTTGTTGAACCCCAATCGGTTGATCACGGCGCGGTCGCGGGGCAGGCGAAAGACGCGCGGCCGGGGATTTCCCGCCTGCGGCCGCGGGGTGATCGAGCCGCACTCCACGAACCCGAACCCCGCCGCCAGCATGGCGTTCGCGACCTGAGCGTTCTTGTCGAAGCCAGCCGCGAGCCCGATGCAGTTGGGCAGCGCGAGCCCGGCGATCTCGACGGCCAACACCGGATCCGACGGCGCCATGCGCGGGCCGAAGCCGCAGCGGAGCAGGGCGATCGTAAGCCCGTGTGCGGTCTCCGCGTCGAACAGGCGCAGCGCGCCGACGCCGGCGTCGCGCCAGGCGCTCAAGCGGGCCTCTCGCTCAAGCGCGCTCGCCGCGGGCGGGCGTCAGGAACCGGTCAAGCTTCAGGCGGCCCTGCCGGTTCTTCTCGAAGACCGCCGCCGCGGCGGTCGGGAACGCCTCGGCGAGGCGGCGGCCGGCGCGGGTGCGGGGATTGAACCCGAGCGAGACCGCAAGCTCGTGCAGGCCCGGATTGTGCCCCACGATCATGAGGCTGGCGACCGCGCGCCCGGCGCTGTCGATGGCTTCCTTAAGCGCGCCGGGGCTGGCGTGGTACAGCTCGCGCGCGGGCGCGAACTTGGCGTTCGGGAACGCCGCGCGCGCCGCTTCCCAGGTCTCCATGGCCCGTCGCGCGGTCGAGACGAGCACGAGATCGGGCGTGATGCCCGCGCGCGCCAACGCCTCGCCGGTGGTGGCCGACTCGCGCCTTCCGCGATCGGTCAGGCCACGCTCGAAGTCTCCGCCCGCGCCAGAGGTCGCCTCGGCCTTGCCATGGCGCAGCAGGATCAGTCGTTGCATCTGGAGACGCAGTCGGCCCACGTAGGTTCGTCCCCGGCTTCTTAGACCGAAGCCGCGCGGCAGCGGAAGCGACGGTTGACACGCCACGCTCCGGCGCGGTCCAAGGCGCGCGATGGGCAAAGAGCTTGGCTTGCAGCAGATGGTGGGTGTCGACGGCGGACTGATGCGGTTCGGCCGCGAGCGTCCGCTGGTGCTCGATTCCGGCGCGCGGCTGCCCGAGATCGAGATCGCCTACCGCACGTACGGCCGCCTCAACGCCGACCGCAGCAACGCGATACTGATCTGCCACCCGCTGACCCACGATCAGCACGTCGCTTCGGCCCACCCGCTGACCGGCAAGCCCGGCTGGTGGACGCAGGTCGTCGGCGAGGGCCGGCCGCTGGACCCCGCCCGCCACTTCATCATCTGCTCGAACGTCGTCGGCGGCTGCATGGGCACGACGGGACCGGCGTCGGTCGACCCGGAGACCGGGCGACCCTACGCGCTCAGCTTTCCCATGATCACCATCGCCGACATGGTGCGCGCGCAGGCGATGCTGATCGACGCGCTGGGGATCGAGACGCTGTTCGCGGTGATCGGCGGCTCGATGGGCGGCATGCAGGCGCTCCAGTGGGCGGCGGACTACCCGGAGCGCATCTTTTCCGCCGTCGCGATCGGCGCATCGCCCAGGCATTCGGCGCAGAACATCGCCTTCCACGAGGTGGGCCGCCAGGCGATCATGGCGGATCCGGACTGGCGCGGCGGCGACTACGCGCTGGCGGGCGTGCGGCCGGAGAAGGGGCTCGCCGTCGCCCGCATGGCGGCCCACATCACCTATCTTTCTGAGGCCGCGCTGCAGCGTAAGTTCGGCCGCGAGCTGCAACGGGACGGGCTGTCCTGGGGCTTCGACGCCGACTTCCAGGTGGAGAGCTACCTGCGTCACCAGGGCGCCAGCTTCGTCGACCGGTTCGACGCCAACAGCTACCTCTACATCACCCGCGCGATCGACTACTTCGACCTCGCCGCCAGCCGCGGCGGCGTCCTGGCGGACGCCTTCACCGGCGCGCGGAATGTGCGCTTCTGCGTGCTCTCGTTCACGTCCGACTGGCTCTATCCCACGGCCGAGAGCCGGGCGATCGTGCGGGCGCTGACCGCCGCCGGCGCGCGCGCGAGCTTCGTCGAGATCGATACCGACAAGGGCCACGACGCCTTCTTCCTCGACGAGCCGGTGATGCACCGGGCGCTGAACGGGTTCCTGGAGGGCGCGGGCCAGGCCCGGGGTCTTCGAGCGGCGTGACCGAGCCGTCCGAGAGCTTCCGCGAGATCGCTCGCCTGGTGCAGCCGGGCGCGCGAGTGCTCGACATCGGCTGCGGCGAGGGGGACCTGCTCGAGCTCTTGGGCAAGGAGAAGGATGTCGACGGCCGCGGGCTCGAGATCAGCCCGCGCGGCGTGCAAGCCTGCCTGACGCGCGGGCTGGCCGTCGTGCAAGGCGACGCCGACCGAGACCTGGCCGACTTTCCGAGCGGAACCTTCGACTACGCCATCCTGTCGCAGACGCTGCAACAGGTGCGGGAGCCGCGCCAGGTGCTTGTCGAGCTGCTTCGCATCGCCCGGCGAGCGATCGTATCGCTGCCGAACTTCGCGCATTGGCGCGTGCGCTTTTCGCTGTTGCTCAAGGGCCGCATGCCGATGACGGCCTGCCTCGCCGAGCCGTGGTGGTCGACCGACAACATCCACCTCTGCACGCTGCGCGACTTCACACTGCTTTGCCGGGACCTCGACCTCAGGATCGAGCAGGCGGTGGCGTTGGCGGACGGCCGCGGCGCACGCTCGATCAATCCAGCCAGCCCGGTCGAGAACTGGCGCGCCGAACAGGCGATCTTTCTCCTCGGGCGCGCGTCCTAGAACAGGAAGCGGGCGACCGCGCGGGCGTTGTAGGTCTGATAGCCGGTGGCGAACTCGCCGCCGGCGTCGGCGCTGAAATCGGCGTACTGGCCGGTCGCCCGCACGCCCAGGCGGGCCAGGAACCCGCTCTTGTTGATGAACTGCGGCTTCAGCGTGAAGGTCTGCCCGCCGGCGAAGCTGGCGGTGGTCGAGGCCGGCCCTCCCGCCGCGACCACGCGATAGCCGAACATCGCCTCGGGGCGCCAGATCGTGGTGTGGCCGAAGTTGAAGCCCAGCACCACGTCCGCCTGCACGTCGGCCTGGCTGGCGCTGCCCGGGTTCACGCTCAGGTCAAAGGCCGTCCCGCCGCCGTGCTCGTGATAGGCCGACTGGAACAGCGCGACATAGTCGGCCGCCACCTCCGGCCGGATGTAGAAGCGGCCGGCCGTGACCTGATAGGCGAGGCCGACGTTGGCGGAGACGACGCCGCCAAGCCAGCTGGCTTTCGACTCGCGCGAAACGATCTGCCCGGTCGCGGTCGCCAGCACGTCGCTGGTGTTGGCCTGGTCGATCAGGAAGCGGCGGCTGCCCAGCACCGCAACCCCGCCGGTGACCGCCGCGTAGGCGCTGAGGCCGGTCATCGGGCGCCCGTAGCGCCAGTAGAGGCCGCCTTCGAACGCCGTCGCCGACAGGGCCTGATCGTTCGGCTGGGTCTTGTCCTGCACGCCGGTGGTGAGGAAGACGCCGGTGACGCCCACGACGTTGGCGCCGCGCGCGCGCTCCAGCCCGGTGGCGAACCCGTAGCCCAGGCCCTCGTAGCCGTTTACCTGCGCCGTGTTCGCCTGGTTGTTGATGTAGCCGATCTCCTGCACCCAGCCGCGGGTGCCGTCGGTCGCCAGCTTGCCGGGCGGATCGGAGATTGCGCGGGCGACCTCCTCCTGGCCGATCACGATGTTCTCGAACGGGCCGCCGGCATAGTCGGGCAGGAACTGGTCGTAGACCTGGATGAAGCTCCCGCGGTTCAGCTTCGACAGCACGTCGGCCGAGACATCGGTATCCGTCGCCAGGGCTTTGATGAAGGCCGGGAACTCCGCCGCCTCGGCCGGATTCAGGCCGAGCTCGGCCACGCTCTTGGGCGTCGCCGTGATGCTCACGGAGTTGTTGGTGACGTTGATCACGCCGCTCTCGAGGAACGGCAGCTGGCCGATCAGCGAGGTCGAAACGTTGCCGACCGTCAGGTTGCCGGCGCCGGTCTGGATCAGCGTGAAGGTTTCGGAGCCGCTCAGCGGCGTCTCGAGGTTCAGGCCGAGGCTCGCGCCGGAATCGATCGTGGCGTTGCCGGCGACGTTGAAAACGCCGCTGTCCGGGGCGGCCGCGTTGCCGGTGAAGATGATCGCGCCGGCCGATCCGACGTGCAGGGTCGAGATCGAGACGTTGCCCGGCACGGTGTCGAACAGCTGGCCGTTGTTCACGTCAAGGGCCAGCGCGCCGCCGCCCGCGACGGTGAGAGGTCCCTTCGCGTGCCCGCCGTTTTCGATGTCGAGCGCGTTGCCGGCCGAGGAGCCGAAGGCGATGCCGCCGGTCACGTTGCCGCCCCACAGGTCGAAGGTGACCGCGCCGGTGCCCTGGCTGAAGTCGACCTCTCCGGTCATGTTCGGCGACGCCGTCGCGTTGCCGGTCGGGGTGCAAGCGCCGGTCGAATCGACCGCCACGCATTGCATCACCAGCAGCGGCGCGGTGTTGGCCGCGAAGATCGAGCGGGTCTGTCCCTGGGTCGCCGCACCGGTGATGGCCGGGACGATCGAGGCGCTGATGTTGCCGGTGTTGACGATCTTGGCGAGCGCGCCGCCCGCGTCGAAGACGGCGATGGCCTGTCCGACCTGCCCGCCCTTCGACTCGGTGACGCCCGCCACGCCGGCAACCCCGGTGACGGCGGCCGAGACGCTGCCGGAGACATCGAGCACGACACCGCCCGCCGCTCCCGGCGCGATCAGGATGCCGCTGACCGCCCCCGGCGCGCCGTCCGACGGCGTCAGCGTGTTGGAGCCGATGGCGCTGACGCCGCCGCTGACGTTGATGACCGGCACGTCAGCGCCGCGCCCGATCAGGATCGCGGTCGTGGTTCCGGTGCCGCCGGCGGCGTTCTCCGCCACCGCTGTGGCCGTGACCGTGCCGGTGATGTCGAGCCCGCCGCTCAGCACGACCGTGGCGAAGTTGCCGCCCGGCGCCACGCCGTCCGGGGTCGCGACCTGCAGCGGATTCACGCCGCCGATCTGGATGCCCGTGCCGCTCACGTCCGGGTAGTCGCCGGTGCCAGCCACCGAACCGCCGACGGTGACGGCGAAGCCATTGGCGCCGGAGCCGATCGTGATCGGCGACGCGCCGCCGATCAGCAACGCCGGCGCGGACCCGATGCTGTTCAGCGAGCCGCCCGTGGTCGCGGCGACGTTGCCGCTGGCGGCGACGGGCGCGTCGATGGTGA
>DATGIN010000150.1:0-4725 GCA_035295705.1 Caulobacteraceae bacterium
CCTTTGGCGCGTGATCCGGCGGTGTCTCGATTTGCCTGACGACTGGACCGAACAGCTCGGCTGGCCGTCGCTGAAGTGGATATGGACCTTCGAGCGTCGTGTTCGTCCCGCTGCCGAACTGGCGCTGGCCGCCTACGCCACTCCGGTCGTTCATCTGAACGGCGACCTGGACATCGCGGCGTTTGTCGATGGACTCGTCGTGCAACACTAGCGCTTCTCGGCTCGGTTTCTCGCGGCCCCTCCGCCAAGCGATTCACCGTCTCGTCGACGGTCATCGGCCTCGCCTTCGGAGCCGTCGCCAGCGCTTGACCGCCGGAACGTAACAGGAACATCCTGGCGTGGTGAGCGCCTGCATTCTGCACGCCGATCTGGACGCCTTCTACGCCTCGGTCGAGCAGCTGCTGCAGCCGGAGCTGCGCGGCAAGCCGATCGCGGTGGGCGGCGGCGTCGTGCTCGCCGCCTCCTACGAGGCGCGCGCCTTCGGCGTGCGGAGCGGCATGCCGGGCCGGCGTGCGCGCGAGCTCTGTCCGGCCCTGATCTTCACCGGCGGCCATTTCAGCGAGTACCAACGCCTGGGCGATGCGGCGATCGCCGTCCTGGCCGACTTCACGCCCGACATCGAGCGCATCTCCATCGACGAAGCGTTCGCCGACGTCTCCGCCTCGACCAGGCTCTTTGGCGCTCCGGCCGACATCGCCGCCAGCGTTCGGGCGCGGGTGAGAGACGAGCTGGGGCTGCCGATCTCCATCGGCGTCGCGCGCACCAAGCACCTGGCGAAGATCGCCTCGCAGGTCGCCAAACCGGACGGCCTGGTCGTCGTCGACCCGGCGGGCGAGCTTGCCTTCCTGCACGACCTGCCGGTCGAGTTGATGTGGGGGGTCGGACCGGCGACGCGTGCGAGGCTTGCGGACGCCGGCGTCGCCACGATCGGCCAGCTCGCGCAAAGCTCGACTTGGGCGATGCAGCGCCTCTTGGGCCGCGCCGCCGGGCGCAAGCTGACGGAGCTGGCCTGGAACCGCGATCCGCGCGCCATCCAGGCGCTCCGGCGCGCTCACTCGGCCGGCGCGCAGTCGGCGTTGGGCCGCCGGCCCGCCACCGAGGCCGTCTTCCGCCCCGTCCTGCAGCACCTGGCCGACCGCATCGCCCGGCGCCTGCGCGCCAAGGACCGTCCCTGCCGGACGGTGACCGTCCGCGTCCGCTTTGCCGATCTTCGCTCGGTCACCCGGGCGCTGACCCTGCCGGCGCCGATCTCAGCCACCGCTACGCTGGCGGACGTGGCGATCGAGCTCGTGCGCGGGGTTCTGGCCGACAACCGCGAAGAGCGGACGATCTCGCTCCTGGCGATCTCCGCCTCCAATCTCGGGGAGGATCAGGCTCTGCAACTCGAGCTGCCGTTCCATCTCGCCGACGACGGCAGGCGGCCGGGCACGCGGCGAGGCATCGCGCGCCTCAGAGCCGATCGGGCGATCGACGCGATCCGCGAGCGCTTCGGCTGGGAGGCGGTGAACTATGCGTCCGCCGCCCCAGGCGCTTCGCGGTCCGTGCCGGACGATTTCCGCAGCTTGGCCGAAAAGGCCCTCTGAACAGCGGTCGCGGCGCGCCCCTGGCCGCCCTTCACGGTTGCGGGCGAGGCGCCCGTGTGCGTCTGTCGCGGGAGAAGGCGGCCGGCGCGGGCGGCGGCGCCGGGAGGCGGGCATGGCTGAGGCGCTTTCTGGCGGGCGTGCTAGCGTGGCCGACGGGTCCATTGCGGCCCTCGCCGAGCGGCCATCCGCGTACGCCTGGTGGGTGCTGAGCGTCCTCAGCGTCGCCGGAGCGCTCAACTACTACGATCGCTACGTCATCACGATCGTCCTGCAGCCCATGAAGCAGGCGCTGCATCTGACGGACACCCAGATCGGGCTCCTCACCGGCCTTGCCTTCGCGACCGTCTATTCGGTGCTGGCGGTGCCGATCGCGCGCATCGCCGACCGCGGACATCGGGTGGGCGTGCTTTCGATTGCGCTCGCCGTGTGGTCGATGATGACCGCCGCCTGCGGCCTCGCGACCAGCGCCGCGGCCATGTTCGCCGCCCGCGTCGGCGTTGGCGTCGGCGAGGCGGGTGGCATCCCGTCCTCGCACGCGCTCATCGCCGACCATTTCCCGCCCGCCCGGCGCTCGAGCGCGCTCTCCGTGGTCGCTCTCTCGTCATCGTTCGGGGCCATCCTTGGCCTGGCGGTCGGCGGCGTGGTGAGCGACCACTTCGGCTGGCGGGCGGCGTTTTTCGTGGGGGGCGCGCCGGGTCTGCTCGTCGCCGTCGTCTGCGCCGCGACGATCCGCGAGCCGCGCCACCGCGCCGCCCAGCAAGGAGCACAGGCCCCGGCGGCAGCGCTCGGCCTTGGCTCCGCCATCCGCGTGCTGGTCCGCCGCCGGACCTACGGGCTGGTCGCCGTCGGCGCCACGATCGCCCAGCTGACCGGCTACGGCCAAGGCGTGTGGACGCCCACCTTCTACATCCGCTCGTTCGGGCTGACGCCCGGCCAGGTCGGCATCCTCTACTCGCTTCTCACCGGCGTTCCCGGCCTGGTCGGAACGCTTGCCGGCGGCGTGCTGGTCGATCGTTGGATGCCGCGCGACGGCCGCGCCGGCGTGTGGACGATCCTCTTCTCCTACGCCTCGGCGATCCCGCTCGGCCTCGTCGCCTATCTGACGCACAACCTTGCGCTGTCGCTGGCAGCCAGCGCCCTTGCCGGGTTCACCGGCGGGATGGGCACAGGGCCGCTCTATGCCCTGATCCAGGGGCTCGCCGGCCAGCGTCTCAGGGCGACAGCGGTCGCGCTTTATATGCTGGTGATCGTGCTGCTCGGCCTCAGCTTCGGGCCTATGCTCGCCGGCGTGATCAGCGACGCTCTCGCCCACGTCGCCGGCGCCGAGAGCCTGCGCTGGTCGCTCATCGCCCTCATCGCGCCGACGCTCGTTGGCCTGCCGTTCTTCGTCCTGGCGGCGCGGACGGTCCGCGGCGACCTCAGCGAGGCCGAGCGGAGCTCGTGACGCTAGATCTTCGGCGCGGCGCCGCCTCGACGCCGCATGAGCTCCTCCTCGGAGCTGGCGTATCGATGCGGCTCGGTGATCACGTCGGGATCGGTCCAGTCCCGTTGCGGCTGCCCGGCGCCAGCGGGCGCCCGGGACGGGTCGGTTTTGAACTGCAAGGGCGAGAGTGGCGCCGTCTTCAAGGGTCTGGCTGGCATGTCGTCCTCCGCGAACCATCGAAGGAGCGGCCAGCTTGGCCTTTGGTTCCACCAAGCGGGTCAGTTCGCGAGCACATCGAGGGGCGCCGGCGGTCGGCGGCGGGGAGCCCGGCTGGAGCCTTCTCGGGCCTCACGGGTTCTCTCGGCATAGCCAAGCTGCAGGAAAACCAATGAAACCGCTCGCAATCGCTCTCGCAATGATCGCTGTGGCCGCAGGTTCGGCCGATGCGAGGGGCTGCATCAAAGGCGCCATCGTCGGCGGCGTGGTCGGCCACTTCGCGCACCACCACGCCGCGGTCGGCGCGGCCGCCGGCTGCGTCATCGGCCACCACTACGCGAGCAAGCACGCGCGGGCGCACAGATAGCCGCCGCTAGCCGCGCCGGAGAGGGGCCTTCCGTCGCCCCCGGGTCGGCGTCCGCCGTACGCCGCTAGAACTTCCACGCCGCCTTCAGCCGCATGGCGTTGTCGCTGAAGTGGTCGCCTTCCTCTCCGTGGTAGGAGAGGTCGAGGGTGGTGCGCTTGTCGAGCTTGCCGGAGAGGCCGGCAGTGATCTCGGCGGCGTTGGCGGCGATCGGCAGGCCGTGCACGGTGAAGCTTTCGCCGGTCGACTGGAACGTCGCCTGCGCGAGCCCTGAGAGGTCGCCGCTGGCGTGCCGCCAGGCGACCTCGCCGTGCAGGACAAGCCCGAAGAGCGTGGTCTGGCCCTGCACGCCGATCCGCTCGGTTAAGAGCGTGCGCTGCTGGGTCGTCACGTTCAGCGCCGAGGCGCCGCCCGCTTCGGTGAGCGCAAAGCCGCCGATCGTGTCGAGCGCGACGCCGGCGAACGGCTCGACCCAGCCCCGCTCGGTCTTCCACGTCCAGCCGATCTCGCCGAACGCCTCGGCCGACGTGACGTGGGTGAGCGAGCGGTTGGCGTCGGCGTAGCCTGGGATGGCCACCTCGCGGCTCGATGCCAGGCGGTGCCAGCCATAGGTTGCGCCAAAGCGGGCGTCGAAGCCGCCGCCGTCGTAGGCGGCGTAGGCCGAGGCGGTCCAGTTGGAGTCGACCGTGCTCGCCCCGCGCGAGGTCAGGCTAAGGGCGTCGTAGCCGACGCTTGTGGCCAGCCCCGCGCGCCAGCCGGCCAGCGTGAAGTCGACCCCGCTGGCGCTGCCGCCCAGCGACGTCCTCGCATGCTGGAAGTTCGCGCCATCGTCGGCGGTGGAAGCGTCGCCGTACGTCGCCACCCAGAGGCCTTGGCTCTTCGCCGGCGCGCTCATGCGGCCCACCAGCGAGCGGCGGGTCTCGTCCGACTGCTCCAGCATCATGCTGCCGACGTCGGCATAGCTCTCGCCGTCGAGCTCGCCGTAGCCGGTCTGCAAGCCCAGCGCCGTCTGGCCGACCAGCGCCATGTAGAGCGAGCTGTCCGACCCGCCGGCCTCGATCGCCGCAGCCGCGGCGGCCTGGTTCGGCGTCACCGCCTGGCTCGCAAAGCTCTTGTCGTTGCGGGTGAGCTTCAGCACC
>DATGIN010000151.1:0-9920 GCA_035295705.1 Caulobacteraceae bacterium
GCTGGGGCGATCCCCTGATTCCCCGTTTCGAGCGCGTCATCTTCCTCTCGACCACGACCGAGGTGCGGCTGGCGCGGCTGCAAGCGCGGGAGCGCGCGCGCTATGGCGACGCGATCGCGCCCGGCGGGCCGCTGGAACACCAGCACAACGACTTCATGGCGTTCGCGATCGGATACGAGACGGGAGTCTTCACCGGATCGCTCACGGGCCGTCACCGCGCCCTGCACGAGGCCTGGCTCGCCGACCTTCCCTGTCCGTCGTCCGACTCGACGCCGCGCTGCCGACGGCGGCGCTCGTCGAAGCCGTGGTCGTTGGGTGATGCGGCCACAACGCCCGTTGGACGGAAAAACAGAACGTGTTTTAGTATCTTGGAAGCAGAATGAGCGGAGAGCGCGGGTGAGCGAGTCGAAGGCCTGGGAGCGGACGCCGATCAAGGGCGAAATCGATGCGGTCGTGATCGGGGCCGGCTTCGGCGGCATGTACATGCTGCACAAGCTGCGCGAGCTCGGCGTCTCCGTGCAGGGGTTCGAGGCCGGCGATAACGTCGGCGGCACCTGGTATTGGAACCGCTATCCGGGGGCGCGCTGCGACGTGCCCAGCCTCTTCTACTCCTACACCTGGTCCGAAGAGCTGCAGAGCGAGTGGCGCTGGAGCGAGAAGTACGCCGCCCAGCCCGAGATCCTTCGCTACGCCAACCACGTAGCCGACCGCTTCGACCTTCGTCCGCTGATCGCCTTCGAGACCCGCGTGCTCTCGGCCCACTTCGACGAGCGCAGCGACCGCTGGCGCATCACGACCGACCGCGGCGACGTGCTCGACTGCCGCTGGCTGGTCACCGCCACCGGCTGCCTTTCGACGCCGCGCGCGCCGGCGATTCCCGGCGTCGAGACGTTCGAGGGCGCGACCTATCACACCGGGGCCTGGCCGCATGAGGGCGTCGATTTCAGCGGCAAGCGGGTCGCCGTCATCGGCACCGGCTCGTCCGGAATCCAGTCGATCCCGCAGATCGCCAGGCAGGCCGAGCACGTCACCGTCTTCCAGCGGACTCCGAACTTCTCGATTCCCGCCCGCAACACGCCGCTGACCGAGGAGGACATCGAGACGTTCCGGCAGAACTACCCGGCCTATATCGCGATGGTGAAGGGGCCGGGGATGGGCTTTACCGGCGGTCTCGAGGTTCCGATCCCGGACGAGGAGGCGCAGCGCAAGCGCTACGACGAGCTATGGGCCATCGGCGGGGCCGGCTTCCTCGCCGCCTGGGGCAACCTCCTGACCGACATCAACGTCAACGACCGCGCCGCCAGCTATGTGCGCGAGAAGATCGCGGACGCGGTGAAGGACCCGAAGACCGCAAAGGCGTTGCAGCCCTTCGACCATCCGCTGGGCACCAAGCGAATCTGCGTCGATATCGACTACTTCGAGACCTACAACCGGCCGAACGTTGCGCTGGTGAACCTGCGCGAGACACCGATCGAGGCGATCACGCCGACCGGCGTGCGCACGCGGGAAGAGACCTACGAGGTCGACGCCATCGTGTTCGCGACCGGCTTCGACGCCATGACCGGGGCGCTGCTCTCGATCGACATCAAGGGCCTCGGCGGCGTCGACCTGAAGGACGCCTGGGCCGAGGGGCCCAAGGCCTACCTGGGCCTGGGCGTCGCCGGCTTCCCCAACATGTTCCTCATCACCGGCCCGGGCAGTCCCTCGGTCCTCTCCAACATGATCAACTCGATCGAGCAGCACGTGGAGTGGGTGACCGACTGCGTGGCCTACATGCGCGAGCATCACTTCTCGCGCATCGCGGTCGATTCCGCCGCGCAGGAAGCGTGGGTCGAGCACGTTCGGCGCGTCGCCGACAAGACGCTCTTCCCGCGCGCGGCCTCCTGGTACATGGGGGCGAACATCCCCGGCAAACCGCGGGTGTTCATGCCCTACATCGGCCGCGGCTACCGCAAGAAGTGCGAGGATGTCGCCGCCGCAGGCTACGAAGGGTTCGTGCTCGCCAAGGAGCCGGCGGATGCTGACGCAGCTGCCTGACCGCTACGAGTTCCTCTCGGACGCTTGGCTGGACGCCGCGCGCGCCTTTCTCGAGAAGGCGGTCAGCCAGCGGAAGGAGCAGTTGGCAGGCCAGCCGTTCTCGCTGAGCGAGCGGTTCACCGATGCTCCACCGCACCTGGAGCTGCCCAAGAACACCGGCGCCTGGACGGCTCGCTGGGACGGCGAGACGCTGAGCGTCGCGCGCCGCTTCGATGCGAAGGCCGACATCGTGGTCGAGGGCGACTATCAGGCCGGCCTTGCCGGCGCCCAGTTCATCGGGGTCCTCGCGCCCGGCGGCATGCAGGCGATGCGCCGCGAAGTCGCGACCATGCACGGCAAGGACGCCGTCCGCATGAAGGGCCGCATCGAGCATCCGGTCGCGGCGGAGATCCTCGCCCTGCTGCACGACCACCTGGGGCGACACACGGTCGAGAACCCCGACCTCGCCCACCGCGCCGCGCGCCAGGGGCTCGCCGGCAAGATCCGCGAGATGGAGGAGCAGGGCTTTACGGTCATCGAGCGCGCCATCTCGCCGGAGTTCGCCGACGAGGTCCGCTCAGCGACACTGCGCGCGCTGCTGCCCCACCAGAGCTTCTCGATGAACTGGATGCTCTATCACGGGCAGGAGTTCGAGCGGCTGGTCCAGAATCCGCTCTTGATGACGCTGATCGACGCCTCCCTGGGCCGGGGGGCGGTCATCGCCTCCTTCTCCAGCATCAGGAAGGGGCCGGGACCGGGCGCCATTCCGATGCACACGGACTATGCCCACGTGCCCGAGCCGTACCCGGAGTTCTCGCTCACCGGCGTCGGCGTCTGGGCGCTCGAGGATTGGACGGTCGACGCGGGGCCGACCTGGATCGTGCCGGGCAGCCACAAGCACCGGCGTCCGCCCAGGCCGGGCGAGGGCCACAACCAGGGGGTCCCCATCGAGATGCCGAAAGGCTCGGTGGTCTATTTCCACCATGGCGTCTGGCACTGGCAGGGCGACCGCAAGCTGCCGGGCGACCGGGTGACGCTGCATGCCCACTTCAACCGCGGGATCCTCCGCAGCCTCGAGCCGAAGAAGACCGACGTGCAGATGCTGCATCGGAACGCGCCGCGCCTGGCCGAGATGCTGGGCGAAGACGACTGGTTCGACAAGATGAGCGCCCAGGGTCGCGACTACGGCCGCTTCGCCTACATGGGAAAACTGCTCGCCTACACCGAGGCGAAGAAGCAGGAGATCCTCGCCGGCGCCCAGGCCTAAGCCGTCGCCTTTCGCGGGCGCAGGCGATGGGCGTGCGCCACGTGCGCCTCGAGCTCGTGGATCTCCCAGAGCTCGCTGCGGGTGAAGTGCAGGTGGGGGTTCAGGACCATGAGGGCGCTCTTCCCGATGCGACGCTCCAAGGCGTGCAGCTCGGCGAGCTGCTTGCGCACGGCGTCCGTGGGCGGAACGGCGTGGCCCGCTTCCCGCGCGATCAGGTCGGCCTCTGCCCGGGTCACCAGCCACGTGTGCACCTGGATGTAGCGAAACATGTCGGCCGCGACCGCCGGCGGGTAGTGACGCCCTAGCGCCGCGACGAAGCGGCCGGCGGGGCTGTCCGCGAGCCGGCCGGCGCGAATGTCGTCCAGCATGTGCCTGTGGCTCTCGTACTCGGTCAGCAGCCATCGGTGAGCGCCATGCTCGCTGCGCACGAAGACGAGGAAGAGGACCAGCGGCACGACGAACAGCGTCGTCGTCATGCCGAGGATCGGGTTCGGGGCGGCCTGGTTGAATAGCCCGTGCAGCAGGACCGCGGCGGCGAGGCCGGGCAGGAAAGCCAGCGCCTCGAACCTGTGCCGCTGGGATTCGATGCGCGCGTACCGTTCGGTCAGAAACTGGCCGGACACGGCGAAGAGCGCGGTGCAACCGGCGTGCATCAGGGCGGTGCCGAAGCCGCGGACCAGCCACACGCCGACCGTCGCATGCGTGAAGACGCCGAGATAGATCCCGTTCTCGACGACCGAGAAGCCGGCGCCGACCGCAACGCCCGAGATGGCGGCGTCGATCATGAAGCCGATGCGGTTGCGCAAGAACAGCGCAAGCACGAGCGCCGCCTTCAGGCTCTCTTCGATCGGCGGGGCTCCGAATTGGCTGAAGCGGGAAAACCCGATTGGGAGCGTGTCGAGAAACCGTCCGTTGACGAAGTAGCTGACGACCGCGAGCGCTCCGCCGCCGATGAGCAGCAAGGCAAGCTGCCGCCACGAGACCAGCTTGAACGCATCCAGAAGCGCGAAGGCGCCCAGCATGACCAGGACGGGCGCGATCGCCACCGCGGACTTGATGACGATCAACTCCAAGGTCGGCGGCTCCCTTACTGCGGAGTCTGAGATCCGAGGATCTTCAGCGAGGCCATGACCTCGCTTCGCTGCCGCCCGTTCGGCTCGAAGCCGGAGGCGTAGCCCAGCGAAAAGGTCATCGGAAGGCGGAAGGCGACGGTCATGTTGAAGTCGAGCTGCCCGCCCAGGGTTTCGAACGTCTGAGCTCGGCCGACGGGCGGCGCTGCGTCGAGAACGCCGGCAAAGAGCGCGGGCCGCACGGCCCACAGGTAGAACTCGGGGCGACCGAGCTCGGCGAAGCGGATCGGCGGCAGGTTCCACTCGCCAAGCGCCTTGGCGAAGCGCCGGGCGACGATCTGGTCGATCTCGAAACCGGGAAAGCTGTCGAACGCGCGATAGCGCTTAGCCTCGCCGTCATCGATCCAGTTGTTGCCGAACGCGCCGAGGTAGAAGGCGCCGAGCGGGTTGCGCGGATCGCCGCCCGAGACGCCCACGGCGCTGTAGAGCCAGATCGAGGAGTGCTTCCAGGCGAGCGGGACGCCGAAGTCCAGCTCGGCCCTCGCCTGCGGGAAGTCGGCGTGCGCCGCGCGGTCGTCTTCCAGCGCGAGCTTCCAGCGCACGCCCCGCTCGTAGTCGACCGCTCCCAGCGACTTGTCTTCGTCACTATAGGTCAACGAGGCTTTGAAGGCGTCGATGTCGTGGTCGGCCAGCGCCGGGACGTTCTGGGCGCCTGGCAGCGTGTCCAGCCCGCGGTAGGCGGCCGCTTCGGCAGCGAAGTCGAGCCGGCGCGGCGGATCGTAGATGAACGGATGCTTGTAGCCGACGATGAAGGCATCGCCCTTGCGGCTGCGGTCGACCGGCCCGAACAGATCGTAGAAGTTCGACTCGTTGTGCCAGTAGCGGAAGTCCCAGGCCAACGTCCTGAACTCGATGTCGGCGTGCCACTGCTCGGCGCGTGGCAGGACGTCCGATGGCGAGTAGGCGACCGTAGCCGTCAGTTGGTCGAGCTCGAGCGGATCCTCGAGGATGGCATGCCACCCGAAGGCGACCTTGTGTTTGTAGCCCTCGACCACCGGATAGCTGGCGGCCAGAGCAAGCTCGTGCAGCGGCGCGTACTTCCCGCGCTCGGTCACCATGTCGTCGAGCGGAATCTTGGCCGGCGAGCCGACCGCCCAGGTTTTCACCACCGGATGCTGATCGGCGACTTCGGCGCCGAGGAACTTGATCGAGCCCAGATCGTCCAGCGGTTTGGGCTCGAAGCTGACCGGAGCGAACCCCTGGCCGGTGTATTCGAAAGCGATCAGTGAGCCGTCGCTGCGTGGGATCGGGCGGAACAGGCCGGTCACGGCGTTGCTCACCGCATCCACCTTCTGCGTGGCCAGCTCGAAGCGATAGATGTTTGAGACGCCCGTGTAGTAGGCGCTGCCGTAGAGGTACCGCCCGTCGGGGGAGAAGACGAAGCCTTCAGGCGTCGCTTGCCCAAGGCGCAGCTCGGCGATGGCCTTCGGCTCGGCGTCCGGCGAGAGATCGTCGAGGCGGTAGACCCGCACGGACTGGTCCGCGTTGATCTCGCCGAACGAGGTCGAGAGCAGGGTCCCGTCCGGCGAGATGTCGAGGTCGAAGAGGACCTGGCCGTACTTGAACGTGTGCACCTGGCTCCAGGCGGTATACGGCGGGTCCATCCGAACGAGCGTCACAAGGCCGTTCAGATGCCGCAGGCCCCACAACGTGCGGTCGGCGGGATTGAAAGCCAGATCGCCGATGCGTCCGTGGGCGATGAGGAGCTTGGTTTTGCCGCTGACGACGTCCAGCTGCATGACGTTCCGGTAGGCGTCGTTGTGGGTCGTGTACCACGCGGTGTGGGTCGCCGGGTCGTAGGCGAGCGAGGTGACGCGGTAGAGCGTGGGCCCCTGGATATCGGCAAGGCGACGGATCTTGCCGGTCGCCAGCGACAGGGCCCCGACGTGGGCGATGACGCCCGGATAGCGGAAGCCGCCGATCAGCGCGTTGGTCGCTGGATCGTAGAAGGCGCGCGACACCGAGCCCACCGCGACTGGCGACAGGCGTCGGGTCTGAGTGGTCGGGTAGGCTTCGACGGACGCCAGATTGGCGCGCTGGAAATCGTGCTCCCAGGCGATCCACTCGCGCCAGACATCGTCGAGCGGGGCGCCGAAGACGCGCTTGAACTGCGACGCATAGTAGCCCGCGCTTCCGTCGTCGCGCCGCAGCCACTGGATCACCTTCTCCGGCGAGCGGGTGAGCGCCAGATAGCTCATGAACCGCGTACCGTAGAGGTAGTCGTTGACGCCGACCTGGAAGTCGACCTGCGTGCCTTCCGACTCCAGGCCCAGCGGCGAGAAGAAGCGGGCGTTGTCACGCACCATCGCCCGGAACACCATCTCGTCGTACGCGCCCTGCGCGCGGCCGTAGCCGCCTGCCATCCAGGTCTCCATGAAGACGGCGCTGCCTTCGAGGTACCACCGCGGCGTAGTCGCGCGCGGGGCGGCGAGATAGCTGTAGATGATGCTCTCGGGATGGTCCTCGACCGGGGCCGGCTTGCCGCCGAGCAGCCGACGCCAACGGGCATCCGTCGCGTTCCAGACGTCCATGGTGGCGACGTGGGTCAGCTCGTGGTTGGAGAGGGTGAAAAAGCGCTCGCCGGCGCTCAAGGTCTCGAACACCTGGCTTAGCGGCGCGATCTCGAGCAACAGGGTGTTGTTGGGCACGGCTCGCGCGCCGGCGTTGCCATAGTCGGCGAAGTCCTTGAGCAGCACGGTTGTCCGCTGCCACGGCCGCCAACCGTAGATGCGCTCCTGGAACTGCATCGAGTTCTCGAGCGCGCGTCCGACGTAGGGCGTAAGGTACGTCTCGGCTGGCGCGAAGTAGACCAGGTTGAGGTCGCGCGTGCGGGTGAGGTCGAGATCGAGCGCCGGCTTCGGCCACAGGTGCAAAGGCCTTGCAGCCGGAGGGGTGGCCGGCGCGGGCTGGGAGGGCTCGCTGCTCGGCGGAGGCGATGGCTGGCCCGGAATCGGCGCTGTCGGCCCGCCCGGCGGCTCGAGCTGCGCCAGGACCATGGGCGCCGCGGCTGCCGGCGCAGCGGGCGCGGCGACTGCCGGCGGCTCCGCCGGGGGTGGCCCAACATCCATCGAAAACGCCCCCTCGGCGGCGCCGCAAGCTGCGCGCCGCCGGCCCCGCTGCCCCCTGGTTAGTTCGCCATCGCCTTCTGGAAGTTGGCGTCGCCGGCGAGCGCTGCGAACGCCGAGTTCGACGCAAGCTGCGCAAAGGCGGGCGCGTTGCTGGCCATCGCCGAGAAGGCCGCGTTGTTGCTGGAGAGCGCCGCCATCGCCTGACTGTTCGCGGCCAGTCGCGCGAACGCCGGCGCATTCGCCGCCATGGCGGCGAACGCCTGCGAATTGGCCATGAGACTGGCGGCCTCCGCGCTCGACTGACCCGCGGCCTGGTTCGAGGCAGCGAGCGCCTGGAACGCTTCGGCGTTGCGCGCCAGCGCCGCGAACGCGTCGGCGTTGGCGGCGAGAGCGGCGAACGCGGGCGCGTTCTTCGCCATCGCAGCGAACGCCTGGCTGTCGGCGCAAAGCGCAGAGAAGGCGCGCGAGTTGGCTGCAAGCGCGGCAAACGCCTGCGCATTGGCGGCCATCGCCGCGAACGCCTGGGAGTTGGCCGACAACGCCGCCATCGCGTCGTGGTCGGCGGCGAGGGCGGCAAACGCTGCGGCATGGCCGGACATCGCGGCGTTGCTGTGCGCGTCGGCCGCCGCGGCGAACGCTCCGGCGTTGTTGGCGTAGGCCGCGAAAGCCCGGGCGTTTTGAGCCATCGCCTGGAAGGCTTCGGCATGCCGCGACAGGGCGGCGAAGCCCTGCGCGTTGTCCGCCATCGCGGCCATCGCCTGGGGCTCGCCGGCCATCAAAGCGAAGCTCTGGGAGTGCGCTGCGAGGGCCTGGAACGCTTCGACGTTCGCGGCGTATTGCGCGGCGTCAGCGGCCTGCGCCCTGGCGAGCTGGGAGGCCAGCGCCGCGAACGCCGCCCCGTTCGCCGCCAACGCCGAGAACGCGTCGGAGTCCCGGCTGAGCGCAGCCATGGCGTCATGATCCGCCGCGAGCGCCGCGAACGCGGACGCGTTGGCCGCCATGGCCGGATTGTTGTTGGCCGCCTGCGCCGCCATCCGGAACGCCTCCGCGTTCCTGGCGTAGCCGGCAAACGCGCCCGCATTCTTCGCCATCGCGCTGAAGGCCTCGGCGTGGCGTGCGAGCGCCGCGAACGCCTGGGCGTGGCTGGCGAGGGCTGCGAAAGCCTGCGCGTTGGCGGCGAACGCATCGAGCGCCTTCGGATCGCCGGCGAACGCCGAGAATGCCTGCGCATGGACCGCATTGGAGCCGGCCGACTGGGCGGCCAAGGCCTGCGCCATGGCGACCATAGCCTGGAACGCCTCGCGGTTCTTCGCCAGGCGCTCGAACTGGCTCGCGTTCTGCGCCATCGCCGCCAACGCCTGCGAGTTTTGCGCCAGCGCAGCGAAGTTGGGGTCGGCCGCCATCGCCCGGAAGGACGGGTTCTTCACCATCGCTTCAAAGGCGTCCGTCTGCATCAGCATCGGTACGGTGGAATTGCCGAGGCCCACGTCGGCCTCGGATACCTGCGGGGCGCGGTAGCGCTCAGCGGGCACGATCGAGCCTGCGACGACGCCGCCCCTGACCGGCAGTTTCGTTGCGGCGAAGTACACGCCGCCGGCCAGCACCAGCAGGCCCGCGACGACCATTCCGGTCCGCGCGCCGTCAGAGATCTTCGCGTTCATGTTGGTTCGCCCCACAGCCTCGCGTCAGTGTGGCGTTCTTGTGAAGCTGTCGTCAATGACGGGCTTACAGCGTTACGGAGATCTTTGCGCTGCGCCGGCGCAGCGAATGCGCTAGGCCATCGCCTTGATCTGCACGGCGCCCATGAAGTCGCGCTTGCCGACAGGAACGCCGTGATGGCGCAGGATGTCGTACGCCGTGGTCGCGTGGAAGAAGAAGTTCCCGTAGGCGAAGGTCAGCAGGTAGTTGCGCGCTGTAAAGGTCATCGCCCCCCGCGGCGTCTGCAGCGTGACGTCCGCGTCCGGATCGATGCCGAGATCGCCGGGCTTGACCCCGTCCAGGTAGGCGACCGCGGCGTCGACCGCCGCCTTGCACCCTGCAAGGGTTTCGAGGCCCTCGGCGCGCGGGTAGGGCTTGCCGCGCAGCGTCCCGACCGCGCCAGCGCCGTGGAAGATCGCCTGCATGACCTGGAAGCTGAACGGGAACATATCCTCGTAGAGCCGAAAATTGATCAGGTCCGCCTCGGCCTTGCCGACCGAGCTGCAATGGGCTTCGGCCTTCGCCAGCACGCCGGACAGAGCCGCCAGGTGCTGGCGGAAAACCGGGACGGACACGTCGTAGAGGGAAAGCGACATCTTGAGCCTCAGGCGTTCGATAAGGTGCGCGACGGTCTAGCAGGCCGCCTTTGCGAGCGTCGAGGGCCCTCTAGGCGCGACGCCAGATGAAGTCGCCGTCGTCGCCGGGCGTCGCCTCGCCGCTGGTCCCGATCGGCTCGATCTC
>DATGIN010000152.1:0-17580 GCA_035295705.1 Caulobacteraceae bacterium
GAAACGGCATGCGCCATGCGATGGTCACCGCATCGCGCGGGACGCCCGCCTGGTCGAGCAGCCGCCGCCAGTCCCGGCGGGTGAAGGCGCGCGCCACCGACACCGGGCCGTCGTGGCGCACGAAGGGATGCCAGCCGGCGGCGGTGGACAGCGCCTTGAAGCCGTAGAAGGCGAGGGGATGGCGGTGCAGGTCGTTGATGAACCAGCCGCGGCGGGCCAGGCGCTCCATCCAGGCGATGAAGGCGATGGCCTGCGCGTCGGTCATGTGGTGGGCGACCATCGAGCTGACGACGAAGTCCGGCGGCTGGGCCGGGGCGTAGTCGAAGACGTCGCCGGTGAGGTAGCGGATGCCGAGGCGCCCGTCGGTGGCGGCTTCCGCCGCCGGGCGGCTGCGCGGGTTCAGGTCGACGCCGGTCAGGCGGGGCCTAAGGCCCGCCTTCAGCGCCCAGGCGTGGATGGCCCTCAGCATGTCGCCCTGGCCATAGCCGACGTCGAGCACGGAAACCTCGGCGCCGCGCGGCAGGGCGCGGGTGGCGCGCCTGAGCCAATCGAGCGTCGGCGGGCGGGCGCGGGTGATGGTGTTGACCTTGGCCAGGTCGCTCAGGCAGGCGGCGAACTCCGCCGGCGTGACGCCCGGGGCGTCCATCATCTCGTCTTCGCGCGCGCGCTGGGCAAAGCTGCGCATGGCGCTTCAGGCGGCGACCTCGAAGCGGAAGCTCTCGGCCGCGAGGCCCGGCCCGAAGGCGACCGCGAACCCGCGATCGCCCGCCGCGCGCTCGCCGCGCAGGATGCGGTCGAGGGCGAACATCAGGGTCGCCGACGACATGTTGCCGTAGTCGCGAAGGATGTTCCGCGAGGTGCGCAGGCAGTCGGAGGCGAGGCCCAGGCCCTGTTCGACCGCCTCGAGGATCGTGCGGCCGCCGGCGTGGACGGCCCAGTGGCGGTAGTCCTCGGGCGAAGAGCCGCGCAGCAGGCCGCCGTCGTCGTTGCGGGCGCGCTCGGCGCGCATGGCGCGGGCGATGCGGGCGGGAACGTCGCCGGCCAGGTGCATCTCGAAGCCGGCGTCGCCGATCCGCCAGGTGATCGATTCGCGGGAATCGGGGATCGCGGCGGCGCGGAAGTCGGTCAGCGCCAGCCCGCCTTCGTCGGCGGTCACCAGCGCCGCCGCACAGCCGTCGCCCCACAGCAGCATCATCAGGCCTTCGGCGACGTTGGCGGCGCGGCGCATATGCAGCGTGCAGAGCTCGAGATTGATGACGAGGACGCGCGCCGCGGGCTCGGAGCGGACGAAGTGGTGCGCGAGCCGGAGCGCGTTGACGGCGGCGTGACAGCCCATGAAGCCGACCACGGTGCGCTCGACGCCGGGATCGAGGCCGACGGCCTCGATGATCTGCTGGTCAACGCCCGGCGACATCAGGCCGGTGCAGGTGGCCAGCACCAGGTGGGTGATCCGATCGGCCTCGTCGCCGAGGCCAAGAGCCTCAACGGCGTTCAGCGCCAGCTTGGGCGCCGAGGCCTCGAACCGCTGCATGCGGGCGGCGGTCGAGGGCCAGGCGCCCTCGGTGAAGAAGCCTTCGGCGTCGCTGACGATGCGCCCGTTCACCTCCAGCGGCTCGAAGAAGGAGAAGCGATGCTCGATGCCCGAGCGCTCGGCCATGCGGTTGAACAGGTGCTTGTCCTTGGGGCTGGTCAGCCCGTCGGCGATGAACCTGCAAAAACTTGCGTGGATATCGTGCGGCGGAACGGCCACGCCGATCCGGTTGATGTGCGCCGTGGCCATAAGACGAACTCCACCTATTGGCCGACGATGCGGCGCTTATCTCTCTCCCGCGACCCGAGGCTTCGAGCAATTACCTATGGTAGAGCGGCCCGGGGTGAACGGGCGCTGAATAGCTTGGTTCAGCGGAGGTGGAGCTGGGCCGGCGGGTCGAGCGCCTGGGCGGCGCGGATGCGGGCCGGCTCCTCGGTCCAGAGCTGGGTCGCCATCCAGCCGACCAGCGCGATCATCGCGAGCGCGCCCAGGCCCAGCGCCCACTGGGTGAAGGGGCCGATGCGCCAGTGGCCCCTGGCGGGCGCGCCGTCCTCGCTGCCGGCGAGGCGGACCTGAAGCTGCTGAATCTGTGCGCCGAGGCGATCGAACCCCTCGCGCATCTCGGCCTGCAAGGCGGCGAGGCCGAGCTCAAGCTTGGCGATCGCCGCGGCGAGCGCCTCGAAGCGGAACTCGTCGAGCTGGCGGTGCGCGTCGAGCTCGCCTTCGATGCGGGTCATGCGGACGGCGGCGGGCGCGGCGCCGGTGCGGCCGGGCGTGCGGGAAGCCGCCGTCGGGGTGATCGGCGCCGTCATCGGGCGGCGGTCGCGGGTTTCTGGCCCGCCTCCCACATCGCGAGGGCGAGCTGGATCTCGACCATGACGCCGTCGACCAGCTGCGCCGCCTGGGCGGGGGTGATCTCGCCCTTGGCGACGAAGCCTTGCGCCGCCTTCCTGACCGCGCCGCGAAGGACGCTCTCGGCCAACTCTCCGACCAGGCTCATTTCGCCAGCCCCGCGCGCCGGCCCTTAGAGGGCGTCCTGGATCGCGGTCGAGATCAGGCCGACGAGGGTCGGCGAGAAGCCGACCTTGGCCAGCTCGGCGATCAGGACCTGGCCGAGCCAGTCCTCGAACGCCTTGACGCCGGGCAGCGCCGAGATGAGCTGGAAGTCCTTCACGAGGTCGTTGGCGACCGCGGCGACGAATGCGCCGACGTCGCCGGTCTTCTTGAGCGCGTCGACGGCTTGCGACCATTGCGACATGGATGGTGGTTCCTTCTTTCGGTTTCAGGGATAGGCGGCCCAGGGCAGCTGGAAGTGGCCCCAGTCCTTGAGCGTCTTCCAATCGCCGCCCCATTCGAGCGGGATCTGAAGCGCGGCGGCGGCGGCTTTCATCGCCTGGGCGATCGGTTGGTAGAGCAGCGGGTTCCAGCTGATGTGGCCCTGGTCGACGGCGGCCACGTCGACGGCGCAGGCGAGGCCGTCCGCGTTCGGCAGGTGCCGCGAGTGGAGGGTCTGGCTGGCCCCCTTTGCGACGTTCGCCTTCTCGTCCGCCAGCGTCCTCAGGCCCTGGATCACCTCGAACGGCTGGGGGCTCGCGGCATGGGCGCGGGTCACGACCTTGACGAGGTCGGGGTGCACGGCGGCCAGGGAGGCCTGGCTGCGCGGATCAAGCGGCATCGGAAGCCTGGGCGGGCCTTGCGTCCGCCGCCTTGACCGCCGCGCCGCCGGTCACCGCGCCGGCGATGGCGCCGAGGATGAAGGTCAGGAGCTGCACGTTGGCCGGCGGGACGGCCTGAAAGGTAAGGAGGCCCCCCAGCGCGCCCAGCGCAATCATGGCCAGCACGCTGAGGACCGTTTGCGTGGACGGGGATGCCATGGGCCGGGTTCTCTCTCTCAAAGCTTCGCGCCGGGGGGCCAGGCCGTCTTCGACGACCCGGCGTGAGCCTAGGCCCGCGGCGAGGCCGCTCAGGATTCCGCTGAACGCAGATGGCGCGCGGCGGGCGCGAGCGCGCGGATCGCGGCGCGAAGCGTCGACTAAGCGCCCGCAGCGGACGTCGACGCTGTGCGCTGGACGGCCGGGAAGTCCATGCGAGGCGGTTCAGGAGCCCGGTTCCAGGAGAAACGGACGAGGTAGCGCAGGCTGGCGTCCATGCGAGCCTCCGCCGCGTTCGAGTGGCGCTGGACTATCTGTTCGGTCCGAATGGTGCTCGCTAGTTGAAGCGCCGCGCGGCGAACCCGCGCGTCGGCTGGGTTCTGCCGAACGACCTCACAATCTTTGAGGCCGCTCGCCGATGGGCGACAAGCAACGTCGGCGATTGCCATGGCGTTCCGGGGCACCGGTCGAAGGGCCTCGATTTGCGAAGGGGACGGCGACTGGAGCATCACTACAAAGTCGACGATCGGCGCCTCGATCCAAGGACCGCCCGGAGCCCCGGCAGAGTTAGGCAACCGCATCCAGCCGAAGACCACCCGCACGTTCGCTGGGCCGCAGGCCGCGCAGACCAGGCTGACCGCTGCCAAACACGTGCCTGGCCCAACGCGGCTGAACCGAACCCCGTGCACCGACCGTGACCCCCACAACCGTGCCGGACGTTGTGCAGAGGCGGGGCGAGCGCGCAAGGGCCGCCCCGCATTGGACATCCGGAGCATGGGGGGGACAGCAGCAATATTACCCTTTTTTCCAACAGCGCGCGCGGGCCCAATGCTTGGGCAATAGTGCGCCTGTCCCCGTGTTGACCGCGCCGCGCGACGCGTGACGGCTGGCCGCTGGGCGGCCTAAGACTGTCGGGCGGGCGCAACCGAGGCAAAGGAGGCCGCCATGATCACCGGCGCGCATCACTTCCCGAGCATGGACGAGGTCGTCTACGGCCGGTCGGCGGCCGATGCGGTGGCGGAGCTGGCCGACGCCTTCGGCGCGAGGCGGCTCTTTGTCGTCACCACGCGTTCGCTGGACCACGCACAGGGCGCAGTCTCGGGCTTGCGGCAGGCGCTAGGGGCGCGGTGCGTGGGCCTCTTCTCGGCCGTGCGGGCGCATTCGCCGAGGGAGGACGTCATCGCCTGCGCGGCCGCGGCGCGGACGGCGGACGCCGACCTGCTGGTGGCGCTGGGCGGTGGCTCGGTGATCGATGCGGTCAAGGTGGTGCAGCTTTGCCTCTGGGGCGACGTGCGCTCGACCGAGCAGGTGGGCGAGCTGGTCGGCCGGGGCGGCCGGAACCTGGCGCCGGGCGTGCGCATGATCGCCCTGCCGACGACGCTGTCGGCGGCGGAGTTCACGCCGTTCGCCGGCGTCACCGATACGGCGCGCCACGCCAAGGAAGGCTATGGCCACCCCAAGCTCGCGCCGCGCGCCGTCGTGCTCGACCCACGCCTGACGCTGGAGACCCCCGAGACGCTGTGGTTTTCGACCGGGTTGAAGGCGGTCGACCACGCGGTGGAGCAGCTGTGCAACCCGGAGCGCGCGCCCTATGCCGACGCCCTGGCGGAGGCGGGGCTCGCGCACCTCACCAAGGGCCTTGCCGCCGTCAAGGCGCGGCCGGACGATCTCGACGCGCGCCTCGAGTGCCAGTTCGGCATGTGGCTGGCGATCAGCGGCGCCAGCGCCGGCCGCGGCCTGGGCGCCAGCCACGCCATCGGCCACACCCTGGGCGGCGGCTACGGCGTGCCGCACGGGATCACCTCGTGCGTGATGCTGCCGGCGGTGCTGGCCTGGAACGCGAGCGTGAACGGCGAGCGGCAGGCGCACGTCGCGGCTTTGATGGGCCGGCCCGGCGCAAGCGCGGCGGAAGCGGTCGGCGACCTCGCCCGCGGCCTTGGCCTGCCAACGCGCCTGTCCGAGGTCGGCATCCAGCCGGCGCAGTTCCAGGCGATCGGCGAGGCCACGATGCACGACCGCGGCGTGCGCTCGAACCCCCGTCCGATCAGCGGGCCCGCCGATATCGTGCAGATCCTGGAACTGGCGGCCTGACGGCCGGCGAGGCCGTCCGTCGCCGGGGGCAGGGGGACGCCGTCCGGCGCCCCCCCCCTCGATCCTGCTAGCCGCGCGGATACTGCTGCGCGGGCGGAGGCGCCGGGGGCGCGTACGGCTGTTCCGGCGCGGCCTGCGGCGGAGGCGGCGCTGCGGCGGCGCAAGCCGCAGGCGTCCAGATGTAGCGTCCCTGGCCAGCGTTCCACACCCAGTTGCCGCACGCCTGCGGCGCGCCGGCGCCCGGCGGGGGCGGCGGCGGATAGCCGTAATAGTCGTAGTCGTCGTACGGGCCGTACGGTCCCCACCACGGATCAGGCCCCCACCACCACCACGGGTCCACGGCGAACCCGAAGAATACGCCGGGCCCGAAACAGCATCCGCGGAAGTGATGGAAGCCGCCGTGGAACTCGTGGAAGCCGTGGCCCATCGGCCCGCCAAGCGGATGGCTGAACCCCATGTGGCCCATGCCCATGTGGCCGTGGCCCTGGGCGTTGGCGGCCAGCGGCGCCGCCATGAGCGCCGTCGCCGCCATCAAGGATGCAATCTTCTTCATAACTGACCTCCGCACTCGCCCCGCACGTTTGGTAGACTGGAGGCGCAACGCTTGTAGGAACGCCGGCGAACCTGAACCGCGGATGAAGAGTAGAACCCCCATGCCTCCATTCAAAACGATCTGTCTGGCCGTCTTCGCCTCGGCGCTGGCGGCGTCCGCCCACGCCCAGGGGCGCGAGCTCGATTCCCTGCACCGCGCGCTCAATCTGACGCCGGCTCAGGAAGCCGATTGGCGGGCCTTCGCCGCCGCGTCCGCGCCCGACGCCGAGCAGGCGGCGCGCGACCGATCCGCACAGTCAATGCTGCCGGGCCTGCACGCGCCCCAGCGGGTCGACCTCACCATTGCGGCCATGCAGGCCGACCTCAGCGCGCTCGAGCGGCGGGGCGCGGCGCTGAAGGCCTTCTACGCCAAGCTGACGCCCGCCCAGCAGGCCGTCTTCGATCGGCAGACCGCGCCGCGCGCAAGCGACGAGCGCTACGCGCCCGAGCCGAGCGACAGCGATCCGTTCTAAGGGCCGGCCCACGCGTCGCCGGCGCGCCCCCGCTCGCTGATGGCGAGGATCTCGTCGAAGGTGAGCTCGCCGAGCGAGCCCGGCTGGCGAGCCGGCCTTGGGCGTTCGGCCGCATAGGGACGCGACATGCAGGCGTAGCGCGCCTCGTCGGCGGCATGGTCCTCGGCCTCGGTGTCCAGATCCTCCGGCCGCGCGGGGTCGTGCTGAAGCACCGGCACGGTGCGAACGAAATCGGTGCAGGTCGAGAACACCACGAGCCCGGGCCCCTCCTCGTCCCCTGAGATGCGCGCGCGCAGCTGGTCCCAGCCGCCCATCGCCCCGCCGCGCGCCACCCGTGCATTGTCGGCGCGCCGCCACAAGACGCCCTCGGCGAACATGCGCTCTGCGATCGAGGGGCCGCCGTCGGCCGAGAAGATGGACGGGTCGGCGACCCCATAGGCGATGGGCTCGCCGGCCTCGCGCGCCCGGATGCCGCGCGCCACCCCCTCGGCCGTCATCTTCAGCCCCTCGTTCGGCTTGGCGCCGCGCCCATACCACTCGCGATAGCGGACGAGCGCGCCCCTCGGGATGGTCACGCGCCCAAGGTGCATGGAATCGCCGGCCACGGCCCACCAGCCGACGCTGAACGGCCGCGCCGACCCCCAGTCGAGCGAGCGGAAGCGGGTCCAGTCGGCGGGAATCGGAAATGGCGCCACGACGTTGCGGGCGCTCGACCAGTTGTCGAAGAAGGCGCCCTCGATGATCGCCCAGTCGCCCTCGAGCCATGCGCGCACGAGCTCGGCCGACCCCGACTGCTGCAGCTTGGCGACATAGAGCGGATCGTTGGCCAGCAGCTTCGGATTGTCCGTGAGCTTGGCGGCGATGAAGACGCGGCCGAGACTGATGGGCTGGTCGTCGAAGGGGCTCCCGAAGCTTTCTTCGATCACGCGCAAGGGCCCGGGATCGATATAGCGGGCCTTCACCCAGGTGTGGCCCGCGCCGCCGGGATTGCAGGTGGCGCGGAACCCGGATGGGACGCCGGCGGCCGAGCGCAGGGTCGCCTTGAGCTTGTCGACCGGCGACGGGCTGGGGAACTGGGTCAGCTCTTCGACATAGACGCGGGTGTAGTCGTGGCCCTGGAAGGCGTCGGCGTCAGAATCGCGGCTGAGATAGCGGAAGTAGAGCACCGCCCCGCTCGGCCAGCGGAAGAACGAGCGCTGCTGCTTCCACTCCGCGCCCATCGGCAGGTAGATCTGGCGCGCCCGCGCGATGGTCGGCTCCAGCGCCACGCGGGTCCGGCGGACGAAGAGGCCCTTGGCGTCAGCTCCATAGGCCAGCGCATGCCGGGCGAAGTCGCCGAGGCTGGCGTCGGTCTTGCCGCCTCCGCGCGCGCCTCCGTACACCACCTCGAAGACGGGGCTGGCGACGAACAGCTGCTGTGGTCCGGGCTGCGGCGCCCAGCGCAGGCCGGCTTGCCATGCGCCGCGCTCGTCTGCGCCGTCTGCCCGGCTCACCCGTGAGCCAGGACGCCTCGCTGCTCGTCGGCCGACGCCCCCGGCTGTAGGGCCAGGGACTCGACCCCTTGCTCACGCAATTCGCGCCGCAGGTCTTCGCCGATGCGGCGAAGCGCGTGACGGCACTCGGCCAGGCCGGCGATGGTCAGCGAGTAGCCCGCGTCCGGCGCGTAATCGATCGCCTCCTCGGCCAGCGATTGCCTGAGGCAATGCACGTGGTAGTTCACGATCGATTTCGGGGTGGCCATCGCGGCGGCGGCAAGATCGGCGACGCTGAGCGGGCGACCGTTGGCGCGGTAGAGGGCGCAGAGGACCGCGCAGGCCCCGCGCGGGATGCCGAACCAGAAGGTGAGCGCCGTGCGGATGGCGGCGTCCACGGCCGCATCGCTCACCGCCCGCCTCGCATCAGCGCTAGCTGAGCCTTCAGCACGGCCTTCACGAACCGCGCGTCGCGTTGCCGTTCGCTGCCGCGCAGCACGGGCCAACCCTCGGCGGCGAGGCGCTCGGCCAGGAGGTCGTCGCCGTCGAGATCGAGGGGCGTGCTCTGGGGGTCGGCTGGACTACCGGGAACAAATTCGATCATTGTTCCCTGAATGTTCCATATAGTCACATTTGACGTCAAGCAAAAAGTGACTATAAGAAACTTCCTGGCTTCCCTATCCGCTGCGATTCTCTCTCTCATGCGGCCGGCAACCCCTCGGCACTTCATTCGCGCGTGGCGCAAGCACCGCGGCCTGACCCAGGCGCAGCTGGCCGAGCGTATCGGCATCGACCGCTCGTATCTGTCAGCAATCGAGACCGGGCGACGCCGCTACGATCAGCCGCTGCTGGAAGCCGCCGCAGAGGCGCTTCGTTGCGAGCCGGCCGACCTGATCGTGCGCGACCCCACCGATCCGGAAGGGCTGTGGTCGATCTGGGACCAGCTCGCGCCCGTCGAGCGTCGCCAGCTGGTCGACATCGCACGGACGCTCAGGCGCACGGGCACGGACGATTGAGATTGTAAAGCGGCATGGCCACAGTATGTGACTATACGACACTTTTTTGTTGACTCGACACGTGACTATATGAAACGTTTGTCCACATGCAGAACACCATCGCCGAGCGTCGAACGAACCTCCAGCGGATGCGGGTCTGGGTCGAAGCGATGCGCGACGCCGCCGCTGCTAAGCCCGATCCGCAGGCCTTCCTGGCGGAGTGGCACGACTGGCTGGGCCGCCGCATGTCCGAGCTTGGCGATGGCTGTCCGCGCTACCTCGCCGGCCTGACGGCGTTCGACCTCGGCGAAGCCCAGGTCGCGCTCGCCCAGCCGCTCGCGGCGGCGCTGGAAGCGCGCTGACCGCGCGGCCGCCGCCTGGCGCCTCTCGCCGTCGCGCCCGACTGGCTGACCACCGGCAAACGAGGCAAAAGTGGCGCGACGACCGAGAGGGCCGTAGTCCATGGCGACCATCCTCGCGCTGCATGCGCATCCGGACGACATCGAGATGCTCGGCTCGGGCGCGCTCGCGCTCCTCGCCGGCGCGGGGCATGCAGTTCACATCGCTACCGCAACCGCCGGCGAGCTCGGCTCGACCGAGCACGCGCCGAGCGACCTCGCCGCGATCCGCCGGCGCGAGGCGGCGACGGCGGCGGCGATGATCGGCGCGAGCTACACCTGCGCCGGCCTACCGGACCTTGGGGTCTTCAACGACGATGCGGCGCGGCGGCGGATCACCGACCTGATACGCGAGGCCAAGCCCGACGTGGTCATGACCGCCTCGCCGGCGGACTATCATCCCGACCATGAGGCGATCAGCCTGCTCGCCCGCGACGCCTGTTTCGCATCAAGCGTCCCGAGCTATGCCTCCGCGTCCCCGCTCCAGGCGATCCCGCATCTCTACTTCATGGACCCGATCGGCGGGCGCGACCGGGAAGGCGTCCGGGTCAAACCCGAGTTCGGCGTCGATGTGGGCCAGGTGATGGAAACCAAACGTCGCATGCTGCTCGCGCACGAAAGCCAGTTCGCGTGGGTGGCCAGACAGCACGGTGTGAACGACTACCTGGGCGCGATGGAGGCCTGGATCGGCCGCCGCGGCCGCGACTTCGGCGTCGAGCACGCCGAAGGCTTCCGCCAGTATCGCCACCAACCCTACCCTCGCTCCGGCCTTCTGCAGGAGCTGCTGGGCGGCGCGGTCGTTCCGCTCAAGGCGTGGCCGGGTTAGCGGCGGTGGCGGCGCTCACGCTGGCGGCGATCGCCGAGCGCTGGATTTTGCTGGCCTGGTCGGACGCATAGACGCCGGCGAGGAAGCCCCGGTCCCACTCGGTCATGCCCGCCGGTCGCTCCGCCGCCGACGCCTGGAACAGGCGAAGGATGGTCGGGGCGGCGCCGAGATCGGCGTTGAGCTTGATCTCGGCGAGCCCGGCCATGGCGGCGTAGTCAGCGATCTGGCGGATCGTCAGCCCCCGCGCCCGCCGCAGGTCGACCGCGACGATCACCGATTCCAGCCCGAGCACGGTCTTGAACCTCAGCCGCGACACGCCGTAGCTGTAGACCACGTCCATGCCGCTGTAGATCTGCGGGCCCTTGGCGATCGCCTCGCCGTCGACGCTGCTCCGGAGCGCGTTGTACCAGACACGGACTGGCGGCCCGTCGGCGAGGAATTGGTCGACGTCGGCCGGCAACGCGTCCCCGAAGAGATCGGGCTCGCGATTGCGCCACGCCGCCAGCACGACGGCCGGCTGCTCGCTGGCGACCAGCACGAAGTTCGGAGCACAGTCGGTCGTGGCGACCGGCGCGCCGGCCGCGTGCGCGACCTGGGCGATCTCCTGGGCGAGCGCCGCACGGGCCTCGGCGCCAAGGCCAACGGCGTATGGACAGATCGGCCGTCCCCACCGGATCAGGGACTCCCCCTCCGGCTGCACGGCGATGGCGTCGACAAAGTTCGCGGCGTCGTGGTTGAGCGTGGCGCGCGACGGTGGCGGCTTGGCGGTGACGGTCACGGGCGGCGCCGCCGAGGCGCCGGTTGCGGCGGCGTACAAGCCGACGGCGGTCGCCGCTACGATGCGCCTAAGGATCATGGCCGATGGGCTCCACGCTGGGTTGCGAAGCTCTCACGCGCCCGCCCTGGCGATCAAGCGGCGTTGTCGACCCCCCACGGCGGGTCTAGCGTGCCGAAACACCTCCACCAAGCAAGGAAGCGGCGATGAGCGAGAGCGGCGTTGAGCGGAACGTGGTCTATGGCGACGCCGGCGGCCGGCCGCTGCGACTGGACGTCTACCGGCCGCTCGGCCGCTCGTCGCTCAGGACCGCCGTCGTCATGGCGCACGGCGGCGGCTGGTCGAGAGGCTCGAAGGACATGCTGGCCGAGCACGCTAGTGCGCTCGCCGCGGACGGCTTCGTCGCCGTTCCCATCGAGTATCGCCTGACCGGCGAAGCGCGCTGGCCGGCACAAATCCACGATCTGAAGCGCGCCATCCGTTGGGTGCGCAGCCACGCCGACTCCCTTCAGTTCGACAGCGACAAGCTCTGTCTGGAAGGCCATTCGGCCGGGGCGCACATGGTGCTGCTCGCCGCTGGGACGCCGCGGGACGCGCGGCTGGACCCGCCCGAGGGCGACGGCGGCGTGTCGGCCGCCTGCGCTGCGGTCGCGGCGGTCTATCCGCCCGTGCTCTTCCATCTCGGCGGCGTTCGTCCCTCCGGCGGGCTCGCCGCCCGCTCGCTGCCAGGCGCGGACGTCTCGGACGAAGCGGCGGCGCTGGCGAGCCCCATCGAGCATGTCGGGCCGGACTATCCGCCGGTCATGCTGCTGCACGGCGACGCCGACAAGGTCGTGCCGGTTTCGGCCTCGCGCCGCTTCGAAGAGCGGGTGCGCGCCGCCGGCGGCAAGGTCGACCTGCACATCTGGGCCGGAATGCCGCACGGCTTCGGCAATCATCCGCGGTTTCGACCGATGATGATGACCATGATCAGCGGTTTCTTCCGCCGCACCGTCGGCGAGCCCGAGGCGTTCGTGATCACCCAAGCCCAACCCCAGCCGGAGCCGCAACCCGCCGCTTAGAGGGACCACCTTCGCGGCGGATGAGCTCGCCGACGGGGGAGGGCGGCGCGGCTGCTCGACCCGCCCGCGAAATCTCGCTTGCAACTGCGAAGGATTCTCAGCCGTCGTGCGTTACACCGTAAGGCGTCGCTCTCGAGCACGGCGCCGGAAGTTCGGTGCGCGTGAGGGGTCATGGAGCGGGTGCGCAAGCTGTTGCGGTCGGAGGATCCGTTGATCCACCACCGGCTCAGCTATGGCGGCTTCATCGGCCGGCGCTACCCGTACTTCTACATGGAGACGCCGAAGGCGGCTTGCACCACCACCAAGGCGCTCCTTTGGCGGCTCGAGGGGCTGGGTCCCCTACCGCGCCTGGACAAGCTGCACGAGCGCCCGCCGGGCGACCCGCGGCCGTCCCCGCTCAGCGTTCCGGAAGACGAGGCCGTGGCCGCCCTGCAGGGCGGATCGACCTACCGCTTCTTCGTCTGGCGCGATCCGGTCGATCGACTGCGTTCCGCCTGGTACGAAAAGATCCACCTGCGCCGCGATCCGGCCCCGCAATGGGACGTCTGGGTCGATGCGCTGCGCAGCGAGCTCGCGCTGAAGCCCGACCAGGACATCAGCTTCGACCTGTTCGTCGAGTACATCTGCGGCGTGCCGGACGAGATTCGCGACCCGCACTTCATGTCGCAGCGGCTGCTGATTCTGTCCGACCACATCGACTACCACGCCGTCGTCCGCATGGATGACTACGCCAGCGGCATGGCCGAGGTGATGACCACGATCGGCGTGCCCAATAGCCAGTGGCCGCCGCTCGACGAGCGGCTCAACGCCTCCGACAGCGGCATCGCCAAGGTGTCCAGCAAGACTGCCGATCGCATTCGCGCGGCCTATCGGCCCGCTTACACGATCGTCGAAGCGTTCCAGGCGGCTCGGGCGGTCGCCGGCCGCTCGTCGCGCAAGGCCGAGAAGTAGGTCCGCGGCCGCCGCAGAAGCGCAGACCGATCCGCACGCCAATGCACAGCGGCGTGCGTTCCGCGCCGGATCATCATCGCCCTTGCCGGCTGGGCCTACCCGCATCGGGCGTGACACGATGTCTCCGGTTAATCTTTACCGGCGAATTGTCTTGCTGAACGCCGCCATCTTCTTCATGCATCGCGGCGTTCTGCGAACGCCGCCGGGGGGCGGCGGAATTCGGGGGCGGTCGTGGCGACCACGGGCAAAGGCGGGGGAAGCCCCCCGCGCGGAGCGGGCAAATCTGCCCGCAAGCGCGCGGCCGACGACGTCGTCGCAAAAGCGCGCTCGGCAATGAGCGAGCCGGAAGCTGCTCAGGCGCCGTCGCCGGGCGGCGCGCGGCGGAGGCGCCGGCTGGGCCTCCTTGGCCGCGCCGCATTCGCGCTCGACCGTACGAGCGTGCTCTTCATCGGCATTGCCGTCGGCGTCACGATCGGCATCGCCTATGCCGCCGAGCACGCCGTCAGCGCGTCCACCTCGCCAAAGGCGCCGGTCGTGACCGCGGGCGTCGCGGGAACGGGCAGTCAGCCCATCGCTTCGACCGGATCCCCCGCCGACTGTGCGGCCCCCTTCAGCCCCCGGCTGCTGAAGACGATCGAGAGCGGCCAGCCCATCAGCGTCGGCGTGTTCGGCGACAGCTTCGGCGAGGGCATCTGGGCGGCGCTTTACTGGACTTTGCCGAAGAACGAGCACTACCAGGTCATCAAGTTCGCCGAGCGCTCGACCGGCTTCACGCGCTACCAGCAGCTCAATCTCGAGGACAAGGCCGCCCAAGACATCGCGACCCAACCGGTCGATATCGCGGTGATCAGCTTCGGCGCCAACGACACCCAGGGAATCGTCGATGGCGGCCACATCTATCCGCTGCTGAGCCCCGGCTGGAAGGAGGCTTACGGCAGGCGGGTCGCCCGCTTCGTGGCGCTCCTGCGCAGCGAGGGGGCGATGGTCTACTGGGTCGGGCTGCCCAAGATGCGCAATCCCGACTTCGACAGCCAAATACAGGCCATGAACGCATTCTATGCGGGCGAGATGGCCGCGCTCGATGTTCCCTTCATGCCGACCGAAGCGCTCTCGGTCGACCAGTGGGGGCAGTTCAACACGTTCCTCTACGACCCGAAGGAGCACAAAGACGTGCTCATGCGCGCCAACGACGGGATCCATATGTCGATCCCCGGCTACGAGCGCATCACCGGGCCGTTGGTGGGCCGCATCAAGGCGTACGTCGCGCGCTCGCGCGAGCTTGCCCAAGACGAATCAGCCAAAACTCACCAGCTCGCCCTCAATGACGGGCATGGGACAGAATGAGTCTTGCCGCTGTGGCGGCCGCCACTTTAGCGTTCGCAACCGCCCAGGATCCCAGTTGCGTGCGTGCGCTGTGCGGCGTCGATGCGCTCGCGCCGGTGTTCGCCAAGCTCGAGCAGGTCCACGCCGGGTCCGAGCGGACGCTGCATATCCTGCAGATCGGCGACAGCCATAGCGCAGGCGATTCCATTACCGGCCCGTGGCGCGCGGCGCTGCAGGCGCGCTACGGCTCCGGCGGACGCGGCGTGATGCCGCCCGGCAAGCCGTTCGAGGGCTTCCTGCCGCGCGGCGTGCACGTCGATCAGTCGCCCGGGTGGGTGGCCGAAGGCACGTTCCGGACGCCGATGGACTCGCCGGACGCCTTCGGCATCTCGGGCTTCCGACTCACTGCGGCCGCGTCAGGCGCGGAAATCATGCTGACCGCTGAGCCGCAAGAGGCGTTTCGACGCGTTGTCGTGTGCGCTGAGGAGGCGCCCGGCGCCGGCGGCTACACCCTCAGCCTGGGCGGGCAGTCGACGCACGTCGCGCTGGACGCGCCCGAACATCACGTCGCCTGCTCCGATTTCGAAGCCCCGACGGCGCAGCTGCAGGCGGCGCTCGTGACCGATGGCGGACCGGTCACGCTGACCTCGTGGGGCAGCTTCAGCGAGGCGGGAGGAGTTGCGGTCTCCAACCTCGGCGTCGTAAGCGCGGAGCTCCGGCACTTCGCCCGCACCAGCGACCAGGCGCTGAGCGAAGAGTTCAGGTCATATCGCCCTGACCTGATCGTGCTCGAGTTCGGGACCAACGACGGCTTCGTCAGCCATTTCAACGCCGCGGACTTCGCTGCGCGCCTGCGTGAGCAGATCCGCCGCGTTCGGCGGCTCTCCGGCGGCGTCCCGGTGATGGTGATCGGCGCCCCGGACGCCGAGACCCGACGCGCGGATCTGAAGGACAACCAGGACGACTATGCCCCGGTTCCCGGTCGCTCGCTCACGCCCGTCGGCCGGCCGCTGCCTGACTTGTCGGCCGGCGGCGAGGGCCAGGAGAGTCCCGACGAGGCCCTGATCGCCGAGCTTGCCCAGCGGGCGCAGGCGGAGTCGGCGCCGGCGCACGAGGCGCATACCGCCTATTGGTTCTCGCCGCCGGCGCTCGGCCAGGTGCGCTCGATCGAGCGCAGCGTGGCGCTCGAAAACGGCGCCGCGTTCTGGGATTGGGGCGGCAGCATGGGCGGCCCGGGCGCCGCTGACCGTTGGGCGAACGCCACGCCGCCGCTCACCCGCGGCGACCACGTGCATACGACCACCGCCGGCGGCGCCGCGGTCGCCGCGATGCTCGAAGGGGATTTCGAGCGCGCATTCGCTGCCTACAGAGCGGCGCATTAGGCGAGACGCGGGGGCGATCAGGAAGACCAGGCGATGCTCTTCCCGACCCTGACCTTCGGGCTCTTCTTCCTCGCCCTGTTCGCGCTCGCCTGGATCATCCGCACGCCCAACGAATGGCGGAAGATCATCCTTTTGGTGGGCAGCTGGATCTTCTACGGCACCTGGGACTGGCGCTTCGTGATGCTCTTGATCGCATCCGGCCTGCTGAATTGGTTCACCGCCCGCGAGATCGATCGCAGCCAGCATGCCCGCCGTCGACGGGCGCTGCTGATCGGGGGCGTGGTCGCGAACCTAACCATCCTCGGCGTCTTCAAATATTACGGATTCTTCTTTGACCAGGTCTCGCAGCTGCTGCGCGCGCTGGGCTGGTCGCGCGACCTGCCTGTGATCCAGGTCATCCTGCCGGTGGGCGTCTCCTTCTTCACCTTCCAGGGGATGAGCTACCTGATCGACGTCGCGCGCGGAAAGCTCCGCCCGGCAAGCCTCTTGAACGTCACCCTTCTGATGAGCTTCTTCGCGCATCTGGTCGCCGGCCCGATCGTGCGCGGCGCCGACCTCATTCCCCAATTCGAGCGCGGCCCCCAGCTCAGCCGCGACGCCGCGGCGCTGGGCGTGCTGATGATCGTCTGGGGCCTGTTCAAGAAGGCCGTGCTGGCGTCCGAGCTGGCGACCGGGCTCGTCGATCCGGTGTTCTTCGATCCGGGGGCGCACTCGGCGCTCGACCTGATCGCCGCGACCTACGGCTATGCGGTCCAGATCTACGCTGACTTCTCAGCCTACTCGGACATGGCGATCGGGCTCGCGGCCCTGCTCGGCTACCGCTTCCCGCGCAACTTCGACCAGCCCTACCGGTCGATCAGCCTGCAGGATTTCTGGCGCCGATGGCACATCAGCCTGTCGAGCTGGCTGCGCGATTACCTCTACATCCCGCTCGGCGGGTCGAGGGACGGCTTCTGGTCGACGTGCCGCAACCTGATGATCACCATGGTGCTTGGCGGGTTCTGGCACGGCGCGGCGTGGAAGTTCATCACCTGGGGCGCGATGCACGGCGGCGTCCTTTGCCTCGAGCGCATCTGGACGCGTTTCAAGCCCAAAGCCTGGCCGTCGGCGCCAAAGGTCATCGGGCTGGTGGTGACCTTCCATATCGTCTGCCTGGCCTGGATCTTCTTCCGCGCCGAGAGCTTCCAGAGCGCGATCGGCTTCATCGAGGGCTTCGGCCGCTGGGACGATTCGGCGCTGGCGTTTACCCCAATGGCGCTCGGGTTGATCGTGTTCGGGCTGGCCCTGCACGCGAGCCCGCCGCGCCTGATCGAAGGCGTGGCGGCCAGGCTCGCCCGCCTGCCCGCGGTTGGCTTCGGGCTCGCGACCGGCGCGCTTATCCTCTTCATCGACGCGCTTCGGCCCGAAGGCGTGCAGGCCTTCATCTACTATCAGTTCTGAGACAAAGCACCGTGACCGACAGCCCAATCCCCGTTCCTGCCGACCCGGACGATCCGATCGCGCGGGGGCGCGCCGTCGGCTGGACCTCGGTGGTCATGGCGACCGCGACGCTCTTTCTCTTCGTCTTCAACGCGCCGGCGCTAAAGAACTGGTCCGCGTCGCTGAAGCCGAACGACGCGACCGTCGCTGCCGCCGGCCTCGCCGCCGCGTGGGCGCAGGCGGTCGGCGGCGCTGGCCTAACGACCCCGCGCGCCGTCGTCCACGACGCCTGGGCCCGCGGCCGCGCCGTCACCTTCCCGCAGACGTCAGGGCCGAGCGGCGCGGACCAGCCGCCGCATTAAGGTTCTGGATCGCATGGTCTTCTGGATTGCGGCGACAGGTGGGTTGGCAATTGCCTATC
>DATGIN010000153.1:0-12089 GCA_035295705.1 Caulobacteraceae bacterium
CGCTGTCGTGCGGCGCGTCGTACTGCAGCTGCAGCTCGACGTACGGGTCGTGGCGTACGTCGCCGGTCGAGTGCAGGCCGGCGAGGTTCTTGAAGTAGCCGTCGTTCTGATTGAGGTCGAAGGCCGACAGGCGGAACTTCAACCCATCGATCGGCAGCGGGCCGGAAATCGTCCCTTCGATCTTGTTGTAGCTGTAGCTGCCGTAGATCTCGCGGATTTCGCCCGTCCAGTCGTTGGACGGACGCCGGGACTGCACGTTGATCAGGCCGCCGACCGAGTTGCGGCCATAAAGGGTGCCTTGCGGGCCAAGCAGCACTTCCACCTGGTCGACGAACATGTCGTCGCGCCCGGCGAGGAACGTCGAGTTGGTGAAGGCGTCGTTGTCGTAGACGGCCACGGCCGAGTCCGACGTGTAGATGTTGTTGTTCCGCGAGAGGCCACGCATGGCCGGGCGGTCCAACTGGCTGGAGTAGGTCAGACCGGGCGTGAAGTCGGTCATGTCCTGGATGGTGGTGATGCCCTCGACAGCGCGCTGGCGCGAGGTGAACGCGGTCACCGCGATCGGAACGCTCTGGATGTTCGCCGAGCGCTTCTCGGCCGTCACCACGACGGTGGGGGCGCCCCCTGCGGGCGGCTGCGCCGCCGGCGGCGGGGCGGGTGGATTTGTCTGCGCAAGCGCCGGCGCGGCGAACGCGCTTAACGCGGCCGCGGCCGCGCCCATGACAAGCGTGCTCCGCAGATGCGAAGTATGGGACATCAGAACCCTCCCCTGCCGCGACCACTCCCCGGTCGGTCGCGATTGCTGCCCAGTCAGAAGCCGAACGACTTCTGGTCGCCGTGTTACGCCGGCGTCACACTAGGGTTTCATGGGAAAGCGCCGCCGTGTCAACACACAAAGGGCCGCGCCCCGAGGGACGCGGCCCCTTAACCGTGGCCCCTGGTAAGGCCTTACCAACCAAGCCTAAAAGAACTTGTAACGCACCTCGACGCCGAAGGTGCGCGGCTGCGTCAGGTCGTAAGCCGGGAAGTAGAACAGGCCGGAGGCCGGCGATGTGCCGGTCGTGGCGTTGCCGACGTACCCGGCGGCGCCCCCGCCGACGGTGTACTGTAGCGAATTGAACACATTGCGCACAAAACCGATGATCTCGTAGCGATCGTGGTCTCCAGACCAGGTTGCGCGCAGATCGACGTCGTCCCACGAGGGCGCGGTGTTGTAGGGCGTGTTGAACACCGTGTTGCCCAGCTGAGTGTCGCGCCAGACGAATGTCACGGCGGCGGTGAGGTTGCCCGGCGCGAAATGCCAGGTGTACGCGCCAGTGATCGCGATTTTGTTCCGGGGCGCGTTCGGCAACGGCGCGCCCTTGACCGATTGCACCCCCGGCGCGAAGGCCTCGTTGACGTCGCGCGCGCCAGGCCCGGTTCCGAGCGGGTCGGAGGTGTTCTGCACGCAGACGGAGTTGTGGGTCGGAACGAAGACCCCGCTCACCACTGAACCGGAGCAGCCGGTCAGCAGGGCCGTGTAGTCGAACGAGTAGGAGAGCGTGAAGATCAGGTCCCGCGTCGGCGTCCAGACGCCCTCGACCTCGACCCCGGTCGATTCGGCCTTCGGGTAGCTGATGAACTGGCTGACCAGCACGCCATTGACCGACAATGTCAGCGGCAACTGGATCTGGTCGTAGTCGTAGTAAAAGGCTGCGACATCGAGCGAAAGCTTGCGGCCGAAGGTCTGCTTGTAGCCGATCTCGTAAGAATTGAGGAACTCTGGCCCCACCTCCGGGCTCGATCCCACCGAGAAGGCGTTGAACGCCAGCGGCGCATAGCCACGGCTGTAGCGCGCGTAGGTGAAGATGTCTGGCGTCGGCGTCCACTCGATCCCGACGCCCCCGGTCAGCTCGCTGTCGGTCCCGCTCAGCGCTCGCTGGGCGATGCCGGTGGCGGGATTGATGAACCCCTTCGACTTCACGCCCTTCGCCAACGGCCCTGTGTTGCAGGCGTTGGGGTTGGCTGCGGTGTCCGGGGTGCCGGTCGCGCAGAAGACGGCCGTTGTTTCGTCGATCGCGGGCGTAGCGCCGCCGAAGAGCGGGATAAGGGTGTTGAAGATCGGCTCGGTGGCCGAGCCCATGAAGGCGACGTCGCGGGCTTCCTGGTTTCCCCACTTATGGTCGCCGCTCCAGCGCAGGTTGCCTGTCACCTTGATCTGGTCGGTGACCTTGTACGAGAGCTGCCCATAGACCCCCTCGCTCTGCGTCTCGAACTGGTAGGCTGAGAGCGCCAGCAGGTCGTGCGGGTTCGCCGCGGCCGGCACGAGGGCGCCCGGCGCGAACGGGTTGAAGCCAGCGGCCGCCAGCGGATCGAGCAGAATCGGGTGCGTGAGGTTGGGCTGGTTGGCCGTGAACGTGATCGGGTTCGAGTATTGTTGGTAATAGAAGTACGCCCCGGCGATGTATTGCAGCGGGCCGCTGTCGGTCGACTGGATCGACAGCTCGTGGCTCGTCCACCAGTCGTTTTCGATGAAGTGGTCGTGGACGTTGGGGTTGACAGTGAGCGTGCTCGGCGCCGGCAGCGCCGCCGTCAGCTGCGCTTCGAGCGCCGGCAGCCCGGCCGGCGGAATGCCGAGCGCCGAAGCGATCGCCGGCGCGAACACGTTGTCGACGGCCGCCGCCTGCTCGCCGAAGGCGCTCCCCGGAAGGGTGAAGCTGGTGATGTCGGTGTCCTGCTCGTCGAAGTCGAGCGTGTAGTCGTAGCCCTGGATGCCGCCGATGTACTTTATGTCGGCGTTCGGCAGGTGGTAGGTGGCGATGTAGTTCAGGTCGTCGAAGTTCCGGAGCGACACGCGCACCGGAGAGACCGCTGCGAAATGCCAGGGGTTGGCGGCCTGGGGGTTGTTGAAGATCCCCGGGGTCTTCATCGTCGCCGCGATCGGCAGCTCTTGTGGGAATTCGCCCGCGGCGGCCTGCGCGGCCGCGACGCCGGCGGCGCCGGCCGCCGCCCCCGGCACGATGGCTGCGTACCCGTAGTTCGGGTTGAAATACAAGGACCCGTCGACGCCGAACACGCCGGCGTTCGGCTCATCGATCTGCACCTCGTCCCAGCTGCCGGTCTGGCGCGTCTGCCGGCTGCCGGCGTCACCCTCGTCCGGCTCCCACGCAGCGGCGAACGCGCGCGCATAGAGCTCGAAGTTCGGGCTCGGCTTCCAGTCGAGGGCGCCCTCGATGTGCCATTCGTTGATCTTGTGGAACTCCGAGGGGCCGCCAACGACGTTCTTCAGGAAGCCCTGGCCCTGGACGTTCCAGTTGCCGACGATGCGCGCGTCCAGGCCAGGCGCGATCTGGTCCGAGGCCGCACCCTCGATCTCGTACGAGTCGTAGTTGCCGACAGTTGCGCGGAGCTCGGCGTAAGGGTGGTCGGTCGGGCGCACCGCGATCATGTCGATCGAGCCGCCTTCGGCGGGGCGGCCGCCGACGTTCTGCGGCCCGCGCTCAATCTGCTCCTGCGCCATGAACAGCGAGGATTCGGCCAGGTTGTAGGGCGAATAGACGAAGAATTCGTCCTCATAGGCGTTCACGCGCGAGTCGTCCGTGACGTTGAACGACTGGCGCACGATGCCGCGCATGCCGGCGTTGACGGTGACCGTGTCGTAGGTGAACCCGGGTGCGAAGTTGGTCACGTCCTGGACGGTCTGGATGCCGACGCGGTCGCGCGCGGCGCCGGTGAAGACCGAAACGGCCACCGGAATCTTCTGCAGCTTCGTCACGGTGTGTTGCGCAACCACCACGACTTCCTGCGGCGCCGGCTGCTGCGAAGGCGGAGCAGGAGGCTGCGCCGCTGGAGGCGGCGGTTGGTCCTGTGCGATGGCCGGCGCAGCCAGCAGGCCGAGCGTCGTTGCGGACGCGCTTGCAATCAGGATGCTCCTCAGATTCGAGGCGCTGGTCATCGAGGTACCCTCCATGGCCGAGGCTCGCCCATTTCGGGTCTTGACCCCCAGCCCGCTGCCCAAATGGCGCACGATCGCGCCCTGAATCGACGCGGCCTTCCGGCACGTCGCATGCAACGCTTTTCGGCGGGGCCTGAGCAGTGTCAACTAACAAAGGTTATATGATCGGCGATCACTTACGTTTTCCGAGGAGTGTTGCTGACACTCCTAAGCTTACGTTCGGTAAACGTGCGGCGGATATTTCACCGTTGCCGTTCAGTCGCCCGACTATTTCTATGGTTGTCGAAATGTTGCACCGTTAATACACGGTGTTCGCATAGCGCTGCTATGCGGCCGGCGACTCTTGCGGTCGCCGCGCCCCGCCGCCTCTCCATCGGGGAGGCTCACGCGACCTAGCCGCAAAAGCGGCGACCTCCTCGTCGGCGGGGCGAACGGCTTCCGGCCCTCACGGTTCCTCCGACACGAAGCGAATCGGCTGGCGACGCACCGTTTGCCCGCCGTTGTGGCAATGCGGCATTGGCCCAGCTGGCGGGCCGCGCGGACTGGCGGCTAGGCCTCTCGGACGGTCCGCGGAGGGGGGGCTGGAGCCGCCGCCTTGCGGCGCTCATCGGCGGAGGTCTCGGCGGACGCCTCGGCCGTCTTGCCCTCCGCGGGGAGGTAGGCCGCGAAATCCCGCGGATGGATGAATTCCGGCCGGTACCAGGGCTTGGTGCGGGCGTCGAAGACGTCCTTGAGCCAGTCGATCGTGCAGCGGACCCGCGCCGATTTCGCTACCTCGCGGTGATACACCAGCCAGAGCTTGATGGTCGCCAGCGGGGGCGCCTCGAGCATGACCAGCGAGGGATCGAGCGCCAGAATGGCCGTGGGCATCGCGCCGAGGCCACCGCCGTACTTCACGGTGGCGAAGGACACCGCGCTGGAGTTGGTGTCCACCCGCCAGCGCATGAACTCGAGGAACGACGCCACCCGCGTCGAGACCTCCTCGCGGCGATGATTCTGCCCAACGTGATGGACGTACGGGTGCTGGAGGATCTCCTCGTAGCTGGTCGGCATTCCGTAGAGCTCGAGGTATTCGCGCGATGCGAACACCGCGTAGTGGAAGTGAGCGAGCGGCGTCGCGATCGCGTCCAGGTTCGCGGGAACTTCGAACGTCAAGGTGAGGTCGACCTCGCCGGCCAGCGGCGCTTTTGGAGACAGGCCGCAGTCGATCGCCAGGTCGATCTTCGGATTCGAGCGCAGGAACTCCGCCGCGGCTGGCGCCAGGAACATTCCGGCCACGCCGTCCGGCGCGCTTAGCTTCACCCGTCCCTCGAGCGCCTCCTCGATGCCGGCCAGGTCCTGCTCGAGGCCCTCGGCCATGCGCTCCATGCTGCGGGCGCGCTCGTAGGCCAGCGTTCCGGCGCGGGTCAGCGAGACGCCCTGCGGCCCGCGGACGAAGAGCTTGGCGCCAAGCTGTCGCTCGAGGCGCTCGACCGCACGGGTGACCGTCGTCAGCCCTGCCCCGAGCCGGCGAGCCGCCGCGCCGAAGCTTCCCATCTCGGCCACGGCCCAGAACAGGCGGACATCGCCCCAGTCGGCCTTGCGCCTGACGACGCTCATCACCCGGGGGCCTTCTCGGAATTGCAAGGCCCTGTTGCGATCTTCATGGGCGCCGCTCCTTGACCGAAGCCATTAACCGAAAGTCGCCGGCCCGCAACAAGGAGCTCAGGCGAATGGCCGCGCTGGGCCACCCGAACCCCCGTCCCGCAGCCAGGAACCGACTCTACACGCTTGGCTTGTGCGTTGCGAGAGTTTCCTCACGGCTGCCCTGTTCGCGGATTAGGTCGGGCTTAAGCACAGCGGGCGTTGGGTTCTCAGAGCCTAGCCGCACCCAACAACCCAAACGAGTATTTCTAAGGCTGGCGCACGCTCCGGCGCCCCACCCATCGAAAGAGGGAACAAGCCCATGACGGACATGCAGAGCGCGGTCGCCCTCTCGAGAGCGGAGGCGGAGATACCAACGCCGAAGACGCTCTCCAAGAGCGCGGCCGCCATCCGCACCGCCTTCGCCGAGTACGGCGTCGAGCCGGCGGCGGCGGAAGAGGTGGCCCCCGCCCACGCGCTGGCGATGCGGCTGATCGGCGGCCCGATGGCTTCGGTCCCGACGATCGCCCGCGTCCACCGCGAGACCGGCGCCGGCCTCTTTGTCGTCCGCGGCCAGCCGGGCGAGATCCGCGGCCTGCTCGCGTTCATCCTCCTAAGTCGCGCCGGAGCGACCGCTGCGGTTCGCGACGACTTCAACGCGCTCGCGCCGCGCCTGGCTTACGTCGCGAGGGGCGCCGAAGAGCCCGCCGCCATCTATAGCTGGGCCATCGTCGCGGTCGACAAGGACGCCGCCCAAAGGTTGATCCAGGGTCACGAGCGCCTGCGCCACGCGGCGGTCGCGCACCTGCCCTTCTATTGCCGGCTCGCCACCGAGCAGGGCCGGCGCCTGGGCATCGTCAGGATGGGGTTCAAGCCTTTGCCCGGTTCGACCACCGGCATCTTCTGGTCCGAGCCCAAGGAGCAGTCGCTGGTGGAGGCGGCCGCATGAACGCGCCGGCCAAGTCTTTCGCCGCCGAATCTGCGGCGTCCTCGGGGGCGCACGAGATGGTGGTTCAGGTCGCCCGCTCGATCGATGATTTCCTCCAGGCCGCCACCGTCCGGGCGCTGGTCTACATGGGCGAGCAGGCCTGCCCGTTCGAGGAGGAATTCGACGGCAACGATCTCGCCGGCGCGACGCATCTGCTGCTGAAGCTGCGCGGCGAGACGATCGGCGTCCTTCGCCTGCGTTGGTTCGCGGACTTCGTGAAGCTGGAGCGTCTTGCGATCCGCAAGGAGCATCGCGGCGGTCCTGGCCTGATGATGCTCGCGCGCGCCGCCTTCGAACACGCGGCTCGAAAGGGATATCGACGGCTGATGGGCCATGCCCAGCCCCGGCTGGTGTCCTTTTGGCGCCGATCGTTCAAAGGATGGGTTCGCCCTGGGCGGCCAGCCTTCCATTTCTCGGATCACGACTACGTCGAGATGGAGTTCGCGCTCGAGCCGCCGGCCGACGCCATCGGCATCGACGCCGATCCCTTCGTGTTGCTCCGACCCGAGGGCGACTGGGATCGCCCGGGCGTCCTCGAGCGCCGGGCGACTCGTCACCCGCAGCTGACCTGCTCATAGGCGCATCATGTTCAACGCAAAGCCCTTCAACGAACGCAGCAGACGGCACCTGCTGTGCCTCGACCTCAGCCGGGATGACGCCGCTCCTGAGCTCGAACAGGAAATCCGCATCGGGCGATGCCGCCGGCTGCTGGCCTTCGCCCGCTCGGCCGAGTGGCCGGTCAGCCACGTCTATCCGCGCGCCGGGGGCCGTTCGCCGCGGCCCGTCGCGGGACTGGAGCCGTTGCCGAGCGAGCCGGTCTACTACCGCACAGGCGCATCGGCGTTCTCCAACCGCGTGTTCAGCCGGGCGATGCGCGACCAGTACGACACCGAGCTGGTCATCCTGGCGCTGTCGCTTTCGCCGACGGCGGTCGGCACCGCGCTCGCCGCGCATGACCTCGACCTCGGGGTTGCGCTGGTGGGCGACACGCTGAGCCGCGAGGGCATGGATGCGCCCGGCATCGAGGCGATCGAGACGATCGCTCGCGCGCTGGTCTCTCCGTTCGTGCAGGTTCGCGCCACCGACGACCTGATCGACGTCCGCCGCGGCCTGCGTCTCGTGCAGGCTTGAGGCGACTGCTTGGCCGACCACACCATGGCGGTTGCGTTGACAAGCGACGCCGCATAGGCTCGCCCTTCGGCCCCTTCGGGGAACCAAGGCGGAAGAGGCGAGAAGAGGCGATGGCGGCCAGACCGGATCCGATCGACGTCGAGGTAGGCGCCCGCATCCGCGCGCGACGCGTCTTCCTGGGCATGAGCCAAACCAAGCTGGCCAACGCTCTTGGGCTTACCTTCCAGCAGGTGCAGAAATACGAGCGCGGCGACAACCGCGTTTCGGCGTCGACTCTGGTGCGCGTCGGCAAGGCGCTCGACATCTCCGTCGCCGCCCTGGTCGGCGAGGACGGCACCTCGTCGGACGGGCCGATGTATCGACACCTGTCGACGCCGGGCGCGTTCGACCTGCTGGACTCCTACGCCCGCATCCCCGACACGGACGTGCGCCGAGCGTTGGTGCGCCTCAGCAAGACATTGGCCCGCTCCGCTGAACGGTCCGACGCCGCCTAAGGCCGGCTCTGGCGGCTTGCGCCGCCTGCGCATCCATCGTCAAAGAAACGGGTGAGCGAAGAGACGCCGCCCAGACCGCAGACGCCGTTTGCCAAGCACGCGGTCGTCATCCTGCTCGACAGCCTGAACCGCCACATGTTGGGCGGCTACGGCGGGACCGAGTTCGCGACGCCGAACCTCGACCGGCTGGCCGCGCGCTCGCTGCGCTTTGACCGCCACTTCACCGGGTCCCTGCCCTGCATCCCCGCCAGGCACGACATCCTCTGTGGCGCGCTCGACTTCCTGTGGAAGCCGTGGGGGTCAATCGAGCTCTGGGAGGACGCGATCACCCGCCAACTGCATGGGGCCGGTGTCGCGACCCAGTTGATCAGCGATCACCCGCACCTGTTCGAAGCCGGCGGCGAGAACTACCACATCGACTTCACCGCCTGGGACTATGTGCGCGGGCACGAGAGCGATCCTTGGCGGACTCGACCCGATCCCAGCTGGATCGGCTCCCCGAAGTTCCTCGACCGCGACATGGCCTACGACCGCAGCCGCGGCTGGTTCCGCGGCGAGGCCGACTTCCCCGGGCCAAAGACGATGGCGGCGGCGGCGCTCTGGCTCGACGAGAATGCCGGCTGCCACGACCGCTTCTTCCTGTTCGTCGACGAGTTCGACCCGCACGAGCCGTTCGACACGCCGGAGCCGTACCTTTCGATGTACGACGCGGACTGGTCGCAGCCGCACCTGATCTGGCCCCCGTACGTCGACGGAGCGATCCGGCGCGGCGTGCTGGACGCACGGCAGGCGCGCCAGATCCGCGCGCTCTACGGCGGCAAGCTCACCATGATCGACCACTGGCTCGGCCGGGTGTTGGACGCGCTCGATCGGCACGACCTGTGGAACGACACCCTGGTGGTGCTTTGCACCGACCACGGACATTACCTCGGCGAGAAGGATATCTGGGGCAAGCCGGCCGTGCCGGTCTACGAGCCGCTGGGCCACATGCCGCTCTTCATCGCGGCGCCCGGCGTCAAGCCCGGAGCCTGTGACGCTCTGACGACCAGCGTCGACCTTTTCGCGACGCTCGCCGACCTCTTCGGCGTCTCGGCCGGCGTACGGCAGCGTACGCATGGGGCGTCGCTGCTGCCGCTGTTGACCGGCGAGGCGGAACGGGTTCGCGACTGGCTGCTGACCGGGGTCTGGGGCCGCGAGGTGCACCTGATCGACGAGCGGCGGAAGTATGCGCGCGCGCCGGTCGGATCAAACGCGCCGCTCGACATGTTCTCGAACCGCTGGTCGACGATGCCGACCATGGTGATGACACGAGAGCAAGCGATGCCGCTGCCGGACCAACGAGCCGTTCTCGACCGCATGCCCGGCTCCGGCGTTCCAGTGATCCGCCAGCGCTGGGACGAGAGCGACCCCCTGCCGTTCTGGGCCGGCCGCCGCTTTTCCGGCAACCATCTCTACGACCTCGCGAACGATCCTGGCGAAGAGCGCAACCTGGCGGGCGAAGCCCTCGAGGGCGAATATCGCGACAAGCTTAGGGCGGCCCTCGAGGCCGTCGAGGCGCCGCAGAGCCAGTTCGAGCGGCTGGGCCTGGCCTAGACCTGGGCCCCGCGCCAGGAGAGCTCCGCCAGGTAGACGCCGCCCTGCCCCCAGCCGCAGCCGGACACGAAGGTGCGGCCGTCGCCGGCTTCGATCACCTCGGCGGCGTGCGCCGGGAAGGTCCCGACGAGATCGGCGGCGAGGTCCCAGGCGATCGGATCGTCCGAGCGGTACACGGCTGTCTGGTTGTAGGGCGCGTTCGTGCAGAGAAAGAGATAGAAGCCGCCCGCTCGGGCGACGACGAACGGCGACTCGGTTGGGCCGCCGTAGGTTCCGGCCTCGTCGTGCCGAAAGACGATGCGTTCGTCCGTCCACCGCTCGAAGTCGTCGCTGAACACCGCCTTGACCACGTGTCGGCCGCCGTCGGGCGCCTCCGTCGCCGTGTAGTACATCGCCCACCGCCCACCGAGCTCGAGCAACATCGGGTCGCGGGCGTCGAAGCCGTCGACGACCAGCGGATTCGCCCCGACCCGCTCCCACCGCCAGAGGTCATCGGATGCCGCCATGTGGATACGGTAGGCGGCGTGGCTGGAGCCGCCGGCGCAGTAGGCCATCCACCAGCGCCCGGCGCGGCGGACGACGTGCGGCGCCCAGACATGGTTTTCGCCAACGGCCGGCTCGGCATGCAGCGCGGGCGCCTGCTTAGACCAGGGCCCGAAGAGATCCGGCGCCGTGGCGTGCGCGAAAAAGCGCTCGTCGAGCGGGTTGGCCGGCTCGGCATGAGTAATGCCGATCAGATGCCACACGCCGTCGTCGCCGCGCACGAAGCAGTGGTCGTTGATGTACCAGGGCTCCGCCTCGCCGAGCGAGGGATCGTATATGCGGGTGAAGGCGCCGACCTGGAAAGCAGGCTCGCTCAGTAGACGACCACCGAGCGGATGCTCTCGCCGCGGTGCATGAGGTCGAAAGCCTCGTTGATGCGCTCCAGCGGCAGTGTGTGGGTGATCATGGGGTCGATCTCGATCCGTCCGTCCACGTACCAGTCGACGATCTTCGGCACGTCGGTGCGCCCGCGCGCGCCGCCAAACGCCGTCCCGCGCCATACCCGCCCGGTCACCAGCTGGAACGGCCGCGTCGCGATCTCGGCCCCGGCGGGAGCGACCCCGATAATGACGCTCTCGCCCCAGCCGCGGTGGCAGGCCTCCAGCGCCTGACGCATGACCTGCACGTTGCCGGTGGCGTCGAACGTATAGTCAGCGCCGCCGCCAGTCAGTTCGACCAGATGCGCAACCAGGTCGCCCTCGACCGTCTTCGGGTTGACGAAGTGCGTCATGCCGAAGCGCCGCCCCCACGCCTCGCGGTCGGGGTTGAGGTCCACGCCGACGATCATCGACGCACCGACCAGCTTCAGCCCCTGGACGACGTTCAGCCCGATGCCGCCGAGGCCGAAGACGACCGCGGTCGCGCCAGGTTCGACCTTAGCGGTGTTGATCACCGCACCGATCCCCGTCGTCACGCCGCAGCCGATGTAGCAAATCTTGTCGAACGGCGCGTCGGTGCGCACCTTGGCCAGCGCGATCTCGGGCAGCACGGTGAAGTTCGAGAAGGTCGAACAGCCCATGTAGTGGTGGATCGTCTCGCCCTTCAGCGAGAAGCGCGAAGACCCGTCCGGCATCACGCCCCGACCCTGCGTGGCGCGAATGGCCGTACACAGGTTGGTCTTCCGCGAAAGGCAGGCCGGGCACTGCCGGCACTCTGGGGTGTACAGCGGTATCACGTGGTCGCCGGCCGCCAGCGTCGTCACGCCCGACCCCACCTCGACCACGACGCCGGCTCCTTCGTGCCCGAGGATCGACGGGAACAAACCCTCCGAGTCCTGGCCTGACAGCGTGTAGTCGTCGGTGTGACAAACGCCGGTCGCCTTGATCTCGACCAGCACCTCGCCGGCGCGCGGGCCTTCGAGGTCGAGCTCGACGATCTCGAGCGGCTTCTTAGCCTCGAACGCGACCGCCGCGCGGGTTTTCACCCTCGAATCGCCTATTCGGCGGCGACCAGCTGCACCCGCGCGCGATCCTTGAAATTGATCTCCTGCAGGTACTTGATGCCCGCTTCGGCGATGTCGTCGCCGGGCATGCGCTCACCCTCGGCCCTCAGCTCGTCCATGTCGACGTAGGTTGCGTAAAAGCCGCGGGTCCGCTCGGTGATCAGCCCCGCATTCAAGAGCGTCTTGATCAGGACCCGGAAGATGTTGGTCTCGCCGCGGAACCGGCGGTTCGGGTCTTCCTTGTCGCGCTGTTCCCGGCGCTTGACGATGTCGGCGACCACGCGCTCGGGATCGAGGCCGAACTGACTGTAGATCGCCTGCTGCTGCACCGGCGAGCCGCGG
>DATGIN010000154.1:0-6666 GCA_035295705.1 Caulobacteraceae bacterium
CTGGCAGAGGCGCGCGATCGCCGCGGAGGCCTTGCGCTGCAGGTCGTCGATCTCGACGAACTCGCCGAGGATGGCGCTGACGGCCTCGACGGCCTCCGGCACGACGATTGAGGCGCCGAGCGCGGTCATCGTGCCCGAGACGTTGATGACCGGACGAACGCCCAGCCGCGTGCGGATGTCGGCGGCGCTCATGGTCGGCAAACACTCCTCCGGCGAGTGGGCGATTCCCGAACCTTTTGCCCAGACGGCGTTCGAATGAAAGCCTCGGGCCGGTCCCCGCCGCTTGCTTCGGCTTGACGGCGACGCTGGCAAACGGCAAAGACGCCGCCCCTTTGAAAACCTGACGAACTTCAGAAGGCGACGCGGGGCGCATCCCCGCGCCGGTCGGCATGTCTGCTCCCGTGCTCGGCATCGACTTCGGCACGACCAACACCGTCGTCTCCGCGCTCGGCGGCGACGGGCAGGCGGCGCTCGCCCGTTTCGCCTTCGAGGGCGACGCCTCGACCACCTTCCGTTCCTGCCTCAGCTTCTGCGGCGACGAGAGCGCGCCGCGCGGGCGGATCGTCGAAGCGGGTCCCTGGGCGATCGACGCCTACCTCGAGGATCCCGGCGCGACCCGCTTCATCCAGTCGTTCAAGAGCTTTGCGGCCAGCGCGACCTTCTCCGAAACCAGCATCCTGAACCGGCGCTACAAGTTCGAGGACCTGCTCTCGACGTTCCTCCTGCGCCTGCGGGCGCACGCCGGCGAGGCCATGGCCGGGACGCCTACCCGCCTGATCGTCGGCCGGCCGGTGCGGTTCGCCGGCGCCTACCCGGACCCGGCGCTCGCGCTGACGCGCTACGAGACCGCCTTCCGGCGTCTGGGGGTGGAGGAGATCCTCTATGCCTACGAGCCGGTGGCGGCGGCGTTCTTCTTCGCCCGTAGACTGGAGGCGGACGCGACCGTGCTGGTCGGCGACTTCGGCGGCGGCACCAGCGACTTCTCGATCGTGCGTTTTCAGAAACGCCGCGGCGTGCTCGCCTCGAAGGGCCTCGGCCAGGCTGGCGTGGGCGTCGCCGGCGACGCGTTCGACTACCGGCTGATCGACCAGCTGGTCTCGCCGGCGCTCGGCAAAGGCTCCGCCTATCGCGACTTCGCCAACGTCGCGCCCGTTCCGGTCCGCTACTACGCGAGCTTCGCGCGCTGGGACCAGCTGGCGCTGATGCGCGCCACGCGCGACATGGCCGAGATCCGCGCGCTCGTGCGCAAGAGCCTCGAGCCCGAGAAGATCGAGCGCCTGGTCGAATTCCTGGACGGCGAGTACGGCTATTTGCTCTACCAGTCGATCTCGCGGCTGAAAGAGGCGCTGTCGGTGCAGCCCTCGGCCCGGTTCGTCTTCCACGCCGGCGACATCCGCATCGAGGCCGACGTCGAGCGGACGGACTTCGAGCGCTGGATCGCGCGCGATCTCGCGCAGATCGAGGCGGCGGTCGACGAGGCGCTCGCGAACGCCAGGCTCAGGCCCGCCGGCATCGACCGCGTCTTCCTGACCGGCGGCTCTTCGTTCGTGCCGGCGGTCCGGGCGATGTTCGCTGACCGCTTCGGGCCCGAGAAGGTCAGCACCGGCGCCGAGCTCGAGTCGATCGCCGCGGGGCTGGCGTTGATCGGCGGCGAGGCCGACCTCACGCCCTGGTGCGAACGGGCCGGATGAAGGCGAGCACGATGCAAAGGACGATGGCCGGTATCGCGACCAGGCCGCAACAGACATAGAACAGCGCGTACGCGTCGAGCAGGCTTCGCCCCGGCTCCAGCGCCTCGACCATCACCCCGGAAAAGCTCTTCACCGTCTTGCCTAGGAGCGCGAGCGCCGAGGTCAAGAGCGCATACTGGGTCGCGGTGTAGCCCAGGCTGGTCAGCGTCGACATGTAGGTGACGAGCGCAACGCCCGAAAAGCCGATCGCGAGCGAATCGAACCCCATCACCGTCGTGAAGGCGCTGAGGTGGATCGGCCCGAACGACACGAGCGCGAAGTCGCCCCCGCGCCAGCCGAGAATCGCGAACGCGGCTATGGCCACCGGCTGGGCGACCGCGCCGACGACGAGGGTCGGATACTTCCCCCAGCGCAGCGCGGCGAACCCGCCCAGCGCAATCCCGATCAGCGTCCCGGGGAGGCCGACGAAGGTGCGGACGGCTGCGATGGTGTCGAGATCGATGTTGAGCGCGCGGTAGTAGGGTCCGGTCATCGGCCCGCGCATGTAGTCGCACAGGTGGTAGAGGCTGATCATCGCCAGCATCAACGCCGCCATGGCGAGGCCATGGGCGCGGAAGAACTCAATCAGCGGACCGAAGACCGCATCGTACGCTGACGCCAGCGGGCGGCGCGCCGCCTCCCTTGTCTTCTCGCGCATCACTTCGTCGGCGCGCGCCGGTTCACGCACGGCGAGCGCGGCGGCGACGCCGATCACCAGCAGGGCGGCGCAGGCGAGGTAGGAGATCGGCCAGCCGATACGCTTGGCCACGACGAGGATGACCGCTTCGGTCAGCCACAGCGCCAGGCGGTAGCCGAGCGAATAGGCCGCGGTGAGCAGACCGAGCTCGTTGGCGTCCTCTGCCGTCTCGATCCGCCATGCGTCGACGACCGTGTCCTGCGAGGCCCCGCCGATCGCCGCGGTGGCCGCGAAGGCGACGAACCAGCCGAGCTGGGCCTTTGGATCGATCAAGGCCATCCCGAGAAGGCCCGTGCCGACGACCGCCTGGGCGATGATCATCCAGCTGCGCCGGCGGCCCAGTCGGCCGACCAGGGGTGCGGGAATGCGGTCGACGACCGCGCCCCAGACGAACTTGACCGTGTAGGCGAAGCCAACCGCGGAAATGAGCCCGATCAGCGCCACGTCGACCTTGCGGTCGGCGAGCCAGAACCCCAGCGTGTTGCCGATCAGGGCGAACGGCAGCCCGGACGATAGTCCCAGCGCCAGCATGAGCGCCACGCGCGGCCGTCCCAGCTCGCGCATGACATCGGCGGCCCGCCGACGCTTCGGTTTCTCGACGGCGTTCGAGGCTTCGAGCGCTTCCTCGGCCAAGGCATGCTCTCCGGAGGACCCGAGGCCCGCCGGGAGCCCCTCCCGACTCGGGCGTTACGAGGCGACCTTGACCCGCGCCGCCGCCCCCGTCCAGCCGCCGCCGCTCCATTTCGCCAGCGCCTGGCGGAGCGCATCGGGGCTGAGCGGCTTGACCAGGAAGTCGTTCATGCCGGCCTCGAGACAGGCGCGGCGGTCATCCTCGAAGGCGTTGGCGGTCAGCGCGACGACGGGGCCGGAGAATCCCCTGGCGCGCGCGGTGCGGGTCGCTTCCATGCCGCCGAGCTTCGGCATGCGCACGTCCATGAGGACGAGGTCGTAGGCGCCGCGACCGATGGCATCGAGCGCGGCTTCACCGTCCGTCACGTGGTCCACGCTGCAGCCCTCGCGCGCGAGCAGGGCGCGCGCCAGCAGGGCGTTGATGGGGTTGTCCTCGGCCAGCAAGATCCGTGCGCCCGACGCGGCGCTCGGCGCGACCGGCTCGGTCGGTGCGATCCGATCGTCCTCCAGCGAGCCGTTCCCGCCATGGGCGCCCTCGGCGGCGAGGACGCGGGCGGCCAGCGATGCGCGGCGGAGCGGCTTGATCAGGTAGCCGGCGAAGCCGGCGGCGCGGTAGCGGCCGATGCGGCCGCGCTCCTCGGGCTTCAACAGCACTATCGCGGGCCGCTCGGGCGCCACGAGGCGCCTTCTCCCACGTGCGGCAAGGGCCTGGTCGACCAACACCACGTCGGCGTCGCCGGTCCGGGCGAGCGCGTCACTCAGCCGCTCCGCCACGATGGCCTCCCCGCCGCAGGCTTCGATCTGCCGGGACGCCGCTGTGCGCACGATGGCGCTGGGCGACACGACGGCGACGCGCCGGCCTTGCAGCGGTCGGTCACCTGAGGGCGACGCGGCTGGCGCGAACGGCGCCTCGAACCAGAAGTCGGCGCCGCGGCCAGGGGTCCCGCCGACGCCGAGTGCGCCCCGCATGGCGCGGGCGATGCGGCTGGCGATGGCAAGGCCGAGCCCCGCTCCGCCCAGTCGGGTTCCATGCGATGGATCCGCGTGGGTGAAGGCCTCGAAGATCCGGGCGCGCTCGGCGTGCGGCACGCCCGGGCCCGTATCGGACACGGTGAAACGGATGCGGCCGGCCTCGGCGTGCTCGGCGAGCAGCAGCACCCCCCCGGTCTCGGCGAACTTCACCGCGTTGCCGGCGAGGTTGAGCAGGATCTGCCTCAGGCGGCCCTCGTCGGCGAGGATCGAGCCGACGCCGGCGTCGACCGCCCAGCCGATTTCCAATCCCTTCTCGTGCGCACGCGGGCTCATGAGCTCGGCGACCGAGCGCAGCAGCGCCTCGACCTCGACCGGCTCAGGATGCAGCTCGGCCGCTTCGGCGCCCAACTTGGCGTAGTCGAGAACGTCGTTGACCAGCCCCAGCAGGTGCTCGCTCGACTCGTTCAGCGCCGCCACGTAGGCGCGCTGCTCGGCCGTCAGCCGCGTGCCGGCCAGAAGGCGGGCCATGCCGATCACCCCGTTCAGGGGCGTGCGAAACTCGTGGCTTAGCGAGGCGAGGTGCTCCGGCGGGATGCCGTTCTCGGAGAGCGGGGAGGGCGTCATGATGCGAGGAGCCTAGCTCCCGCGGCTTAACGGCGCGTGTCGGCAGGCTCTTACCGGTGACCGGTCATATCGCTGGTCAGGCGCGTCACTCCGGCGCGCCCGGCTGGATCTCGCGGTACCAGGCGAGCTGTTCGCTGGTCGCCAGGAGCTTGCCGTCCCGGCTCCAATAGCTGGAGCGCTCGTCCGATGCGCCGCCGCCGCCGACGCGGCCCTCGCATTCCACCAGGATGAAGTCATCGCCGACTTCGGCGAGCTCCTCGGCCGTGGCGTGTAGGTAGGCGGTCAGCGAGAGCGTTGTGGTGCGGATCGCGTGGCCAAGCGCGTACATCGCGCGGGGCGCCGAGTTGTCTGTCGCCATGCCCAGCAGCGCCTTGTCGAACGGCCCCCGCAGCGAGCGCACCCAGGTCAGCGACCGAGAGCTAGCCCCCGGCGCCGGCGGAAATCCTTCCAGGCCACGGCGCTCGAACGTGGCGGCGCCGTAATGGCGCGCGCCTTCCGACATGACGGGGGCCGGCAGGCTCTCGGGGGCAGGCGCCTCCGGCATCGTCGCGAACGCGAACGCCGGCGTCTTCGGGCGGCGCGCCATGGTGACGATCGCGTGCACGCCGACGTCATCCGATCCGCCGGGAAGCAGCTCGACCTCCCAGACGCCCACGGAGCCGCCTTGCCGAATCCGCTGCGTGCGAATGTCGATCGGCCCGGCCGGCAGGCCCGCCGCATAGGCGAGGGTCAGCGACAGCGGCTCGCCGAGCGCCTCCGGCTCGGCCTCCAGCACCCGGACGCAGAGCCCGATCGCGTAGCCGCCCCAGAGGCCGCCGCCTGGATTGGACCATTCCTCGCCGGCCAGCGTGGTCCATCGCCCAGGACCCACGGGCGTGAGCGGCATGTCGAGGGCATCGGACGAGCGCATCGGCGCTTTCTAACCGGCCCCCGCTGCGTCGCGGAAGACGTGATGCGTCAGCCGAGCACGACCGGCGTGAGCGAGCGCCAGAGGCGATGCGAGTTGATCGGCTCGTTGTTCCACAGCATGAGGACGTTCAAGCGCTCGGCCGGGTGCTGCCACACCGCCGCCCGGAAGCCAGCGGTGACGCCGCCCACGAACCGGTAATCCGGGCCGAGGAACCAGCCATACCCATAGGCCAGGGTCGGGTCGAAGTCGCTGCCCGGTCCCACGTGGGCGTGCGGTGAAAAGCTGAGCGCCGCGGCGGCTTGGCTGAGCGCCTCGCCCGAGAGGATCGCGCCGCACCAGCGGTCGAGGTCGCCGACGGTGGAATAGAGCTCGCGAGGCCCCTCGATCTCGGCGAGCGCGTCGTTCGACGCATTTCGCCAGGCGCCGGCTGACATCGCGTGGCCGCTCGCCCGTCCGGGATTGACCAGCACGGGGTCGTCCGGCCCGGTGTCCGCAAGGCCGAGCGGGTCCAGCAAACGTTCGTTCAGAAGCTGGGCGAAGGGCTGTCCACCGGCGGCTTCAGCCAGGTACGCGAGCAGCAGGAACCCTGTGCTCGAGTAGCTCCAGCGCTGGCCGGGAGCGTGGGGCGGCGGCAGCGCCGCGAGGTAGTCCAACAGGCGCCCGCCTTCCGCCTTCAGCTTCGCCATCTTCAGCCGCAGGTCCGGAACGCCATAGACGTCCGCCACGCCGGCCGTGTGGGTGAGGAGGTGGTGCAGCGTGATCCGCCGGTCGAGCCGGGCGAGCTCCGCGAGGTAGGCGCCCGGATGCTGATCGAGGGCCAATAGCCCTTCGTCCGCCAGGCGCAGGACAACGGCGGCGATGAAAGCCTTCGTCACCGAGGCTATGGCGAACCGCGTCGAAAGCGCGTTGGCGACGCCAAGCTGGACGCTGGCCTGGCCATATGCGCGCTCGAACAGCACCACCCCGTCCCGACTGATGCGGATCGCGCCGGACAGGTTCGCTCGTGCGGGATCCGCATCGATCAACGCCGCGATGCGGCCGGCCAGATCCTCGGGCGCCGTCGCCAAGTGGGTCAGCGGCTCGCGCCGGAAAGGTCGTAGACG
>DATGIN010000155.1:0-23770 GCA_035295705.1 Caulobacteraceae bacterium
CGGTGACCAATCCGCCGGCGGCGCGCCTCGGCATGCTGCTGCGCAGCAGGGCTCAGATCGCGATGTCCCGCGACGAGCTGAGGCGCCGCCGCTCGAGAAGCCAGGCCCACCGGTGATCGCGGCGACCGTGTTCCTGGCCGGTGTGGTGTTTGCGGCGATCGGCCTGATCGGAACGGTCTATCTGGCCATCAGCATCGCTACGATCTTCATGCTCAAGCGGCGCAGCGTCCCGGCGGCCAGTCCCGCGCCGCCGGTCAGCGTGCTCGTGCCGCTCCGGGGCGCCGAAGCCGGCCTCGACGAGCGGCTCGCCGCGCTGCTCGCGCAGGACTACGGCGGCGAGGCGCAACTTGTGTGTGCGGTGGCCGATCCGGACGACCGGGCGGCCGCCGTGGCGGAGGCGCTCAAGGCGCGGTGTCCGGAGCGGCGCGTGGCGTTGGTGGTCGACGGCCGAACGTACGGGCCGAACCGGAAGATTTCGAACCTGATCAACGCCTTGCAGGCCGCCGAGCACGACACGCTTGTGATGTTGGACAGCGATATCCTGGTCGACCGGGGCTATCTGGCCCGCGTGGTCGAGGCGCTCCAGCAGCCGAACGTCGGCGCGGTGACCCATCTCTATCACGGGTTGTCGGGCGAAGGCCCGTGGGCGGCGGTCTCGGCGCTCAGCATCAACAGCCACTTCGTTCCAAGCGTGATCCTGGCGTTGCGCTTCCGCGCGGCCGACCCCTGCTTCGGTTCGACCATTGCTCTGTCGCGCGCGTTCCTCGACGAGCTTGGCGGCCTGTCGCCGTTCGCCGCCGTCCTGCAGGACGACTATGCCATCGGCATGGCGGTGCGCAGCGCCGGCCGCGAGGTCGCCATCCTCAGCGAGACGGTGGGCCATGTGTGCACGGAGTCGTCGGCTGCGGCCGCCTTCGACACCCAGCTCCGCGCCGCCCAGACGGTCCGCGCCGTGACGCCCGCCGGCTATGCGGGCTCGATCGTCACCCAGCCCTTCGTCCCGGCGCTGGTCGGCGCGATCCTCCTGCACAACGCCGCCGGCGTGGCCGTGCTCATGGTCGTCGCGGCGCTGCGCGCGGCGCAGACCTATGCGGTCCAGCGCGTGCTCGCGCTGCCGCCGCAGCGCTACTTCCTGCTGCCGCTGCGCGACCTTGTGGCGTTCGCCGCCTTCGTCGCCGCCTTCTTCACGCGCGACATCGTCTGGCGCGGCGAGCATTATCGCCTTGCCGCCGGCGGCGGCCTGAGGCGGGCCGAAGCGCGGACGCCCGCGGCCACGCCCGTCCTCGACGAAGGGTCGCCGCGCTGAACGGAATCGTCATCACCGCCGACGACTTCGGCCTGTCGACCGCTGTCAACGAAGCGGTTGAGCGCGGCCGCCGCGAAGGCGTCCTGACCGCCGCCAGCCTTATGGTCGCCGGGCGCGCCGCCGCCGACGCCGTCGAGCGCGCGCGGCGCACGCCTGCCCTGCGCGTCGGCTTGCACCTGGCCGTGATCGACGCCCAGCCGATGCTCCCGCCCGAGCGGATCCCGCACCTGGTGGACGACCACGGCTGGCTGCGCAACGACCCGACGCGCTTGGGCGTGGAGCTGGCGCTGTCGCCCGCGGCCCGCCGGGAGATGCGCGCCGAGATCGAGGCGCAGTTTTCCGCCTTCGCCGCCACCGGGCTTACCCTCGACCACGTGAACGCCCACCGGCACTACCACCTGCACCCCCACGTCGGCGCGCTGGTGCTCGAGATCGGCGCCCGGCATGGGATGCGGGCGCTGCGCGTGCCGCACGAAGACGCCGCGGTCGTGCGGCGCATCGAACCGGACACGCGCCTGCGCAGCGGCCCCGCCGTCCGAATGTGTGCGGCGCTGCTGCGAGCGCGCGCGCGCCGCAGCGGCGTCGCCGTCACGGACCACATGTTCGGGTTGAGCTGGTCGGGCGCGATGACGGCCGCGCGGCTCGCCGCGCTGCTCGCCGACCCGCCGCCGGGGCTGCTCGAGATCTATCTGCATGCAGCCACGACAGACGCGTTCGAGGGAGCGGCGCCCGGCTACGCCTATCGCGCCGAATTCGAGGCGCTGCTCGACCCGGCCTGCGCCGCCGCGCTCAGCGCCAGCGGCCGGCCGAGCGGCGGCTTCCTCGACCTCGTCGCGGCGTAGCGACGGGCGCCTTACGCCGGCCGCGAAGGCGGCTAGAACGATCTGGCTATGCGTCGCCGTCTTACCGGGCTCATCGCAGTGCTAGCGCTCGCCGCCTGTGCGCCGGTGCAGCAGTCCGGCTGGACGGCGCCGCCCGGCTTCGCCGGCCCGCGGCTGGAAGCCGCGGACTTCGTCAGCTTCGACGGGGCGAAGCTCGCCCTCCAGTCCTGGGGGCCGGCCGCAGGCGATCCGTGGGCGGTGATCATCGGCGTCCACGGCATGGACGACGACTCCAACGCCTTCGAGCTCGCCGGGCCCTACTGGGCGGAACACGGAATCCAGACGATCGCCTACGACCAGCGCGGGTTCGGCCGCTCGCCCGAGCACGGTCTCTGGCCTGGCGACGGCCTGATGATCGAGGACTTAAGGACGCTGAGCGGGCTTGTCCGCGCCCGCTATCCGCATGCGATCGTCGCCGTGGCCGGAGAGAGCCTTGGCGCGTCGGTGGCCATCGAAGCCTTCGCCTCGAACGACCCCCCGGCAGCCGATCGCCTGATCCTGCTTTCGCCCGCCGTCTGGGGCTGGTCCACCCAGCCGCCGACCTACACAGCCCCGCTGTGGGTCGCGGCGCACCTCGACCCGGGTTGGGTGATCGAGCCGCCCAGGTGGGTGACCAAGGACCGCTATGCGTCGGACAACATCGAGGAGCTGCGGCGCATGGCGAGCGACCCCTACCAGATCTGGGGCACCCGCGTGGATGCGATCTACGGGCTGGTCGACAGCATGCAGAAAGCCGCCGATGCGCTTCCGCGGGTTCGGGTTCCGGTCGCCTTTCTGATGGGGGCGCACGACCAGATCATCCCGCCTCGGCCGATGAAGCTCGCGGCGCGCGGCTTGAAGGCGAGCGATCGTTCGGCGTTCTACGCGAACGGCTGGCACCTGCTGCTGGTCGACAAGCAGCGGGACGTCGTTTTCGCCGACGTCGAGAGCTTCGTCCGCGACCCTTCGGCGCCGCTCCCCTCCGGCGCGCCGATCGTCCCCGGCGCCCTGACGGCTGCGAACACCTCGCCGGCGCTTGCTCAGGCCGCGGTGTGCGCGGCCTCGCGGTAGGGGGTGAGGTCCCAGCCCGGATAGCGGGCCTGGGCTCGGGCGAGCGTGGTCTCGGTCCAGAACGGATGGCCCGGCGGCTGCACGCCGAAGCAGGCCAGCTGCTCGGGCGTGGCGTTCTCGAAGATGATGTTCCACGGCATGGTGTGGTGGAACGCCCAGGCGCGGAAGCCGATGGCGTCGTCGCCGGCCGCCTTGAAGCAGGTCATCAGCGCAAACCGATGTCCGCCCGGCGCGGTCAGGTTCGAGCCGCGGTGGTAGATGTCGATCGCGTAGGGGAAGATCGAGCCTGCCGGCGCGGCGCTGGAGCGCTCGTAGCGGCTCAACGCCTTCTGCAGCTTCTGGTGTTCGACAGGATCGCGCCCGAACGTCGCCTCCGGCCCCGCAACTCTGGCGGCATCGCCGCGGGTCACGAAATGCGCCGGCCCGTGCGCCTCCGTCACGTCCGAGAAATAGCAGAGGATGGTGATCGAGTTCCGCCGTTCGTCCTCGGAGGGAACGGTAAGCGTGTGATTGGGGAGGTCGCAGTGGAACGGCTGGTCGTAGTCGGCGTCGCCGGTGTACTTGGCCCAGCTCTGGCATTGGTAGACGTGCACGGCGGGAACCCCCAGCGCCGCCTTGGCGAATGCGATCAGCGAGGGGTGCACCCCGATCAGGTTCAGGGCCGGCGAGCAGTCGATCGGCACCGACCTGATCCCCTCGAACTGCGCGGGATTGAACCGGCCGACCTCGCCGCTCTTCTTCCTGTCCATGGCTTCGCCCGCGCCCTGGGCGCGCCCGAAGACGTCGAGGTAGTCGGCCTGCACGGCGGCGACTTCCTCGGCGGTGAAGAAGTTGTCGATCACCAGGCCGCCGTCCCGGCGCCAGGCGTCGATGTGGGCGGAAGTGAAACGCTCGGGCATTTGGGATCCTCGATTGCGAGGCGATCGTAGCAGAGGAGGGGGGCGGCCGCGCAACCGGGCGCCTCGCTCGGCGGTTCGAGCAGCGGCAGGAAACGAACCGGTGTTGTTCGAAGACCAGAAGCCCCCTGCATCGCTCGCCGCCGTGGCCGCCGGAATCGACGGCTGCCGTCGGTGCGACCTTTGGCGCGCCGCCACCCAGGGCGTCCCGGGCGAGGGGCCGGCCCACGCGCCGATGATGCTGGTGGGTGAGCAGCCCGGCGACCAGGAAGACCTGGCCGGCAAGCCGTTCGTCGGGCCCGCCGGGCGCATGCTGGATCGCGCGCTGGAGGAAGCGGGCGTGCCGCGCCGGGAGACGTTCGTCACCAACGCGGTCAAGCACTTCAAGCACGCGCCGCGCGGCAAGCGCCGCCTGCACAAGACGCCGGACCAGGGCGAGATCGTCGCCTGCCGCTGGTGGATCGACGCCGAGCGGCGGCTCGTGCGCCCGCGCGTGATCGTCGCGATGGGCGGAACCGCCGTGTTTTCCATCTTCGGGCGCGCGTTGCCGATCATGAAGTCGCGCCGCAAGGCCATGCAGCTCGACGACCAGGCGCAAGGGGTGGTGACCGTGCACCCCTCGTTCCTGCTCCGCATCCCCGACGAGGACGGCCGGCGCGCGGCCTACGCCGCGTTCGTCGAGGATCTCCGGTTCGCCCACGGTCTCCTGGGCTGACGCTGCTGACAGGAGTGCGCGGGTGTTCCTGGTTCGATAGGATGGCGACCTGCGGCAAGAGGAGGTCTTCAGACCATGACCGCGCAACTCAACCACACCATCGTGCTTTGCAAGGACAAGGCGGCGTCGGCCGGTTTCCTGGCCGAGATCCTCGGCCGGCCGGAGCCTGGGAGCTTCGGGCCGTTCTCCGTCGTCGAGATGGACAACGGCGTGTCGCTCGACTTCATGCAGACGAGCGAGCCGATCACCGGGCAGCACTACGCCTTCCTGATCTCGGACGACGACTTCGACGCGGTGTTCGGCCGGATCAAGGAGAAGAAGCTGGACTACTGGGCCGACCCGGCCCGCCGGCATCCGGGCGAGATCAACCGCCGCGACGGCGGCCGCGGCGTCTACTTTCCCGACCCGGACGGCCACTTCCTCGAGGTGCTGACCCGGCCTTACGGCAGCGGCGGTTAGGCGCCCTGGCGCTTAGTCCGGCGCCATGCCCTTGTCGGCCAACTCCTTGATGGCGCTGTCTGTCTTGCGCATCGCCTCAAGCCCCATGCCGCGCAACACGTGCGGGGCCTTGGTGAACTGAATGTTGTCGTAGCCGACGATCTCGATCCGGTTTCCCCACGGATCGCGGAAGTCGAGGAACGGTCCGGGGATCGCCTCGACGCCGGCCGCCGCCATCGCCTGCCTCACCGCCTCCTTGTCGGTGACGACGAGGCCGAAATGTCGGCCATCGTCCGCCGGTTGCTTGCGGCCCTTCTGCAACGCGATGAACTGATCGCCGAGGTCGATGAACGCCATGCCCTCGCTCTTCCCGCGCAGGGTGAAGTCGAACAGCTGGCCGTAGAAGGCGAGCGCTTCGTCGATGTCGCCCACCTCGAGCGCCACGTGGTTGAACCCCAACGCCCGCGCCTTCTTCGCTTCGGCCATGGCCGCCTCCGTCGCTAGACCCAGCATCACGAAAGGTGGGCGGCGCGGCCGGATTCGCAACCCGAGCTCGACCGCCGGTCGCTCCCGCGCGCCGCTCAATCGTGCCCTGGACGGGAGGGGATGAAGCGCGCCAGCGATGACTTTTCTTCATCAAGCCTGCCGACATCGCCGCCGAGGCGTGGCACATCGCGCATCAGCCGCGCTCCGCGTGGTCCTTCCGCGTCGAACTCCGCCCGTTCGGCGAGCGCTGGTGAGCGGCGGCGGTGCTTGGGGGCAGTCATGGCGGTCAGTGCGTTCGACCTTTCCGGCCGTGTTGCGCTCGTCACCGGCGGCAACGGCGGGATAGGGCTTGGGATCGCGCGCGGGCTGGCGAAGGCCGGCGCCGCGGTGGCTATTGCGGGCCGCAACGCGGAGAAGAACGCGGCGGCGCGGGAGGAGCTGAAGGCGCTCGGCGCTGCGTGCGAGGCCCTCGAGGTGGACGTCAGCGACGAAGCCGCGTGCCGCGCCATGCCGCCCGAGGTCCAGGCGCGCCTCGGGCGGCTCGACATCCTGGTCAACAACGCCGGCATCGCGCGGCGGACGCGGCCGGAGACCATGAGCCTCGAGGTGTGGAACGACATCCTGGGCGTCAACCTGACCGCGGTTCTCGTCGCCAGCCAGGGGGCCCACCCGATCATGCGGGCGCAAGGCGGCGGCAAGATCATCAACATCGGCTCGATGTACTCGATCTTCGGCGCGCCCTATGTCTCGGCTTACGCCGTTTCGAAGGGCGGCATCATGCAGCTGACCAAATCGCTGGCTGCCGCCTGGGCCGCCGACAACATCCAGGTCAACGTCATCCTGCCCGGCTGGATCGACACCGACATGACCAGGCCCGCCCGCACCGGTTCCGCGGAGTTCTCCGACGCCGTTGTCGCGCGCACGCCCGCCGGCCGCTGGGGCCAGATCGACGACTTCCAGGGGCCCGCGGTCTTTCTCGCGAGCGCCGCCTCGGACTTCGTTACCGGCGCCGCGCTGGCCGTGGACGGCGGCTACTCGATCACGGGGTAGGGCCGTGGCCGAGGATGGCTTCGAGCAGCTGATCGCCGAGGCCGAGCAGGCGCCGTTCGAGGGGTGGGACTTCGCCTACCTCGCGGGCCGTATGGTCGATGCGCCCGTCCCGCTCGACTATGCCGGCGCGGTGCGGCGGAGGCTGGCAAACGCTGAGGCTCTGCTCGACCTCGGCACCGGCGGCGGCGAGGTTCTGTCGGCCTTCGCGCCGTTCCCGCGCCTGACCGTCGCGACAGAGGCCTATCAGCCGAACGCCTACCTTGCCGCGAGGCGGCTCGGCCCGCTCGGGGCGTCCGTGGCGCTGGTGGAGGGCGCGCCGGAGAACTGGGAGACGCTGGGGGATCCGCTGCGCGGCATGCCGCGGCTGCCTTTTCGCGACGCGTCGTTCGACCTGGTCATCAACCGCCACGAATCCTACTTGCCGGCCGAGGTCTTCCGCGTGCTGAAGCCGGGCGGACGCTTCGTGACCCAGCAGTGCGGCGGCGCCCACTACGCCGACCTCAACGATCTCATCGGCGCCGCCCGGCCCCGCTACGCCGGGTGGAGCCTCGCCGAGGCCCGGGCGCAACTGAGCGCCGCAGGGTTCGCGGTGGATGCGGCGGAGGAGGTGTTCACCGGCACGTCGATCCGCGACGTCGGCGCGATCGTCTACTACCTCAGGGCCGTGCCGTGGCAGGCGCCGGACTTCCGCCTGGAGGCGTCAAGGCCGCGGCTTCGGGAAATCCACGACAGGATCGCCCGCCGCGGCCCGGTCACGGTCCGCGCACACCACTTTCTCGTTGAGGCGGTCAAGCCCGCCTAGGTCACCAGACCTCGACGCCGACCTCGTAGCGGCCGACGGGGCCATGGCTGCGGGCAAGCGTGTGGGTCACCTCCCGCGCCAGCCGCTCCAGCTCGATGGGGCGAAACCGCCAGCAGGCGTTGATGTGCGGACCTTCGATCGTGACGATGTAGTGGCCGGAGCGCGGTCCGGGGCGCTTGCCGTTCATGTAGCCGATGCTGACGCGGTGGCCCGCGACCAGCTTGCCGCGGTCGGCCGGGATCGAGTCCAGCATGCCCGGCGCCAAGCGCCGGTCGCCCATCGACGACCCCACCGCCCGGAACACGGACTGGAGGCAGCCCGGCCAATATTCGATTCGCCTGCTGTCCATGGCCCAAGTCAAACGCGAAGGGTCACGCAAGGTCAACGACCGGGGCGGCGATCTCGCGTAACGCGGTGATCAAAACGAAGTTACCGGAGGCCTAAACCGGGACAGTGATGTTCTTGTTCCCGAACATCGCCTGCCAGTTCTCGATCTCATCCACGACGATGTCGTCGGCGCGGTGGGCGAGGTCGGCCACCAACGCATATTCCAGCGCCGAGTCCGGCGCCGCCAGCAGCGGGCGGAGTCGGGCGTGAACGCCCTCGAGCTTGTTGGCGGTAACCTCTGAAATTGCGGCGAAACGTTCGAACTCCCCGAAGTAGCGGATGCCGGCGATCGCGCCGCCGAAGGTGGGCAGCACAACGTCGAGGAAGATGAGCACCCGCCCGAGAACGCGCGCGGCGTGCTCGGGGATGAGCGATGTGGCGCTGACGCCGCTCAGCACCAGCGAACCGGCCACCGAGATGAGCGCGAGCACGAAGAGACCGAAGGCCAGGCGGTCCATGTTGCTGTGCACGTTGGTCAGCCGAGCGGCTTTGCCGAGGTGATAGTCGCGCTGGGTGACCACGTGGGTGTCGATCAGCTGGGTCAGAGCGGCGCGGAGGTAGGGCTGGGTGATTGCAACTTCCGGCAGGCCGACCTCGCGCAGGCCATAGCGGGCGTACCACTCCGGCCACGACGTTTCCGCCCCGGCCGGCCAGCGGCCGGGCGGCCGCGTGACCCCGAGTGCGAGAAGGATGGGCGCGTGGCGGAAGTATTCGCCAACCCGCCGGGTCTGGAACCAGCGCTGGTGCCAGCGCCGCCGCTGGCCCAGCCAGGTCACGCCGAGGATGCCGCCCAGCAGCAGGATCTCGAGCACCGAGAAGATCGGCGTCCACGGCGCGCCCAGGAACGGCAGGTAGGCGATGCCGCTGATGACCGCCAGCGCCGACAGCACGAAGTTGGCGATCATGCCGCCCCGATACGCGTCGGAAAGTCTTGATGAAATGGCGTCGGCCCAGGCGAAGCGACCCAGCACGTCGACCTCGACCTGGTCGACCAGGTCTTCGTCGGCGCCAGGAAGCGCCCGCAAGGACGCCACCAGTTGGGCGGCGGAACCGGTGACGATGGCGTCGGGGGCCTCGTAGGTCTGTCTGAGGTTGCGAAACGGCCGCTCGCCGCCGAACAGGGCTTCGATGCGACGGTAGGTGTGCCAGAGCGGATCGCTGTGCGGGCGCCACGACTCCGCGTCGAGGGCGGCGATGTCGCCCAGCTCGTCCTTGTCGGACGCAGTGGGTCTGAGCGCATCGCGGATCAGGTGGCCGAGCGCGGTGGCGGAGTTCTCCTCCGGTGCGCCTCTGGCGGCCAGCGCTTCGTAGGTCCGCAGGATGCGCCAGTCCTCCGGCGCGTTGGTGTCGATCCAGACGACGGGGGCGCCCATCTGCAGCGCCGCCGCTATGGTGTGGCCGGTGCCGCCGACGAAGACGTGCGAGGCACCGTCCCATACCCCGATGAGGATGTCGGCCTGCTCGAGCATGACGCGGGCGGCGGCGCCGACGCGCTCGGAGCTGTGGGCGGCGAAGGCGTCGGCCGCCTGCGGGCTATTGGGGGCTTCGAGCTTGGCGAGGTAGAGGCGGCGAAGTTTGTCGTCCTGGTCGGCGAGCTCGAAGACCCGCGAAGCCCGCTCGAGCGTCAGGATGTTCTGCGCCCGGGTGCGCGTTTCCACGCTGAGCCGGCCCAGGCACGCTTCGCCGCCCATCAGCAACCGCGCTTCGTCGGCGTCGCGGGGCCTGGCGTTGATCGCCCGGTTGAGGTCGGCGCCGAAGGGCAGCGGCGAGACGAGCTCCCAGCCGCGGGCGAGAGCGGTGTGGCAGGCGAGCTGGTCGACGCCGTCGGCCAGCAGGGTGTGCAGCCTGACCGGCGCCATCGGCCCGAGGCCGGGGATGGGCGGCTCGGCCGCGAGCGCCGCGTCGATCTCCCCGAAAATGCCGGCGAGAACCGCCGAGACGCGCTCGCGGTTGGCGGCGTAGGAGGCATTGTCGACGCGGTGGCCGGTCACCGCCAGACTGAGCCGAACGCTCGGCGGCTTGGGAGCGATGACGCCGGACGCCGCCGCCCCAGGCATCTATTCGGCGGTCTCGCTCGGGGTCTCTGGCGGCGTAACCATGCGCCGGACGTCCTCGACGAAGGCGGTCCACGCCTTGTCCTCGCGGTCGCCGGCCCACCCCTTCAGATCCGCCGTCTGCGTGAGCTCGAACATGATCGGCCGCTCGCACGCCTCGATCATGGCGGGCAGGAGCGTGCCGTGGCGCTCGCCGAGCGTCGCCTCGGCCCTCACCCAACGGGACGCCACCGACCGCTTGGACCAGAGCACGACGACGGCTCTGGCCGAGCGCAGCGCCGTCTCCGTCACCTCGTCGTAGGCCTGCCCCGCGTGCAGGGTGACGTCCCACCAGACCTTGAACCCTTCAGCGCTGAACGAGTCCGCGAAGATGCGCGCCCGCGCCTGGTCCTCGCGGCTGTACGAGAGGAAGATGTCGGGCGCGACAACCGGCGCGCGCTCCTCCTCGGCGAGGCGGCGCAGCGATTGGCGGCCGACCGACAGGGTGGCTCCGAACGGCAGGATGGTCGGCTCGGTGAGGCGAACGCCGTCGATGAAGGTGCCGTTGGTGGACTTCAGGTCCTCGATGATCAGGTCTTCGCCTTGCGGCATGACGCGGCAGTGCGAGCGCGACACTTCCGACTCGGGAAGGAGGATGTCCGCCGGCGGCGTGCGGCCGATCAGGGCGCCGCCGCCGCCGATCAAGTACCGGCGGCCGGCAAACATGCCGGCAACGAGTTCAAGGCAGTGCAGCCTATCGTCCAGGCCGGCTTCGGCCCGGTCCGCGGACGTCATGATGCGCGTCCGATCGACGTCCAACAGTCACGCTCCCCGATCGAGTCTTACGATGTACGCTCAGGGTCGAGCGGCCGGCAAGTCACCAGCGAAAATTCATAAGCTGTTGACGCTCTTGGGCAAGCGCGGCGCCTCATTCTCGCACGAGTTGTGCGAACGACCAGTAGCGATAGCCGTTGGTCTGCACCAGTCGCCACCCGCGGCGCTGCAGGCTGAGGCGGACCATGGTGTTGAAAAAGCCGTGCGCGATGACGAGCACGTTCATTCCCCTCTCGGCGTCGGCGGCCAGACGCTCGGCGACGGCGTCGGCGCGCACCTGGGCCTGCCGGCGAGTCTCGTGGCCGTCGTGGTGGTTCAGGAACCACCACCAGAAGCGGGAGACCACGCCCCAGATCCGGGGACTCAGCTTGATCCAACGCGGCCAGTGCGGCGGCGGCAGCGGCGCCTCGATCAGGTCAGGGTCGGATTGGAAGTTCCGCTCGCCCGCGAGCAGGCGGGCGGTTTCGATCGAGCGCGGCCGGGTGGAGCTGACGATGACGCCGGCGGCCTCGGCATGCGCGATCAGGGCTTCCGGGGCGATCTGGCCGGGGACGAGCCCGGTTTCCTCGTAGACGGCCCACCAGTCGGCATAGCCGGCGGCGCTGAGCCGGGTCTTGCGCGACAGCGCCGGCTCGCCATGGCGCGCGAGCACGATCGTGCCTGCCTGCTTCGCGCCTGTGGCCATGCCCCCTTTCAGGACGCGGGGTTCGCCGCCGAGCGTGGCGTGCGGCCGCAGTCCGTCATGCCTCCTCGAGCGCTCGCACGTGCGCGACCGCTGAGCGGCCGAGCGCTTCGAGGTCGTAGCCGCCCTCCAGGGAGGAAACAATACGTCCGGAACATCTCGCCCGCGCGACAGTTGCGATCGCGCGCGTGGCCCAGGCGTAGTCTTCCGCCTCGAGCGCCTGCTGCGCCAGCGGGTCGCGCGCATGGGCGTCGAACCCGGCGGAGATCAGGATCAGATCGGGCTGGAAGGCGTCGACCGGCGCCATCAGCGCCTCGAAGGCCGCTCGCCAGCGCTCGCGTGCGCCGCCGGGCGGCACCGTCGCGTTGATGACGTTGCCGAGCCCGCGCTCCGTGGGCAGGCCGCTGCCGGGATACGCCGGCCACTCGTGCACGGAGGCGAAAAACAGCGACGCATCGCTCTGCACGACCGCCTGGGTGCCGTTGCCGTGGTGCACGTCGAAGTCGACCACGGCCACGCGCTTAAGGCCCTCCTCCTGGGCCACGCGCGCCGCGATCGCGATGTTGGAGAAGAGGCAAAAGCCCATCGCGCGGGACGGCTCCGCATGGTGGCCAGGTGGGCGGACGGCGCAGAAGGCGCGTCCGATCTCGCCGCGCGCAGCCGCGCGAACGGCGTCGGAAACCGCACCCGCCGCGCGCCTGGCCGCCGTGAGGCTGCCCGGCGACATCGCGGTGTCCGGATCGATACGCAGCAAGCCCTCGGAGGGCGCGCTCGCGAAGAGGGCCTCGACGAAGGCCGGTGCGTGGACGCGGTCGAGATCGGCGCGGGTGACGAATGGCGCCGCGCGGGGCTCGAGATCGAGATCGCTGGCGTCCTTGAGCGCGCCGAGGACCGCCTGCAGCCGCTCCGGCCGTTCCGGGTGGCTCCGTCCCGGCGCGTGATCCAGCATGTCGGGATGGGTGTAGAGCGCGGTGGTCATCGCCCCAGTCTAACCCAAGCCCGCCGCGCGCGCCCGCATGCCGCCGGCAGGGCCTGCTGGAACGTCGTCGGCGCGTCGTCTACCGTCGTGGCGTCGAGTCCGGGGAGCGTCGCCATCGAGCCGCCTGGCGCCCAGCGTCGACCTGTCGCGAGCCTCGCCTACGCCGGCGAGCTCCTGGTCATTGCGCTCGTCTATGTCGCGGCGGCCAAGCTCAGCCTGCTGTTCGCCTCGATCAACCCGAGCGCGTCGCCAATCTGGCCGCCGGCGGGGCTCGCGCTCGGCCTTGTCCTCCTGCGCGGCTACCGCATCTGGCCGGCGGTCCTGGTCGGCGCGTTCGTGGCCAACGCGCTCACCCAGGGCAACCTGGCGACCTGGAGCGCGATCGGGGTCGGGAACACACTGGAGGCCATCGTAAGCGCCGCAGCGATCAAGCTCTGGGCGGGAGGGCGGCGGGCGATCGAGACGCCGGTGGGGATCGCGAAGTTCGCTGGCGCCGTCGCGCTCGCCGGCACGCCGATCAGCGCCTCGATTGGCGTGGCCGCGCTGGCCGCCACAGGATTCGCCGCCTGGTCCAACGTCGGCGCCATCTGGACGACATGGTGGCTGGGCGACCTCGCGGGCGCCGTGGTCGTAGCGCCGGTCCTGCTCGTCTGGGCGCCAGCGGTGGGCTCGCCGCGCACGCTGCCCGCGGCGCTCGCGGCTCTGGCGCCGGTCGCCGCGCTGGCGGTTGCCGTTGGACTGCTGGCGTACAGCCCGCTCCTGCGCGGCTTCCACGCGCGCGGGGCGATCGCGTTCCTCGCGCTCCTGCCGCTCATGTGGGCGGCCCTGCGCGGGTCGCCTCGGGAGACCGCGACGACGGCCATGTTGCTGTCGGGTTTCGCCGTCTGGGGGGCGCTCGCACGGGCCGGCCCATTCCAGCAGCCGACGCTGAACGACTCATTCCTGCTGCTCATCGCCTTCATGGTCAGCGCCAGCCTCCCGAGCCTGGCGCTCTCGACCGCGCTCGAGGCGCGCCGGCAGGCCCTGGAGGTCAGCGAAGCCGACCTGGCCCAGACCCGCGAGCAGCTTTTCCGCTCGCAGAAGCTGGAGGCCCTTGGCCGATTGGCGGGCGGCGTCGCCCACGATTTCAACAACGCGCTGGCGATCGTGGTCGGCAATCTCGATCTTCTGCTGCGGGGCATGCCGGCCGACGACGGGCGACCGCGACGCTATGCCGTCAACGCGCTCGACGGCGCCCGGCGCGCGGTGGCGCTGAGCCACAGCCTGCTCGCCTTCTCGCGCGAGCAGCGTCATGAGCTGCGTCCCACCGACGTGAACGCACGCATCCGGGAGCTCGTGCGCCTGCTCGGCGGAGCGCTCGGCGAGGCGACGACCATCCGCACCGCGCTCGCGCCGGACCTTTGGCCGGCGCTCGTCGACCCGATCCGCCTCGACAGCGCCCTGGTCAACCTGGCGGTGAATGCGCGCGACGCCATGCCGGCCGGCGGCGAACTGATCATCGAGACGACGAATGTGGCGCCCGCAGCGCCGGCGGACCCCGGCTTCGTCCTCATCTGTGTCCGCGACACAGGGATCGGCATGGCCGAAGACGTGCTCGAAAAGGCGCTCGAGCCGTTCTTCACCACCAAAGGCCCAGGGCAGGGGACGGGACTGGGCCTCAGCCAGGTGCACGACTTCATCGAGCGCGCCGGCGGCCGGATCGAGCTCGACAGCCAGGTCGGCGCAGGTTCCGTCGTGCGTCTCTACGCCCCGCGCGCCTTGGTCGCCGCTCCGGCGAGCCCGGATCTGTCGGAAGCTCTGACGGAGGCGACCGCTGCGCCCTCGGCGGCATCGGTGCTGGTGGTCGAGGATGACCCGGCGGTGCGAGAGTTCGCCTGCGCGGCGTTGGATGCGATCGGCTACCGGCCGCTCGCGGCCGACGGCGCCGAGGCGGCGCTCGATCTGATCGATCGCAACCCCGATATCGGCCTGGTGCTGACCGATGTGGTGATGCCGGGCGGCGATGGCCGGACACTGGCCAAGGCCGCGCAGCGCTCGCGCCCTGACCTGCCTGTCGTCTTCATGACCGGCTACGCGCCGGACGGGCTCGAACCCGGCGCGCTGGTGCTGGCAAAGCCGTTCACCGCCGCGCAGCTGGCCGCCAAGCTCAGCGAGGCGCTGGCCTGACTGCGATCCGCCTCGCCACGCCGAGCGACGCCGAGGTGCTGTCCGCGCTCGGCCGCGACACCTTCAGCGAGACGTTCGGGAATCTCTACCCGCCCGCCGACCTGGCCGCCTTCCTCGGGGCCGCCCACGCGCCGGCGTTCTACGAGCAGGCGCTGACAGACCCAGCGCGACGGATCTGGATCGCCGAGGCGGTCGGAGCGGCCGTTGGCTACGCGCTCGCCGGGCCATGCCACCTTCCGCATCCGCAGGTCACCCCGAACTGCGGTGAGCTCGAGCGGCTCTACGTGCGCCGCGATTCGCAGGGCTCGGGCCTAGGCGCGCGCTTGTTCGAGCAGTCGCTGGCGTGGCTCGAGCGTCCGGGTCGGCGACTCTGGATCGGAGTCTGGTCGCAGAACGAGGGCGCCCAGCGGCTCTACGCGCGTTATGGATTCGCAAAGGTTGGCGAATATGAGTTCCACGTCGGAGCGACGCGCGACCGGGAGTTCATCATGGCCCGCCCGGGCTGAGCCGGCGACGCAATGGACGCTGGACTTACGCCCCAGCGCCCCTCATCTTCCGACCATACGACCGTTCGAATAGGCCCAAACGTCGATGTTTCAGACCTTCTTCCACGAGCTCAAACAGGCCAAGGTGCCGGTCACGCTCAAAGAGTACCTCATGCTCATGGAGGCGCTCGACCGCGACGTGATCGAGAAGTCGGTCGACGAGTTCTACTACCTCAGCCGCGCCACGCTGGTGAAGGACGAGAAACACCTCGACCGCTTCGACCAGGTTTTCGGACACGTGTTCAAAGGCTTGGAGAAGATCACCTTCGCCGTGCCGACCGACGTGCAGGCCGAGTGGCTTAAGGCGCTCAGCGACAAGTTCCTCACCGAGGAAGACCGCAAGCTCATCGAGGAGATGGGCGGCTTCGACAAGCTGATGGAGATGATCGCCGAGCGCATCCGCGAAGCGAAAGAACGCGGCGAGATGGGCGACGAAGATGGCGAGGGCAAGCGCGGCCGCCGCCCGAACGGCAACTCGCCGTTCGGCGCCAACGGCTTCCACCCGGAAGGCATCCGCATCGGCCAGGACAAGGGCCGCCACGGGCGCGCGATCAAGGTGTGGGACAAGCGCGAGTACAAGAACCTCGACGACCATGTCGAGCTGGGCACCCGCAACATCAAAGTGGCGCTCAGGCGCCTGAGGAAGTTCGCCCGCCAGGGCGCCCCCGACGAGCTCGACATCAAGGGCACGATCAAGGAGACGGCCAACAAGGGCTATCTCGACCTGATCATGCAGCCCGAGCGCCGCAACACCATCAAGGTGCTGTTGTTCTTCGACATCGGTGGGTCGATGGACAGCCATATCAAGATCTGTGAGGAACTGTTCTCGGCCGCCAAGACCGAATTCAAGCACATGGAGTTCTTCTACTTCCACAATTGCCTCTACGAGGCGGTGTGGAAGGACAACCGACGCCGCAACGTCGAGAAGATCCCCACCTGGGACGTGCTGAACAAGTACCCTGGCGACTACAAGGTGATTTTCGTCGGCGACGCGACCATGAGCCCGTATGAGATCACCTATCCGGGCGGGTCGGTCGAGCACTGGAACGAGGAGCCCGGCGCGGTCTGGGTCGACCGGATGACGCAGTTCTACGACTCGGTCGTGTGGTTGAACCCGGTGGGTGAGCGGCACTGGGACTACACCCCCTCGATCGAGGTCGTGCGCCAGTTGATGAACGACCGCATGTATCCGCTGACCATCGAAGGCCTGGACAAGGCGATGCGGGAGCTGGTCCGCGGCTAGCGGCCAAAGGGGCCGCCCCCGTTCGCTCTACTTGTTGGCCGCGTAGAGGCCGCCTGCGCTCGCGTAGAGCCCGTAGAGGGCCTGGCGGAGGCGTTGCGCGCGGTCGAGGTTGGCGTCCAGCGCGATCAGGTCCGTGGCCCCCCGCTCATAGTCCGCGAGCTGATCGAGCTCGCCGATCAGGCCTTGCGCGCGGGCGTTCTGGTCCTGGATCTCGCGGTAGGCTGAGCGCCGGCCGGCGGTGGCGAAGGCGCCGCCGCGACTGAGGTTCGCCGCATAGGATGCGACGCCGCTTGCGAGACGGTGGCAGTCGCCCACGACGCTCCAGAACTCCTGGTGCTTGGCCGGGACGTAGTAGCGAGCCGCCGCCGTATAGGCGGCCAAGAACGCCGGGTAGGCCGCGACCGCGCGCCGCGCCGCCTCGATGGCCGAGGCGCCGTCCGGCGCCCGCCCCACCGCGGCGGCCGCGGCGTTCAGGTTGGCGTCCGCGCGACGAACGGCCGCGACCGCCCAATCCGACCCTTCCCATCCGCCCAGCGTCGCCTCCACCTCGCGCTCGCGCGCGGCGGCGCTTCGGGACAGCGCGGCGGCTTCGTTGCGAGCCATGCTCATCGCCTGGCGGTTCACCTGGTCCGCCGGCGCCGCCCCGGCGGCCGTGAGGGCGGCGAGCCTGCCGGTCGCGGCGCCGAGCGCGGCGACCTGCTCGCGGGGCGTTCCGGCGCGCCGGGCGTCTGCCAGGAGGCTGGCGGCGCCCTCCTGCACCGGCGCGGCTGCAACCGCCGGCCCGCCGGAGACCGACATGGGCGGCGGCGGCGCGGCGGGCGGGGCCAGCGGCGGCGCCGGCTCGGGCGTCACCGTCAGATGCGGCGCGGCCTGGACCCGCGGCGTCCCGGGCGCCGGCGCAGGATGCGACAGGGCGGGCAGCCGCAAGGAGGCGAGGGCCGGAAGAGGATGCTTGGCGACGTAGACCCCGGCGAAGAGGCCGCCGCCGCCAGCGAGCAGAACGAGCAAGACGACGAGCAGGCCGCCGGCGCCCCTTCTGGCCGGCGCAGCCTCGGGCGGCGCAGAAGCGGGCGCGGCTGCGGGCGCCGGCGTCGGCGCCGGGCTGTCGGCGTCGGTCATGCGACCCTCCCCGGACTTCCCTTACGGCGCAGCTAATCACCGTCAGGACCGGTTTTCCAGGTCGCGGAAGCTGGCCGCTGCCGATCGCCCGCGCGCCCGGCGCTGCCGGGGATGTTGTCCGGCGCCGCCCTTGCGGTGCATAGCAGGTCCAGTTCGTTGGCGTTGCTGAAGCCTATCCGTCGGGGGCGGGCGGCGTGGAAGAAGATCAGACCCAAGTCATCACCCAGGCGCAGGCGCCGGACGAACGCCTTGCCGAGCGGGTGCATTGCCTTGAGCTGAGCGATGGCCACGGCCTCGTCCACCGTCACCTGGTCGGCGCGGAGGGCTTGGTCATCGGCCGATCCGCCCCAGCCAACATCATCTTGGCCGATTCCGAGGTGTCGCGCGCGCATTGCCGGGTTCGCCTCGAAGGCGAGACGCTGGTCGTTGCAGACCTCGGCTCGACCAACGGCACGTTCATCGATGGGGAGCGGCTGTCGGCGCCGGCGGCCCTGCCCGTGGGCGGCGCGATCCGCATCGGCCACACCTGGCTGAAGCACGAGTGGCGCACCTGCCTCGAGGTTGTGCAGGCCGACCAGCTGGACCGAGACCTGGGGCAGGCCGCGGCTTACGTCCACGCGCTGTTGCCGCCGCCCATCCTCGAGGGTCCGCTGCGCGCCGACTGGATCTACCAGCCCTCGGCGAAGCTCGGCGGCGACGCGTTCGGCTATGGCCCGCTGGGCGAGGATCTCTTCGTGGCCTACCTGATGGACGTCTCCGGCCACGGCGCCAGCGCCGCCATGCACAGCGTCACGGTGATGAATCTGCTGCGCCAGCGGCTGCTGCCGGCGGCCGACATGGCCGACCCCGGCCACGTGATCACCGCGCTGAACGCCATGTTCCAGATGGAACGGCACGCCGAGATGTACTTCACGATGTGGTACGGCGCGTTCAATCCGCGCACGCGCAAGCTTGCCTATGCGACCGCTGGCCAGCATGCGGCCTTCCTGGCGCCGCCGGGGAAGGCGGAGCTGGTACCGCTCCGGACCAGGAACGGGATCATCGGCGCCGTCCCCGGCAAGACCTACGCGTCCGACCAGATCGACGTGCCTGCCGGCTCTCAGCTCTTCCTATTCAGCGACGGCGTTTTTGAAATTGTCACAAAGGACGGCCAAGAGTGGGGCCTGCAGGACTTCCTGCCTTTGCTCCTCGAGCCGGCGGCCGCTGGCTTGAGCACCTGCCAACGGATTTTCCGCGACGTTACCAACGTGGCGAGGCCCGGAGGCTTCGACGATGACTTCTCGCTGGTCGTCCTGACGTTCGACTGAGCGGGCATTAAGAGCCCGGGGGGAGATGCTGGGATGGAGATGCGCGTCAGCGAGGTGAACGGGGTGAAGAAGGTCAGCCTTGTCGGGCGCCTCGACTCCGCCGGCGTCGATGTCATCGAGACTCAGTTCTCGGCGACCATCGTCCCGCCGGGCGCCAGCACGATCGTCGACCTGACCGATCTCACGTTCCTGGCGTCGCTGGGTGTTCGCATGTTCATCAGCACGACGCGGGCGCTGTCGTGGCGCGGCGGCAAGCTGGTGATGTTCGGCGCCCAGCCGGCGGTGCTCGAGATCATCGAGACGATGGGATTCGACGATATCGTACCGCTTGTAGCTGACGAGACGGCCGCGTTGGCGCTCGTGGCGGGATGAAGAAAAAAGCTGTCGGCCTGCGATCCGCCGAGATCGTCGACGGCGACCTGGTTCTGACCCTGAACAACACGATGGCGGCGATAGAAGAGGGCCGCCAGGCGATCCTGCGCCACCTCGAAGGTCACGCGCTCGATCCGCTCGTGACGAACCGGGTTGAAGTCGTGTTCGAAGAAATCGTCTCAAACACAATCCGGCACGGCTTTTCGCCCGGATCGGCCCAGAGCATCCGCGTGCGCGTTGCGCCGCGGCCGCTAGCGATCGAGCTCGCCTTCGAAGACGACGGCCTGGCGTTCGATCCGCTCGATGTCTCCCAACCGGCGCCGTTCCGCTCGCTGGAGACGGCGCAGCTCGGCGGGCTGGGCGTGTCGCTGGTGCGCAAGCTTTCCGCGGCGATCCGCTACGAACGGCCTCCACGGGCCCGGGGCGGCGCGTTTCAGCCGACCAACCGACTGACGGTCACGCTGGCCAGGTAGCGCGAGGCGAGGCCTACTTGTTGGCCTGCACCACGGCGGCCGCCGACGCGTAGAGGCTGCCCAGCGAGGCTTTCACCGAGGTCGCTTCCGCCAGCGCCGCGTTCACGGACGCGACGTCTGTCGCCGCGTTCGCGGTCTGGGCGATCCTGTCCAGTTGCGCCTCGAGCGCCTTCGCCTTCTCTGCGTCGTCCTGCAGTTGCTGATAGGCTTGGCGGCGCCCCTGGCTGGCGAACAGACCCGGCCGGGGGCCGCTCGCGTAGCTGACGATCTGCGCTTCATAGCGCTGCGCATCGCTGATGACGGCGGTGACGGCGCTGCGCCGGGCGACGGCGTAGAAGGGCGTCGCTCGCGCATACGCGGCAGCGAACGCGGCATAGGCCGGGAGCGCCCGGCGAGCGGCGGATATGGCGGCCACCGGATCGCTGGCCTGGCCCGCGCCCGCGCCCGCAGCGGCCAGGCTTTGCTTCGCCTGCTCGACGGACGCGACCGCATCGGCGCCGGCGGAGGATCCGCTCAGCGTCGCGGAAACCTCGCGCGCCTGCGCCTGTGCGGAGCGATTGAGGGCGGCGACCTCGGAGCGCGCCATGCTGACGGCCGCGCCGTTCAACTGCTGCACGAGCGGCGGCGCGCCGCTGGCCGGGCCGGCGCCGATCTGCGACGCGAGCGTCGTGATCTTCGCGTTCTGGGCGTACAGAACCCCCAGCTCCGACCGCGGCCGGCCCGCATGTTGCGCATCGGCGAGCAGGCCGGCGGCCGCCTGGACGACCGGCTCGACGCTGGGCACGACTGTCGGGGCGGCGGGCGCCGCCGAGGGCGCCGCGCTGGCCACCTGCGGTTGCCCCGGCGCCGCCTTCGCCGCGACCGCCGCCGAGGACGCGGCGGCTGGTCCGGGTTTCGCATGCCCCAGGAAGAGGTAGGCCGCGGCCGCGCCGCCGCCGAGGACAAGCACCGCAGCACCCGCCGCGGCGAGGAGGGGAAGCGGCAGCCCGCGCCGCTGCGACTCATCCGCCTCGGCCGGGGTCTCGAGGGCCGCCGGCGCGTTCTTGCCGGACGTTGGCGCGAGGGCTTCTACCGCCTCCGCCCGGGCAGCGACGGGTTCGGGCGCGCTGGGCGTCGCAGCCTGGTCGCGCGCAGGCGCGGCCGAATCCGGCGTCGCGCCCGACTTGGGCCGCCGCTTCTTCTCGGCCGGCGCAGGCGCTGCCTCCTCGACCGCCGCAGCGGCAGCCGGCGCCGCCTTGGCCGGAGCAATGCTTATCCGCGTCGCGTCGTCTTCGATCGTCTGCGGAGGCGCATCGAACAGCTTCAGCCACTCGGACAGCGACTGCGGCCGCTCGGACGGCCTCAGCGCCATGCCGGCGTCGACGGCGCGGCAGAAGGCGGTGCTGTAACCGGGCCGCTCGCGGGCCGAGAGCGCTTCGCCGGCGCCGCCCGCCATCCGTTCGAGCGCGTCGGCCGGCTTGTCGCCGGTGACGCACTGATACGCCGTGACGGCAAGGGCGTAGATGTCGGTCCACGGCCCTTGCGGATAGGTTTTCACGTACTGTTCGAGGGCGGCGTAGGGCGGGGTGTAAAAGGTGACCTTCGTGCTGGTCGCCTGGCCGGATTCGAACCGCGCCGAGCCGAAGTCGATCAGCACAGGCCGACCGTTGCTGTCGAGCAGGATGTTCGCCGGCTTGATATCGCGGTGGATGACGCCCGCGCGGTGGGCGCGCTCCAGGCCCTCCGCTATGGGGCGGATGATGGCCAGCAGACTGGCCTCGTCAAACCTCTTGCCCTCGCGCAGGTGATGGGACAGCGAGACGCCGTCCTCGAAGTCCATGACCATGTAGGCGGTGCCATGGATCTCGAACAGCGCCTTCACGCTGACGATGTTCGGGTGCCGGTCGGGCTTCGACAGGCCCCAAAGAATGCGGGCTTCGTCGACGAATTTCTTCAGCCCGAGGGAGTAGACCTCCTCCGACGATGAGTCCGTCGGCGTGACGGTGGTGCCGTCCGTCCGATCGCTGATCGCGCTCGGGAAATACTCCTTGATCGCGACGATCTCGTCGAAGTAGACGCCGCGCCCGCGGTAGACGATACCGAACCCGCCGACGCCTAGCACCTGCTCGAGCTTCCACTCGCGCAGGATCGACCCCTGCGGTAGGGCTTTGCTGTGATAGGGAGTAGCTGTCTGCGTATCGACCAATAGACGCGCCCCGTCTGGCTCGTACAAAATACGCCCGCTCGCGAAGACAATGCTAGACGCAAGACGTTAAGGGGACCCCAGGCGCAATCGGCATGACCTATCAATGCGCTGTTCGGACGCATGTCGGGTGTCGGCGCACCTCGAACGAGGACGCCGTCCTTGCGCGCCCGGAGCTGGGCGTCTGGGCGGTGGCGGACGGCATGGGCGGGCACGAGGCCGGCGAAGTGGCGAGCGCCATGGTCGTCGAGGCGCTGGGCGGTCTCGATCCCGGCCTGACTGTCGCGGCGCGAACGAACGCGGCGACGCGCGCGTTGCACCAGACGAATCAGGCGCTGATCCAGCTGGCCGCTGAGAAGGGAGGCGGTCGATCGATCGGGAGCACCGTCGTCGCCTTCTTCGCCGATGGGCGGGCCTTCATCTGCCTCTGGGCCGGCGACAGCCGCGCATACCGCGCCCGCGGCCACTCGCTCGAACAGCTCACGCGCGATCACAGCCTCGTCCAGGAACTGGTCGATCTCGGCGAGCTCGACCCGGCGGCGGCCGCGAACCACCCGAACGCGAACGTCATCACCCGCGCCGTCGGCGCCAGCCCGAGCCTGGAGATCGACAGCGTCGGGGGCGACGTCGCGCCGGGCGACGCATTCCTGCTCGCCAGCGACGGCCTGACCCGGCTTTTGACGGACGCCGAGCTGCTGGCTGGCCTGCAGGCGGCCGACCTCGAGCCGGCCGCTGACGAGATGCTGCAGATGTGCCTCGAGCGAGGCGCTCCCGACAACGTCTCGCTGGTCCTCGTCAGGCGGGCCTGACGCGAGGCGGCGGTTTGCGCGGGCGTCGCGGCCGCCCTAAGACTCGCGCCCGGAAGAGTCCCGCAAGCAGACGCCGCCTTGACCGAAGCCGCCTTCGCCGAACCCGATCCCGAGACCCACGCCCGCACCAAGGCGCTGGTGTTCGCCGCCGCCGAGCGCCTGTTCGCGGTGCATGGGTTCCAGAAGGTCTCGGTGCGCGACATCACCGCGGAGGCGGGCGTCAATCTGGCCTCGGTGAACTACCACTTCGGCGCCAAGGACGCGCTGCTGTTCGAGATCTTCAAGACCCGCACGGCGGAGCTCAATCGCGCCCGCGCCCGCATGCTGCACGAGGCGTCGGACCGGCATCACGGCAAGCCGCCGGTGCGCGAGATCCTCGAGGCGCTGATTGCGCCGCCGGTGCGCTGGCTGGACCCGGCCAGCGAACGGCGGATCGCGCTCCAGTTTCTCATCCGCGCACGCGGCGAGGGCACGGACGACATGCGCGAGGCGCTGCGCTCGGATGTTTCCCACCTGCGGCGCTTCGCCGATGCGCTCCTGGCCGCGCGGTCCGACCTGCCGCCGGACGAGGTGTACTGGCGGCTGCACTTCGTGCTGGGCCTCATCCACAACAACCGCTTCGCCGAACTCGATAGGCTGCACACGCTGTCGGAAGGACTGGCGCGCGAGGACGACTTCGAGGCGCTCATCCGCCGGATGGTCGACTTCGCCGAGGCGGGGTTCGCTCGCTAGCCCGTGGCCGCGGCGCTCGGAGGACCGCGCAACCGGCGAAGGCGCGGCTCCTCGACCAGGAAGAGCAATACGACGAGCGCGGCCAGCTCGCACGCAATCGAGGCGGAGAAGACGGTCAGGTAGCCGGCCAGCGCCGCGATCAAGCCGCCGACCAGAGGGCCGGCGGATGACATGACGCCCTCGGCGGTCGCCGAGAGGGAGAGCCGCATCGCCATGTCCTCGCGCAAGCCGAACTCCAGCACCATGGTCTGCGAGCTCATCTGGTAGCCCGAGTTCGCGGCGC
>DATGIN010000156.1:0-5104 GCA_035295705.1 Caulobacteraceae bacterium
GCGACGGTCGAGAGCGAGACCTCGGAGATCTTCCGCCAGAAGATGATCGAGGCGGGCAGCCGCGATGCGGTCCGTGTGCGCACCCGCACCGGCAAGCCGGCCCGCCAGCTGCGTTCTGGCTGGACCGAGGCCTGGGACCGAAGACCCGATTCGCCCGGGCCGCTGCCGATGCCGCTCATGACCCTGGTCAGCGAGAACGCCCTCCGCTCGGTCAACCGCGCCGCCGAGGCCGGGAACGAGAAGGCGCGCGACATGGTGACCTACTTCGTCGGCCAGGGGGTCGGCCTGATCGACCAGGTACAGTCCGCCGGGCAGGTGGTGCAGACCTTCAAGGAAGAGTTCCTCGAAGCGGTCGAACGGATGAACGGGCTGTTGGAGGACTAAGGGGGCTGGGCCTGCGACGGCAGGTCCACGTCGTAGAGCACGCCGTCGTCCGGGGCGGGAACGAGGACGACTTGGCCGGGCGTCAAGCCGGCGAGCAGTGCGCCCGCGCCCTTGTCGCCCTCCAGCTCGAGCAGCTTAGCGAAGAGGGCGCGGCCGAACAGCACAGGATGTCCGCGCTGGCCGTCGAAAACCGGCGCGGCGGCAAGGGCGCTGGGCGCCAGCGCCTCGGCCAGCGGCGCGAGCACCGCAGGCGGGATGCGCGGCATGTCCCCAAGGAAGAGGAAGACGCCCGAGCAATCCGCCGGCAGGCTGGCGATCCCGGCCCGCAAGGACGCCGAAAGGCCTTCGGCGTAACGCTCGGCGGGCACCAGTTCGAGCCTGGAGGGCCGCCTCGCGAAGAACGATCGTGCGACCGCCGGCACGCCTTCGTCGGCGCCCCAGACGACGCGCACCGTGCGCACCGGCGCGGCCGCCGCGGCGGCCAGCGCGCCCTCGATCAAGGGCCGTCCGCGCCACGGCGCGGTCAGCTTGCCGCCGCCGAAGCGAGCGCCCAAACCCGCCGCCAGAACGATCGCTTCAAGGGACCCCCCTCGCGTCAAGCCGCGTTCCTTTCTATCTTTGGCGGAAGACGATGACGCCCTACGACGCCGCAACCCCCCGGTCCACCGCCGCCAGGCCTCCCCTGGTCGACGGCTTTGCGCGCCACGTCACCTACCTGCGCGTCTCGGTCACCGACCGCTGCGACCTCAGATGCGTCTACTGCATGGCCGAGCGGATGGTCTTCCTGCCGAAGGCCGAGGTCCTGACGCTGGAGGAGCTCGACCGCATCGCCTCGGGGTTCGTGGCGCTGGGCGTGAGGAAGCTGCGCCTCACCGGCGGCGAGCCCCTGGTGCGCAAGGGCATCCTCACCCTGATCGAGCGGCTGTCGCGGCACCTTGAGTCGAAGGCGCTCGACGAGCTAACGCTCACCACCAACGCCACCCGCCTCGCCGAGTTCGCGGACGATCTCGTGCGGATGGGCGTAAGACGCATCAACGTCTCGCTCGACACCCGCAATCCCGAGCTCTTCGCCCGCATCACCCGCGGCGGCGACGTCGCCAAGGTGCTGCACGGGATCGAGACCGCGCAAAAGGCCGGCCTTGCGGTCAAGGTCAACGCGGTCGCGCTCAAGGACGACAACGCCGCCGAGCTCCCAGAGCTCGTGCGCTGGGCGCACGGGCAGGGCATGGACATGACGCTGATCGAGACGATGCCGATGGGCGAGGTCGACGCCGACCGCACCGACCAGTTCCTGTCGCTGGCCGACGTCCGCCGCGAGCTGGAAAGCTATTGGACGCTGACCGATCTGCCGCTCTCGACCGGCGGCCCGGCGCGCTACGTCCAGATCGCCGAGACCGGCGGGCGCCTCGGCTTCATCACCCCGCTCAGCCATAACTTCTGCGAGGGCTGCAACCGCGTCAGGCTCACCTGCACGGGAACGTTGCACACCTGCCTCGGGCGCGAGGACGCGAGCGACCTGCGCGCCGTGATCCGTTCGGGGGCCGACGAGGCGGCGCTGGAGGCGGCGATCCGCGCCGCCGTCGACGCCAAGCCCAAGGGCCATGACTTCCACATCGAGCGCGGCGCACAGCCGGCGGTCTCGCGCTTCATGTCGACCACCGGCGGCTGACCCCCGTGACGCGCGTCCTGATGTTCGGCCGCCTGGCCGACGTCGCCGGGTGGCGCGAGCGCAGCCTTGCCGAGACCCCCGCGACGCTTGCCGCGCTGAAGGCGCTGTTGGCCAAGGAGAATCCGGCGCTCGCCACCGCGCTGTCGGGGAAAGGCGTTCAGGTCGCCGTCGACAAGGCCATTGTCCGGGGGGAGGTTAGCCTGGCCGCCGGCGCCGAAATCGCCTTCCTCGCCCCGATGAGCGGGGGCTGAACCAATGCTCGCGCAAGCTCGCGTCATCCTTACCCTCCGGGGGAGGGTCTCTGTTCAGGATCGCCCCTGCGATGACTGTCCGCCTCACGACTGAACCTTTCGAGCCCGCGGCCCTCCTGGCGGCGTTCAGCAAGGGCCGGGTCGAGACCGGCGCCGTCGTCACCTTCACCGGCATCGCGCGCGCCTCGGAGGGCGCGGTGCAACGGCTGGAGCTCGAGGCCTATCCGGGCTTCACCGACGCCGAGATCGAGCGCATGGCGAACGCGACCAAAGCGCGCTTCTCGCTGCACGACGTCCTCATCGTCCATCGCTATGGCCAGATCTCGCCCGGCGAGGCCATCGTGTTCGTCGCGACCGCTGCGGGCCACCGCCGCGCCGCCTTCCAGGCCGCCGACCAGTTGATGGACTACCTGAAGAGCCGGGCTCCATTCTGGAAGCGCGAGCATGGCCCGGACGGCCCTCGATGGATCGAACCGACCGACCAGGACCTGACAGACGCCAAGCGGTGGGACTAAAGCCGCGCCGCGCGCTCGGCCGGCGCCGCGGGGGATGACGACGAGGGGGGCGTCGGAGTTAGAATGGCCGTGCATCTGGAGCCAGCTATGAACGCCCCTTTCCCCGCGCCCGGCGGCAAGATCGACGAGAGCTATCCGTTCACGCCGGTCAGGATCGCGGTCCTGACCGTCTCCGACACCCGCGACGAGGAGAGCGACACCTCCGGCCACGTGCTGGTCGAGCGGCTCAAAGCGGCCGGCCACGAGCTCGCCGACAAGGCGCTCGTGCCCGACGACAAGCTCGCGATCCGCGCCAAGGTCATGCAGTGGGTGAGCTCGGGGAAGGTCGACGTCATTCTCACCACCGGCGGGACGGGGCTCACCGGCCGCGACGTGACGCCGGACGCGATCGAGCCGCTGTTCTCCAAGCGCATCGACGGCTTCTCGGTGGTCTTCCACTTGGTGAGCTACCAGTCGGTGGGGCTCTCCACGCTGCAGTCGCGCGCCACGGCCGGTTTGATCGGCGATGTCTTCGTCTTCTGCATGCCGGGCTCGAACGGCGCCGTGCGCGACGGCTGGGACAAGGTGATCTCGGCTCAGCTGGACAGCCGCCACCGGCCCTGCAACTTCATCGAGATCATGCCGAGGCTCATGGAAAAGTGAGCGAGCTCAGCCACATCGACCAGTCGACCGGGCGCGCGCGGATGGTCGACGTTTCCGAAAAGCCGCAGAGCGAGCGCGAGGCGCTCGCCGCCGGCCTGGTGCGCATGAAGCCGGAGACGCTGGCGCTGGCGCTGGCCGGCGGCTGGAAGAAGGGCGACGTTGTGGCGGCGGCCGAGATCGCCGGGGTGATGGCGGCCAAGCGCACCGCCGAACTCATCCCCATGTGCCACCCGCTCACGCTCTCCAAGATCGCCGTGCAGGTGTCGAAGGACGCCGGCGGCCTTGGCCTTGCGGTCACCGCGCGGGTGAAGACCACCGGCCAGACCGGGGTCGAGATGGAGGCGCTGACCGCCGTCTCGGTCGCATGCCTCACGCTCTACGACATGCTGAAGAGCGCCGATAAGGGCATGTCGATCGAAGGCGTGCGCCTGATCTCGAAGACAGGCGGAACGTCCGGCGACTTCCACGCCGCCAGCCGATGAACGACCTTTCGGTCGAGGAGGCGCGCGCGCGCATGCTGGCGCTCGCCTTTTCGCTGCCCAGCGAGCGGCTCCCGCTCGAGGCCGCATTCGGGCGGGTGCTGGCCGAGACCATCGCCGCCGAGCGGGACCAACCGCCGTTCAACGCGTCGGCCATGGACGGCTGGGCGGTGAGCGGGTCGGGGACCGAGTTCCGCATCGTCGGCGAAAGCGCAGCCGGCCACGCCTATGCCGCCTTGCTCAACGCCGGCGAGGCGGTGCGCATCTTCACCGGCGCCCCCGTGCCGGCCGGGGCGGAGCGGGTGGTGATCCAGGAGGAGGCGAGCGCCGAGGGCGGGCGCCTTACCACGCCGCCCGCTGACGATCGGCCGCACCACATCCGCCCCGCCGGCGGCGACTTCAGGCGCGGCCAAACGCTGCTGCAGCAGGGCATGCGGCTCGACGCCTGGCGCATCGGCCTGGCGGCGGCCGCCGGGCGCGCGACGCTCGAGGTCGCCCGCCCGGTCGAGGTGGTGCTGCTCTCGACCGGCGAGGAGATCGTGCCGGCGGGCGTGCGCCCGGCGGCGGACCAGATCTTCGATTCTGGCGGTCCGACGCTGGCGCGGCTGATCGCGCGCTGGGGCGGCGCTGAGCCCAAGCTGTTGCGAGCCGGCGACGATGCGGCGGCGATCACGCGTGCGATCGCGGACTCCGGCGGCGACGTGGTCGTGACGCTGGGCGGCGCCTCGGTCGGCGACCATGACCTGGTCAAGCCGGCGCTGGCCGAGCTGGGGCTCGAGCTCAGCGTCGAGACCGTGCGCATGCGGCCGGGAAAGCCGACCTGGTGCGGCGTGCTGGCCGACGGGCGGCGCGTCGTCGGGCTGCCCGGCAATCCCGCCTCGGCGCTGGTCTGCGCCGAGCTCTTTCTACGCCCGCTGCTCGCTGTCATGCAGGGCGCCGAGCCTGGGCCGCGCATGGCGACCGCCCGGCTTGCCGCGGCCATGCCGCCGAACGGCGGCCGCGAACACTGGGCGCGCGGGCGGCTCAGGTCCGACGATGGCGCGCTGGTCGTCGAGGCGATGCTCGATCAGGACTCGTCGCTGGTGAAGGTGTTCGCCGAAGCCGGCGCCCTCATCCGCCGCTCCATCGGCGCGCCCGCCGCCGAGCCGGGCTCCGTCGTCGACA
>DATGIN010000157.1:0-5406 GCA_035295705.1 Caulobacteraceae bacterium
AGCGCGAGCTTGCGCACCGTCCGCGCGGGGAGATCGCCGCTGGTCGGATAGATCGCCTCGAAGCCGGGAATCTCGTCCACCTGCTCGGCGGGGAGGAAGTAGTCCGGATGCGGCATCGAAAGCTCGCCGCGATAGCGCTGCTCGACCTTCCCGCTGACGGCGCGGCGGGACCCCGGCGGATGGCGCCTCGCCAGGTGCTCGCCGCCGCCGCGAAACCACACCAGGAACAGGAACCCCGCCTCGTCGAAGGTCCGAATGCGCCATGGGAGGCCGCGGCGGCCGGGCGGGAAGTGCTTGTCGATGGCAACCACGAGAGTCTGGACTTCGCCGTCGCGCGCCTCGGCCGTGGAGACGCGGGTGCGGTAGACGAGCGAGTGCGGCCGCAGAAAGAGGACGTCGCGCACCAGCGGCCCCGCCAGCCGCTCCAGCACGGGCGCGAGCTTGGGGCCGACGCCCTTCAATGACGATGAGGGCGCAAACAGCGGAAAGAGAATCTCCGGCCGCATCGGTCTCCAAGCATATAGTGCAGGTGGCGACGTCGCCGCCGCCGTTCTATATGCGGCGCTTCCCATGCCCGACGCCCGGCTCGAAAAGTTGCGCTATCGCGCCTGGCGGCGGGGATTCGCTGAGGCCGACCTCTTGCTGGGCGGCTTCGCCGACGCCCATCTCGCGACCATGACGACCAGCGATCTCGACGCCTTCGAGCGCCTGCTCGACCAGCCCGATCCCGACCTCTGGGACTGGATCGTCGGGGGCATTCGCGCGCCGGCCGCGGTCGAAGGCGCGCTCCTCGATCGGCTGCGCGCGTTCAAGGCGGAGGAATTGGCGGCGAGTCTGCGCCGATGAGCGTGATCGAGCGCGAGCGTCTCGACCTCGATACCGTGGCCTTCGCGCCCGGCGCGGTCGAGCTTACCGGCGTCCCGGAGGGCTTCGACGCGCTGGTTCTCGCGGACATCGCGCGGGCGCGCGGCGGCTTGACCGTCTTCGTGGCCCGCGACAGCGCGCGCGCGCAGGCCTTTGCGGAGGCGTTCGATTTCTTCGCCCCTGACGTCGAGCTGATCGCCTTCCCCTCGTGGGACTGCTTGCCCTACGACCGGCTCAGCCCCTCATCGGGCGTCGCGGCCAGACGCGTCGCCGCGCTCGCGCGGCTGGCCAGAGGCGCGAGCGATGGCCCGCAGGTGCTGGTCGTTGCGGCTGCGGCGCTCATGCAGCGCGTTCCTCCCCGCGAAGTGCTGGCCCGAGCTGGGTATTCGGCGCAGGCGGGCCAGGACATCGACCTTGTCGAGTTGGAACACTATCTCGCCGTCAACGGCTACAGCCGCGCCTCCACCGTATCGGAGCGGGGCGAGTTCGCCATCCGCGGCGGCGTCATCGACGTCTTCCCGCCCGGTGCTGAAGAGCCGCTGCGGCTCGACCTCTTCGGCGACACGCTCGAGACCATCCGCAGTTTCGATCCGGTCTCGCAGCGCTCGACCGGCAAGCTCACCGCCATCGAGCTCATGCCCGTGTCCGAAGTGCTGCTGGACAAGGAGAGCATCAGCCGCTTCCGCCAGGCTTACGGCGCGGCGTTCGGGGCTTCGAGCGAGGACCTCCTCTACGCCTCGATCAGCGAGGGCGGTCGGCGCGCCGGCATGGAGCACTTCCTGCCGCTGTTCTACGAGGAGCTCGAAACCCTTTTCGACTACCTGCCGGCCGAGGCGCTGATCGCGCTCGACCACCTTGCCGAAGCGGCCCGCGACGAGCGGCTGGCGATCATCGACGACGCCTTCCAGGCCAGGTTAGACGCCGATCAGGGCCGTGGCGCTTATCATGCGCTGCCGCCCCCGGGCCTCTATCTGACGCCCGACGAATGGGACGCCGGTCTGGCCGGCCGCGCCGGCCGCCGGCTCAGCCCCTTCGAGCACGAGGGCGGCGGCGCTCGCGTCGAGCTCGGCGGCCGGCTCGGCCGCACCTTCGCAGCCGAACGGTCGGCCGAAAGCGTCAACCTGTTCGAGGCGGCCGTCGCCCACGCACGCCGGTTGAGCGCAGACGGCAAGCGGGTGCTCTTCGCCTCCTGGTCCGACGGCTCGTCCGACCGGCTGGGCGTCATGCTGGCCGACCACGGCCTGAAGGACGTCGCGCTCGCGGCCGACTGGCCAGCGGTGCAGAAGCGCGATCGCAAGCAGCCGCTGCGCATCGTGCTGCCGCTCGACGCCGGGTTCGAGACTTCGGACCTCGCGGTCATCGCCGAGACCGACATCCTGGGCGACCGTCTGGCGCGTTCCGGCCGCCGGCGGCGGGCGCAGAACTTCCTCACCGAGGCGACCGCGCTCACGCCGGGCGATCTCGTCGTCCATATCGACCACGGCATCGGCCGCTATACCGGCCTGCAGACCCTGACCGTCCAGGACGCGCCACACGATTGCCTGGCGATCGACTACGCCGAGGAATCGAAGCTCTACCTGCCGGTCGAGAACATCGACCTTCTCAGCCGCTATGGCTCCGACGCCGACGGCGTTCAGCTCGACCGTCTGGGCGGCGCCGCCTGGCAGGCGCGGAAGGCGCGCGCCAAGGAGCGGCTGCGCGAGATGGCCGAGAGCCTGATCGCCATCGCCGCCGCGCGGCAGCTGAAGTCGCTTCCCGAGATCGACCCGCCGAGCGGCCTGTTCGACGAGTTCTGCGCCCGCTTCCCGTACGATGAGACCGACGACCAGCTGGCCACGATCGGCGACGTGCTCACCGACCTTGCGTCCGGCCACCCGATGGACCGCCTGGTTTGCGGCGACGTGGGCTTCGGCAAGACGGAGGTGGCGCTGCGCGCCGCCTTCGTCGTCGCGATGAGCGGCAAGCAGGTCGCGGTCGTCTGCCCGACGACGCTGCTGGCGCGCCAGCACTTCGCGACCTTCAGCGAGCGCTTCCACGGCTGGCCCGTGCGGATCGGCAGGCTTTCCCGCCTTGTGCCCGCCGCCGAGGCGGCGAAGACCCGCGAGGGCCTGAAGAAAGGCGAGATCGACATCGTCATCGGCACCCATGCGGTGCTGTCCAAGCAGGTGCAGTTCCGCGACCTTGGCCTCGTCGTCGTGGACGAGGAGCAGCACTTCGGCGTCAAGCACAAGGAGGCGCTGAAGACCCTGCGCGCCGAGGTGCACGTTCTGACGCTCTCGGCCACGCCGATCCCCCGCACCCTGCAGATGGCGCTGTCCGGCATTCGCGAGATGTCGATCATCGCCACGCCGCCGGTCGATCGGCTCGCCGTGCGCACCTACATCACTCCGCTCGACCCGATCGTCATCCGCGAAGCCCTGCTTCGGGAGAAGTACCGTGGCGGGCAGGCCTATGTGGTCGCGCCGCGGATTCGCGACCTGCCGGAGATCCAGAAGTTCCTCCGCGACGAGGTGCCGGAGGTGAAGTTCGTGACCGGCCACGGCCAGATGCCGCCGACCCAGATCGAGGACGTGATGGGGGCGTTCTACGATGGGCGCTACGACGTCTTGCTCTCGACCTCCATCGTCGAGTCCGGGCTCGACATCCCCACCGCCAACACCCTCGTCGTCTATCGCTCCGACATGTTCGGCCTCGCCCAGCTCTACCAGCTGCGTGGACGGGTGGGCCGCGCGAAGGCGCGCGCCTACGCCTACCTGACGACGCCCGAGCACCGCGCGCTCAGCGCCTCGGCCGAGAAGCGGCTGATGGTCATGCAGTCGCTGGACAGCCTGGGCGCCGGCTTCCAGCTGGCCAGCCACGACCTCGATATCCGCGGCGGCGGCAATCTCTTGGGCGAGGAGCAGTCGGGCCACATCCGCGAGATCGGCGTCGAGCTGTACCAGCAGATGCTGGAAAACGCGGTGGCCGAGCTGCGCGCCGAGATGGGCGCCGGCGATGTGGCGATCGATCGCGGGTGGTCGCCGCAGATCAACACCGGAGCCGCGGTGCTCATCCCCGAGCACTACGTGCCCGACCTGAACGTCCGCCTCGCGCTCTACCGCCGTCTTTCGGACGCGGAGAAGGCGCAGGATCGCGAAGCGCTGGCGGCGGAGATGATCGACCGGTTCGGCCCGCTGCCGCCGGAGACGGATCAGCTGCTGAAGATCGTCGCCATCAAGGGCCTCTGCCGGCAGGCCAACGTGGCGAAAATCGACGTCGGGCCGAAGGGCGCCGCCGTCAGCTTCCGCGATGACCACTTCGCCCATCCGGCCGCGCTGATTGCGTATATCCAGCAGAACCCGAAGACCTGGCGCATCCGCCCCGACCAGACGGTGCTGGTAAAGGGCGAATGGGAGACGCCCGACCAACGCCTCGCCGCCGCCGAGCGCATCCTGGGCGAGCTGGCCCGGATGGCCGGAACCGCCTAGCTGATGATCGTCGGCATGGGCGGCGGAGGCGGCGCCTGCGGGCCCGCTTTGGCGGCCTGGGCTTCCGCCAGCAAGCGGCGCGCGCGCAGCCACATTTCCAACCCCTGAACCGACAACATGCCGACCGCGAGCAGCACGAAGGCGTCGGCGATGGTCAGCACCGAAAGATGCAGGAAGCCTGCGCTCTCGAGCGCTTCTCCGCGCAGGACGTAGCGGACCAGGAGCAGCCCGAAGATGAGAACCAGCCCTAGCGGCGAGGCGCGGGCGCTGAGCGCGTGGGTCTCCGGATGCACCTCGATCCGCATCGACCGGCCGCGCAGCCACCCGAGCCCGCAGCCGATCACGAGCGCTGCGACGAGCAGGCTTATGTCGAGGGGATCGAGCGGCGGCGCAGTGGCGGCCAGGGCCGCGCCCATCAGGATGATGACGATGACCGGCCGGATCCACAGCCGCTCGATCCTGAGCGGGCGAGGGCGCGCATTGCGGAGCACCAGAATGAGCACGACGACGGCCAGCGGTACGAGCGTTCCGACGAGCTGCGGATTGAGCGCGTTCAAAGCTAGCCGGCCTTGAGCTGAAGGGCGCTAGCGGCCGCGCGCTCGAGCGCGCGCGCCGCGTTCTCGCCCGCTTCGACTTCGGCGACGCCGATATCGAACTCGACCACGAAGGGCGGCTTGTTCTCGCCGGCGTCGAACGCCGTGCACGCGATCACCGCGCAGATGCGCTCGCCGGCGGCTTGCCCGGCCGCCTGGCCGGTCGCCGGCAGCGCCAGCGCGAACACCTCGGGCCCAAGCCGGGCGGCGGTGTCTTCGGCCCGGATCAGGCGTCCGATCATCGAGCCGATCTGCGGCGTAGCGCGGTCAAGCCAGCCGCCCTTGCGCGCCAGAGTCAGCTCCGGCCTGTCGGCGACGCGCAGCACGCAGAGGCAGAGCGGCCGATGCCGCTGGCGGCTGGCCTGCACCAGGCGGGCCAGATGGGCGGCGAACAGGTCGCGGGTGAAGAGGCCGGTGGCGGGGTCCATCAGGCCGGAGCTGCGCGCCCGTTCCAGCGCCTGGCGGATGGCGATCTGCCGCCT
>DATGIN010000158.1:0-11061 GCA_035295705.1 Caulobacteraceae bacterium
GATTCCACCGCACGCGTGGCGCCGCGAGGACGCACCGCGTCGAGCGCGGCCGACCTGATTGAGCGGGCGCGTCGCGTCGCCGCCGTCTCCGGCCAGTTCGCGGTCGACGTCGACCGGCACGGCCGCTTCCCGGCCGAGGCGATCGCGGCGGCAAAGGCGGAGGGGCTGATGGGCGTCATGGCGCCGAAAAGCCTCGGCGGTCTGGGCGTCGGCCTCTCCGAGCTATCGGAGGTCTGCTACACGCTCGCGCAAGGTTGCGCCGCCACGGCGATGATCTATGCGATGCACCAGGTGAAGGTCGCCTGCGTCGTCCGCCACGGAACAAACAGTCCCTGGATCCGCGCCTTCATCCGCAAGCTGACAAATGAGCAACTGCTGATTGCTTCGTCGACGACCGAGGGCAAGGGCGGCGGCGACGTGCGCTCGAGCGAGGCGCCCGTCGAGCGAGACGGCTCGCGCATCAGCCTCCAGCGCGACGCGACCGTGATCTCCTACGGCGCCCAGGCGGACGCCATCGTGACCACCGCGCGCCGAGCCGCGGACTCCGCCGCCTCGGACCAGGTTCTCGTTGTTTTGCTGGCCTCGGACTACACGCTGGAACCGACGTTGTCGTGGGACGCGCTGGGCATGCGCGGCACCTGCAGCGGCGGCTTCAACCTCGTTGCGACCGGCGACGCCGCGCAGGTGATGGCCACGCCGTACGAGGCGATCCACGGCCAGAGCATGGTCCCAGCCGCGCATATCCTCTGGGCCAGCACCTGGGCCGGCATCGCGGCCGCCGCGGTCGAGAAGGCGCGCAAGTACCTGCGCAAGTCGATGAAAGGCGGCGCCGATCTTCCGCCCAGCGCACCCTACTTCTCGCGCGCCACGGCGTCGCTTCGGGCGCTCCGGGCGATGATCACCACGATGGTCGATCGTTACGAGGCGATCACGGATGATCCGGACGCGCTCTCGACGATGGAGTTCCAGACAGCGATCAGCCTCTTGAAGGTCGACGCGTCGGAGCTGGCGGTGCAGACGGTGATGAGCGCGCTTCGGGTCGGGGGGCTCTCGAGCTATCGCAACGACACCGATGTCAGCATCGGCCGCCACCTGCGCGATGTCCTGTCTTCACCGATCATGATCAACAACGACCGCATCCTCGCCAACGTCGCAACCGCGACGCTGCTCAGCGACGTCGGCGCGTCGCTCAGAAGCTGACGGCCGATGACCATTGAACCCAAGCTCGCCGTCGGCGACGCCGAGGGGCTGGCCAAGCTCAAGGGCGGCCTCTTCCACGAAAGCGGCGTCGACGGCGTCTACGGCCGCACCGGCCGCTACGAGAGCATCGTCGAGGCGCTGACCGCTCTGATCTCGCGCCACCGCCCCGCCGACGCCGAGGTCATGCGGTTCCCGCCGGTGATGAGCCGCGCCCAGCTCGAGCGTCACGGATACCTGAAGAGCTTCCCGAACCTGCTCGGGACGGTCAGCTGCCTCTGCGGCGACGAGCGGCACATTCGCGGCGTGGTCAACCGGTTCTACGAAGGCGACGACTGGACGCCCGAGCTTCAGCCTTCCGACCTCGTGCTGGCGCCAGCGGCCTGCTACCCGGTTTATCCGATCGCAGCCGCGCGCGGGCTGATCCCCGCCGAGGGCCTGACTTTCGATGTCGCCGCCGACTGCTTCCGCCGCGAACCGTCAACCGACATCGACCGCTTCCAGTCGTTCCGCATGCGCGAGTACGTCCGCATCGGCTCGCCTGCGCAGATCGCCGATTTCCGCGAGGCGTGGGTCAAGACCGCGGTCGGGATCGCCGACCAGCTCGGCCTGTCCTACCGGGTCGACTTGGCCAACGACCCGTTCTTTGGACGCGGGGGCCAGCTCGCCGCCGCCAGCCAGCGCGAGCAGGCGCTGAAGTTCGAGTTGCTGGTCCCGGTGCGCAGCCACGAAGAGCCGACCGCCTGCATGAGCTTCAACTACCACCAGGACCACTTCGGTCTGACGTGGGACCTGATGCTGGCCGACGGGACGCCCGCACACACCGGCTGCGTGGCTTTCGGCATGGACCGGCTGGCCGTCGCCATGTTCGCAACCCACGGCGCCGATCCCGAAACGTGGCCGGCGGGCGTGCGCGAGGCGCTGAAGCTCTGAAGCTTTAGGCGGTGTTGCCTGCGTCGACCGTCAGGGTGCCGCCGGTCACGTTCCTTCCGCCGTCTCCCATCAGGTAGACGACCGCGGCGGCGACGTCCTCGATCTCGGCCAGCCGCCGCAGAGCGCTGCGGCGCATCACCTGCTCGCGTCCGTCTTCGCCGAGCCCCTTCGTGAGCTCGGTGTCGAGAAAGCCCGGCGCCACCGCGTTGACGGTGATGCCCATCCGCCCCACCTCGCGCGCCAGCGACTTGGTGAACCCGACCATGGAGGCCTTCGTCGCGGCGTAGACGGAAAGCCCGCTGTAGCCGGTGGAGGCGACAACCGAGGCCATATTGACGATGCGACCTTCGCCGGCGGTCATCATGGCCCGGACGATGTGCTTGGTGAGCACGATGGGAGCGACGGTGTTGACCCGGACCAGCGCCTCGATCTGCGAGACATGCATGTTCGCGAGCAGGCCGTCCGTGCCCAGTCCCGCGTTGTTGACCAGGCCGTAGAACGCTCCCACCCGCGTCTTCAGCCTCCGAGCCAGCTCGGGGATCGCTTGGATGTCGGCGAGGTCGAACGGCTCGAACAGCAGCTCGCCCGCCCCGGCCCCGGCGACCTCATCGCGGATGGGCGCCAGCGCCTTGCCCTCCGAGCGCGCCAGCGCGACCACGCGATAGCCCGCCAGCGCCAGAGCGCGGCCGACCCCAAGGCCGATGCCGCGGCTGCCGCCCGTGACCAGCACGTTACGCACCCTTGCGCTCCAGCTTGCCGCCGGCGGTCATCGCCAGCGAGGCGACGAAGCGGATGCTGGTCGGCGCCTTGTAGGGCGCAAGATCGCGCCGGCAGGCGGAGACGATCTCAGCCTTGAGCGCCGCCTCGTCGTTCGCAGGCGCGCCAAGCACCACGTCGGCGACGATGATCGCGCCGGTGATCGGGCTGCGCCGACCTCTGACGAGCGTGGCCTGCACCGCCGGATGCCGGTTGATGACCGCCTCGATCTCTTCCGGATGCACCTTCAGCCCACCGACGTTGATGACGCCGCCGCGGCGACCGGTGAAGTGGAAGCGATCGCCGCGCCGCTCGATCATGTCGCCGGTGTCGACGAAGCCGTCGGCGTCGGCGAGCGCCGGGGCCGCATCGCCAACATAGCGCGTCGCGGTCCGCCGAGAGCGGAGCTGCAACGCGCCGTCGACGATCCGCATCTCGACCTCGCCCGGCTGGTCGAGCAGACTGGCGGGAAACCCCTCGCGCCCGTCGTTGACCTCGAAACCGACGCCAGCCTCGGTCGAGGCGTAGGCGTGACCGATCTTGGCGCGCGGAAACCGCGCCTTCAGCGCGTCCAGCACAGCCTGGTCGGCGATCTCCCCGGAAAGCCGGACATAGTCGGGCGCGATGGCGCGGCCCTCGGGGCTCATCAGGACCCGCCGCCAGTGGGATGGGGTCCCGGTCAGGTGCGTCACGCCACGGACTGCGAGGCGGGCGAGAAAGTCGCCTAGCGCCTCGCTCGGCTCGGTCAGCACCAACGAACCCCGGCCCAGGATGGCGCGGAGCAGGATCTGCAGGCCGCCGTAGCGGCGGATATCGTAGAAGGTGCCCCAGACCGGGGCGGGGCCGTTTGCCTCCGGCTTGATCGCGCCGGTCAGGCCGTCCAGCGAGTGGACTACCATCTTCGGCGGGCCCGTCGTGCCGGACGTGAACATCACCCACTCGCTCGCAACCGCATCTCCAATTTCGTCTGCGAGCGGCGCGTAGCGGTCGCTGATCGGCGCCAACGTCAAGCCAAGCGAGGCGATCGCCGGCGTCAGAGCGTCGAACGCGACGACCTCGACGCCAGCCGCGGCGGCCGCGCCGGCCATATGCTCATCGTCAAGGTCCGGCGGGCAGATCACGATCCGGCGCGCGAGGCCGTCGAGGTCGATCAGCGCCGCCGCCGCCGCGAGCATACTCTGTGTGCGGAGCAGAACCGAGCGGTCGCGCAGGGTGGCCCGCTGGCCCGGAAACCGGGTCCCCGCCGCGGCTTCGGCGAGCGCGATGTGGCCATCGGCGGCCCAGATCCATCGCTCGCGCAGCCGTGGCGAAGCGCCCAGCGACGCTCGCAGCGTCTCCCTAGTCGGCATGCTCGAGCGCGGCGATTTCGTAGAACTTGACGAAGTCGCCGAACGTCACCGGGAAGTAGACGTCGTCCGAGGCGCTGAATGGGTCGAAACCAAGCTCGTCCTCGAGCGTCGCGACGATGATGGCGAAGCACAGCGAGTCCAGCCCGGACTCGAGCAGGACCAGGTCGTCGGCGAGCGGCGCCAGCGTCTTCTCCTGGCTCGCAGCGACCTCCTGGAACCGTGCAACGATAGCGGTGCGCATTGTCATGACTGGTCTCTCTGTCTCCGTCTCGTTCGAGGGCCCGACGTGGGCGGCGCGCATGAATCTTGCTGGGAGGGCAGGGCGACCTCAACCGGGTCGCCGACCGGCTCACGCAAGGACTCCTGGGGCGGACTCGCAAGTATCGGACCAAAGCGGAGGCAACCCCGTGAAGCTTGAAATTGCACCTCGGACCGCCGCCCAGGCGCTCGTGGACCAGCTCGTGGCCGAAGGCGTCCAGCAGGTGTTTTGCGTTCCCGGTGAGAGCTATCTTGCGGTCCTCGACGCGCTGCGCGACAGCGGCGTGGGGCTCACCGTCTGCCGCCAGGAGGGCGGCGCGGCGATGATGGCCGACGCCTACGGCAAGGCGACGGGGCGGCCGGGCGTCTGTTTCGTGACCCGCGGCCCCGGCGCGACCAACGCCGCCGCAGGCGTCCACATCGCACGGCAAGACTCCACGCCGATGATCCTCTTCGTCGGTCAGGTCGACACGACAGTCCGCGATCGGGAAGCCTGGCAGGAGATCGATTGTCGGGCGGTCTTCGGCTCGATGACGAAATGGACCGCCGAGATCGACGACGCGGCCCGGGTGACGGAGTACGTCTCGCGGGCGTTTCACACCGCGATCAACGGGCGGCCAGGGCCGGTGGTGCTTGGCCTGCCCCACGACGTGCTCTCCCGGCCGACGGCTGCGGCCAGGGCGCCGCGGTCAGCGGCCGCCGAGCCGGCGCCGGATCGGACGGCGCTCGAGGCGCTGCAGAGACTGCTCGACCGAGCGCAGGCGCCGATGCTGCTGGTCGGCGGAACGCGCTGGGACGATGAGGCCCGCGCGGGCATTCGCACTTTCGCCGAGCGCTTTGACGTGCCTGTCGCCACGGCCTACCGGCGGCTGCCCCTGTTCGACCCGCTGCATCCAAACTACGCAGGGGACCTCGGGCTCGGCGCGAACCCCAGGCTTGTCGAACGTTTCGCGACCTCCGACCTCGTGCTCGCGGTCGGGGCTCGGCTCGATGAGGTCACCACCCAGAGCTACCGCCTGTTTGACGCGCGCACCGAGCCGAAGCGCCTCGTGCACGTCTATCCGGGCGCCGAAGAGCTCGGGGCGACCTATCCGCCCGCGCTCGCCATCCATGCGAGCCCCAAGGGCTTTGCCAACGCGGTCGCGGGGCTCCAACCGCCCGCCCGTCCTATCTGGCGACAATCGGTTGGCCAGGCGCATGGCGACTATCTCGCCTGGTCGGAAACGCCGACGGCTCAGCCCGGCCCGGTCAATCTCGGTGAGCTCGTGGTCCACCTGCGCGACGTCTTGCCCGAGGACGCCATCATCTGTAACGGCGCCGGCAACTATGCGGCCTGGCTGCATCGCTACTACCGCTTCCGCCGCCTGGGCGCGCATATCGCGCCAACGTCGGCCTCGATGGGCTACGGCGTGCCGGCCGCTGTCGCCATGCAACGCCTCTACCCGCAAAGGCGCGTGGTCTCCATCAACGGCGACGGCGACTTCCTGATGAACGGCCAGGAGTTCGCGACGGCGGTCCAGTACGGCTTGCCGATCGTCGTCGTCGTGCTCGACAACGCCTCCTACGGCACGATCCGGATGCATCAGGAACGCGAGTTTCCGCATCGCCCGGTCGCCACCGACCTCGTGAACCCGGACTTCGCGGCGTATGCGCACGCATTCGGCGGGTTTGGCGTGACGGTCGAGCGGACCGAGGATTTCCCCGCCGCGTTCGCGGCGGCCTCGGCGGCCGCCACACCGGCGATCGTGCACGTGAAGTACGACGTCGAGGCCATCACTCCGTCGCAAACGCTCAGCGGCGTCCGCAAGTCGGCCGTTCAGGTCCGCTAGGCGGCGCTGTCCAGCCTTGCGGTGGCGTGGGCGAAGTCGCGGTACAGCGCGCTCGCCCTGCCTGTGATCGGACCAGGCGGCAGCGGGCGCTCGTCGATCCTGGTGACGGCGGAGACCTTCGCGAAGTTGCCGGTGGAGAAGATCTCGTCCGCAGTCTGGAAGTCCGCATAGCGCAGCGTCGTCTCGACCACCTCGACCCCGTCGCCGCGCAAGAGGCCCACGACGCGTTGGCGGGTGATTCCGTTCAGGAACGTCCCGTTGGGCTGCGGCGTGAAGACCACGCCGTCCCTGACCATGAAGACGTTGGAGTTGGCGAGCTCGGCCACGTTGCCGAGCACGTCGTTCATGAGGCAGTTGTCAAAACCCCGTTGGCCAGCCTCGATCAGCGCCCGTGATCCGTTCGGATACAGGCAGCCGGACTTGGCGTCGACCGGCGCAGTCTCGATCGTCGGGCGCCGAAACGGCGACAGCGTGACGCTCAGCTCCCGCGGGCCGGGCATGGGCGTCTCGTAGAGGCAGAGGCACCAGCGCGTCGTCTCCGGGTCGAACTTGACGCCGCCGCCCGCGCCGGAGTCGGCCCAGTACATGGGGCGGATGTAAAGCGCGGCATCCGGCGCGAAGCGCTTGATGCCTTCGCGGGCGAGCTCGAGCCACCGCTCGACCGTAACGACCGGCTTGAGCAACAGAGCGCGCGCCGATGCATTCACGCGCGCCATGTGCAGGTCGAGGTCGGGGGCCGTACCATCGTACGACCTGGCGCCGTCGAACACGCTGCCGCCCAGCCACGCGGCCTGGGTGCGCGGGCCCATGATGGCGACGTTGCCCTCGTGCCAGGCGTTCTCGAAGTAGGTCCAGGTGGCGGAGTGCGGGCTCGCCGTGGACACCAGAGCCGACATGGGGCGCCTCGTTCGATCTGACACCTGCCGCTGCAGGGTTCGTGCCGCGGTTGGCATGGTTCTAGCAGCCAAAGCCCGGCCGTACTGGCATTTGTTCCGGCGAGGAACCCGGGTTGACGGAGACGCTCCCCCTCACGCGCAGGCTCGCGCTCGCCTTGGGCAAGCGCACGCCGGTGCGGCCGGTGCGATCCAGGCTAACGCGCGCGATCGCCAGCGTCTGCTTCGACGATGTGCCGCGATCGGCGACGATCGCCGGCGCCAAACTGCTGGAATGCGGCGGGTTTCGCGGCAGCTACTACGTCTGCGGCGCGCACGCCGGCGGCGTGTTCGAGGGGACGCGGCAGCACACGCTCGCTGACCTGCGGCGCCTGAAGCGGGCCGGGCACGAGGTCGCCAGCCATACCTTTGCCCACCAGGACGCCACGCTCTCGACACCGGCCGAGTGGCTGGCCGACCACCAAGCGAACGAGGCCTTCCTGGCGGAAGCGCTCGATGGCGAGCGCCCGACGACGTTCGCCTACCCCTACGGATCGACATCCCTGCGCTCGAAGATGTTCTATTCGCGGCGCTTTCTGGCTTGTCGCGGCGTATCTACGGGGTTGAACGCGGGGCTGATCGACCTGGCCGAGCTGCGAGCGGCGCCGATCGAGCGCCGCCGCTTCGATCTCGGCCGCATCCGCGACCTGGTCGCCAAAGCGGCGGACCGCAAAGGGTGGCTGATTTTCTATACCCACGACGTGGCGGCGGACCCCTCCGCCTATGGCTGCCGACCGAACGATCTCGCGGCGACGCTCGAGTCGCTCACCGACGCGGGCATCGAAGTCCTGCCGGTCAGGGACGCAGCGCACCGCGTCCTGGCGGACGGAGCCTGAGCGTTGATGACCCAGGCGCCCAACGTGACGAACGAAGCAGCGACCGACGCCCTCCGCGCCTCGAGCGCAGCGCCGCCGGGCACGACGATCTCGATCGTGATTCCCACCCAGCGGCGACCGCAGGGGCTCGTGCGCGCTGCGCGCTCGGTGTTGCGCCAGACGGGCGTGGAGCATGCGGCGCTGGAGCTCGTCATCGCCGACAACGATCAGGCGCCATCCGCCCGCCCAACGGCGGAGCATCTGGCTGCGGAAGCGCCGTTTCGTGTGATCTACGTCCATGAGCCGTGCAGCGGCGTCGCAAACGCCCGGAACGCCGCGCTGACTGCGGCTAGCGGGGCCTTCATCGCCTTTCTCGACGACGATCAGGAGGCGGCGCCAGGCTGGCTCGCCCGGCTGCTCGAGGTGCAGGCGCGGTTTGACGCCGACGTCGTGTTCGGGCCGGTGCGGGCGAGGCTTCCCGCGGAGGTCGTGCGGCACCGCGCCTATCTCGAGCACTTCTTCTCGCACCTCGGCCCCGAAGAGGAGGGCCTGACGGTGGGGCACATGGCCTGCGGCAACAGCTTCGTGCGACGCTCATCGCTGCCGGACCCGCGCCGGCCGTTCTCCCAGCTCCGCAACCAGACCGGCGGCGAGGACGACCTGCTGTACGGGAGCATGCGCGCGGCGGGCGCTAGGTTTGCCTGGGCGCCGGAAGCGCGCGTGTTCGAGGATCCGGTCTCGGAGCGGCTGAGCTTGCGCTACACGATCCTCAGGGCCTTTGCGTACGGGCACGGGCCGACGGTCCACTGCGCGACGTCCAGTCCTCCCGATTGGCTTGGGGTCGGGCGCTGGATGGTCATCGGCGCAGCCCAGGCCCTGATGTTCGGCCTGGCCGCGATCGCGAGTTGGCTGGTCGCGGCCGACGACCGAGCCTTCGCGCTCGACCGCGCCGCGCGCGGCCTCGGAAAGGCCCTGTGGTGGGGGCCGTTCAACATCCAGTTCTACGGGCGCACGCCGAGTTCGAACTGACCAGCGCTTGGCTCGACCGCTCACGCCAGAACACTACGTGGGGTCGCTCCGCCAGCGACGCGCGCTTGTGGCCAGCTTCACAGCCGTCGCCGTGAACATCAGCCATATCAAGTCGTTCTGGACGAGCGCGCTCGACTCGGTCACGGCGTGCACGCTGAAGAGCGCTAGAAACGGCAGCGGAAAATAGGACCCGCCGGGCAGGTACAGCGTTCGCAGCGCCCGCAGCCACACCCCGGCGAACAGCAGCGACCACGCCGCCAGGCCCAGATAGCCCAGCTCGAGCCAGACGCCGAGCCAGGTGTTGTGAGCCTCGTTCACGATGAAGCCCTGCTCGAACGAGATCCAGGGCAACGGGCCCCAGACCGACTTGTTGTCCCACACGGCGCCGTAGCCGTAACCGAGCCAGGGCCGCTTGGCGACCTGATCGAGGACGGCTGACCAGATCGTCGTGCGGCCGGTCAGCGTCGTGTCCTTGCCGACGAGCCCGAAGAGCTGGTCCGGAGTCAGCCAGAGCGCCATGGCCAAGGCGCCGAGCACGCAGACCAGAACGAAGGTGGAGACGACCGCCCACGCCGGGCCCCGACGGGCCAGGCCCATCAGCGGCATGAGGGCAAGGCCGAGCAGACACGAGACCAGCGCGGTCTTCGATGTCGAAAGCAGGATCAGCGCGAACGCCGACGCCGCCGCGACCGCCCACAGCCATCGTCGCCCCGGATTGGCGACGGCGCTGGCGACGAACACGATGACCGAGAACGACATGTAGTAGCCGAGGTCGTTCTTGTGGCTCCACGCGCCGCGCCAGGCCCCGGGGAAATCGACCTGCATCAAGCCATATTCGGGAAGGAGCAGCGCCATGACGAACGAGAGCACGACCGTGACCCCGAGGGCCGCGCCCAGCACCTCGAGGAGCTGCGGCCAGGAAAATCGCTCGGCGACGGCGATTCCGGCCAGCATGGTGATCACCACGGCGACGCAGCGGCGCGTGGTGACCTGCGGGTCGATCGACCACATGATCGACGCGACGGTCACGGCGACCAGCAGCAGCAGCGCCGGCGCCCGAAGGGCGGCCCTGCCCACGCCGGCAAGCCTTGTCGCGGCGAGGCCGAGCACGACCGCGTAGATCGGGAAGAACATGAGCCGAATTTCGGCCAGCACGTCATCCGGCGGCGGCGGCTCGGCCGGCCCGGTGAGAAACATCACCCAGCATTCGCTGAACGCCAGCACCAGGGCGACCGACACCCAGAAGGCGAGGGGCTGGCCCTGGGCGGCGCGCGCCGGGGCGCCGGCATCCGCCGCCGGACGCGGCGGCTCGAGCGCGGCAAGAGCAGGTTGGATCGGCGCCTCCATGTCCCCTTCGCTCGCGCGACGCGAGCTTCCGACGAATCGTCGCGACCTTAAGAAGAGCGTCGCCGTCCTTTACGGCGGATGAAATCGATCGCAGCCGGCGCGGTGAGCGAGTGGCCGGCCTCTTGCAGGTCAGGGGCCGAACAAGACCGTCTCGGTGAACGCCAGATCGTTCGGGATAGGCTTGCCCGGACCTTTGAAATAGCGCGGCGTCTTGTTCCGATAGAAGACGCCGCTCAGTCCCTTGATCGGGCCGTCCGCGTCGAGGATGACGCACGTTGCGCCCTGACTCAGCAGGAACCGCCCCAAGGGACCCGCGTGCGCGACGAAGCCTGCGGTGTCGCGGCAGTAGACCAGCTGCATGACCCCGATGGGCGCGTACGCGATGCGCCGCCGGACGAAGGCGAAGGGGAGGGGGCCGCCCGCAGTCTCGCAGACGAGGGTCACGCAGCCGGCGTCGGCGTGTGTCCGCAACAGGCCGTAGTCGGTCAGCGCCCGGTGGGCCGGGCATTCGTGCAGCAGCGCAACCGTTGCTCGGGCGCCCCCTGACAGAGCCGGAAACGAGACGAACTGGCCCTCGGTATAGCGACGATAGCCCGTCGCCTCGAGGAGCGGCCAA
>DATGIN010000159.1:0-2317 GCA_035295705.1 Caulobacteraceae bacterium
GTCGCGGTCGCCAAGGCGGAGGGCGGCGTCGACGTCGTGCTCGACATGGTGGGCGGCGACTACTTCGCCAAGAACCTCGAGGCGCTGAACACCGCCGGCCGTATCGTGATGATCGCGACGCTGGGCGGCGCGGCGGTCGAGGTCAACCTCGGCCGCATCATGCAGAAGCGGGCGGTGCTGACGGGCTCGACGCTGCGCCCGCGCGACGCCGACGAGAAGGCGCGGCTCGCCGCCGAGGTCGAGCGCGTGGTCTGGCCGTGGATCGAGGCCGGCAAGGTGAAGACGATCGTCGATCAGACCTTCCCGCTCGCCGACGCCGCCAAGGCCCACGCCCGCATCGACGAGGCCGATCACCTCGGCAAGATCATCCTCGTCGTTTGAGGCCAGGCGAGGCGGGCAAAAGCCGCCTTCGACCGCCAAGCACGCCAAGTTCGCCAAGGGGCTCAGTCGCCGATCCTCCTGCGTCATCCCCGCCGGAGCGAAGCGGAGTGCGGGGGATCCAGACGCGCCGGAAGCGCACGCGGGACCTTGTGTCTCTGGGTGGCCCGGACACTCCCCGCCTTCGCGGGGAGGGCCATGACGAGAACATCGAGGTTGGCGGCGGGCGGGCGCCTTGGCGAACTTGGCGTCCTTGGCGGTTAGATGCTGCGCTCGGTCTCAGCCCTGGCCGGCGCGGCGGAGGGCGCTGGTTACGAGGATGACGGCAAGGCCGGCGAACAGCGCCGGGCCGGCGGCCGCGCCCAGCCAGCGGGCGGCGATCCAGACGATGGCGACCCAGACGAGGCTTGCGACGGCGAGCCCGATGTCGTCGACGAAAAGGCCCCAGATCTCCTTGGCGACGCCCGCGATCCAGCCCATCAGGCGCGCGCTCCGGCTGCGCGCAGGCCGCGCGCCCTGCAGGCCGGCACGCTCGCAAGCGCGATCGCGCCGAAGCCCGCGATCAGCCCCAGGATCGCCAGATCCTCGCCCGGCCAGGCCACGCCCATGCCTTCGCCGAGCCAGAAGGCGCCGAAGCCGGAGAGGATGACGCCGACGATGAACTTCAGCGTGTTCTCGGGAACCTGCGCCATCGGCCGGTGCAGGGCGAAGCCCAGCGCGGCCACGATGACGAGCGCGACCGCGGCGCCGGCGCTCGCCGGCAGCAAAAGCCCGGCGCCGCCGGCGCTGACGGCGATCACGATGAACACCACCTCGGTCCCCTCGATCATGCAGATCTGGAACGCGGCGCCGAACGCGACGGCGTCGAAGCCGGCGCCGCGCGCGCCAAGCTCGAGCATCGCCTCGCGCTCCTTCGCGTAGGCCGCGGTCTCGTCATGCTTGGCGAGCACGCCGGCCGCGCGCAGGATCGCCTTCCTGAGCCAGCGGAGGCCGAAGAGCAGCAGAAGCGCGCCGACGATCACCTGCAAGGCGTGCAGCGGGATGAGGGTCAGCGCCGGGCCGAGCACCGCCGTCAGGGCCGCGAGCACGCCGACCGCGGCCGCGGCCCCGACCAGCGTGTCCCGCCAACCGCGTACGCCGCCCACCGCGAGCACGACCGTCGCGGCTTCGACGAACTCGACCGCGGAGGCGAGGAAGGCGGCGAGCGCGGTCGCGACGACGTGGCTGATCGGCATGGCGGGGCGAGCTTTACGGCGCCGCCGCCGTGGCCGGGAGTCTCGGGCGAGCATTTCCTTCCGCCGCGATCGGCCCTATATCGGGATCAACCATGCCGCCCGGCCGCAAAGGCCGGGCGCCTTCGTATCTGGAATCCCGCTATGCCCGATCAGATCCTCATGCCCAAGGCGACCGCCGTCTGGCTGGTCGACAACACCACCCTCACCTTCGAACAGATCGCCGAGTTCTGCGGCCTGCACCATCTGGAGGTGAAGGGCATCGCCGACGGCGAAGTGGCGCGCGACATCCGCGGCGCCGACCCGATCGGCAACGGCCAGCTGTCCCGCGAGGAGCTGGACAAGGCCGCCGCCGACCCGAACTACCGCATGAAGGCGCAGAAGAGCCGCCATGCCGAGCTCCTGAAGCCCACGCGCAAGGCGCCGCGCTACACGCCGGTCTCGCGCCGCCAGGACCGCCCCGACGCGATCGCCTGGTTCTTGCGCAACCACCCCGAGATCCCCGACAGCCAGATCGTCAAGGTGCTGGGGACGACGAAGTCGACCATCGAGCAGGTGCGCAACCGCACGCACTGGAACGCCGCCAACATCAAGCCGGTCGATCCGGTGACGCTGGGCCTGGTCGGCCAGCTGGAGCTGGACGCGCTGGTCAAGCGCGCGGCCGAGAAGAAGGCGCGCGACGACGCCCGCCGCGGCATCGTCGACGA
>DATGIN010000160.1:0-4560 GCA_035295705.1 Caulobacteraceae bacterium
AGCGAGCCGTGGTTGTTCGGCTGCTCGGGGTTGAGGCAGCTCCTGACCGCGAACGTCGAGTAGGCGTGGGTGTAGTTCATCACCACGTTGATGCCCATCGGGCTCGGGCCCGAGCTGCCGTCGAAGTCGATGACCACCTCGCCGGCCTTATTGTCGACGGTGACCGCCGCCTTCAGCGTGATGATGTCGCCGCCGGGGACGTCGAAGCGGCTCTCGCCATGCCAGGTCCCGGCCGGCAGCGCGCGGATCGCCTTGCGGGTCGCCGCCTCCGAGCGGTCGATGATCTCGTCGGCGACCTCTTCGATGTCCAGGATCCCCTGGCGCTTGCAGAGCGCGATCAGCCGCTCGCCGCCGGCGCGGCCGCCGGAGACCTGGGCGGCGAGGTCGCCGAACACGTGGTCGGGCGTACGCACGTTCGAGCGGATGATGTCGTGCAGGGTCGGGTTGGGCTCGCCGGCCTCGTAGAACTTCATCGGCGGGATCCACAGGCCCTCTTCGTGGATGTCGCGCGCCCCCGCGCCGATGCCATAGCCGCCGATGTCGGTGTGGTGGATGGTCGAGCCGATGTAGCCGATCAGCCGCTCGTCCCAGAAGATCGGGCTGAGCACGGTGATGTCGAAGAAATGCCCCGCCGAGAGCCACGGGTCGTTCGTGATCACGATGTCGCCGGGGGCAAGGCGGTTGTGGAACATCTCCGCCAGCGTGCGGCCGGCGGCGGCCAGCGAGTTGATGTGCCCGGGCGTGCCGGTGTTGGCCTGCGCGACCATGCGTCCGCGCGCATCGAAGAGGCCGCTGGCCAGGTCGCCGGCTTCGCGGACGATGGGGCTGAACGCAATGCGCTGCAGCGCCTTCGCCTGCTCGCTGACGATGCCGATCAGGTTCGACCAGAGGATCTCGAGCTCGATTCCGTCCATCTAGGCGCCTTTCAGCCGCGCGATGATGCAGCCGCTGGCATCGAGAGTAGCTTCCCAGCCGGGCGGCAGCACGACCGTGGTCTCGCGCTCCTCGACGAGGGCCGGTCCGACCAGCGTCTGGCCGCGGCCGAGGCTGGCGCGCGCGTACACCTTCGCGGGACCGGCGTCGGCCCATAGCGGGACATCGACTTCCCGCACCGGCGCCGCGGGCGCTTGCGGCGGCGGCTTCGCCGCGCCAGCGGTGTTCTCCGGGCCCTGCGCCGTCAGGCGCCAGCTGACCACCTCGATCGGCACGTGCGAGGGGTTCACGCCGTACTGGGCGAAGTAGGCGCCCTCGAAGGCGGCGCGCACCGCCTCGGCGTCGCCGCCCGCGGTCGGATCGCCGTCGAACGTGACGGTGACCTCGTTCTGCTGGCCGGTGTAGCGCAGGTCCGCGCCCACGCGCAGGCGGACGTCGGCGGGCTTGGCGCCCGCCTCGGCCAGCGCGGCGTGCGCCTCGGCGGTCATCTCCGCCATCAGGCGCCGCACGGCGTCCCAGTCGAGCGCGTCGAGGCGCGCGAGCGCGCTTCTGACGAGGTCCAGCCGCACGGGGGTGACCAGCGCGCCGAAGGCGGAGAGCACGCTGGCCTGCGGCGGGAAGATGACGGCGGCGCTCTGCAGCAGCTCGCCGACGGCGCACGCGTGCACCGGCCCGGCGCCGCCGAAGGCCAGCAGCGGGAGGCCGCGATGATCGACGCCGCGGTCGGTGGCGTGGGCGCGGGCGGCCGCGGCCATCGCCTCGGCGACGATGCGGTAGACGCCGCCCGCCGCCTGCGCGCGGCTGACCCCGAGCGGCGCGGCGAGATCGTCGAGCGCGCGCTCGGCCGCCGGCTTGTCGAGCGGCATGTCGCCGCCGAGGAAGTTCGCCGCGTCGAGCAGGCCAAGGACCAGGTCGGCGTCGGTGACGGTCGGCCGGGTTCCGCCACGCCCGTAGCAGGCGGGGCCGGGCTCGGACCCGGCGCTCTCGGGCCCCACCTTCATCAGGCCGAGGTCGTCGATGTAGGCGATGCTGCCGCCGCCGGCACCGATCTCGATCATGTCGATCGAGGGGATGGTCAGCGGCATGCCGCTGCCTTCGCAGAAGCGGTACTTGCGGTCGACCTCGAGCACGCCGGTCACCAGCGGCTTCCTGCCCTCGATCAGGCAGGCCTTGGCGGTCGTTCCGCCCATGTCGAACGACATCAGCCGGTCGATGCCCAGCCGCTCGGCGTAGTATGCGGCGGCGAGCGCGCCGGCCGCCGGCCCACTCTCGATCATCCTGACCGGGTTGCGGCCGGCGACCTCGGCCCCGATCACCCCGCCGCTCGACAGCATGATCAGCGGCCGGTTGGCGACGCCGGCCTTGTCGAGCCCCTCGGCCAGCCCGCGCAGGTAGGGCTCGGTGATCGGGGTCGTGTAGGCGTTGATCGCCGTCGTCGAGGCGCGCGGGTACTCGCGGATCTGCGGGGCGACGCTGGACGAGATCGAAAGGTAGAGCTCCGGGGCGGCGCGCCGCAGCACGGCGGCGACCGCCTGCTCGTTCTCGCCGTTCAGGAAGGCGTTGATCAGGCAGACGGCGACCGACGCCACGCCAGCTTGCTTCAGGCGCGGGACCAGCGCCTCGACCTCGGCCGGATCGACGCCGCGCAGCACCTGGCCGTCGGCCAGCATGCGCTCGTCGACCTCGAAGGTCAGCTCGCGCGGGATGAGCGGCGGCGCGAACTCGATCTGCGGGTCGTACATCTCGTAGCGATGCTCGTTGCGGATCGGCAGCACGTCCCGGAAGCCCTTGGTGACGATGAGCGCCGTCGGCGGGCCCTTGCGCTCGATCAGCGCGTTGGTCACCACGGTCGTGGCGTGCACGACGACGCCGTCGATGGCCTCGGCGCCGAGGCCGGCCTTGGCCAGCGTCAGGTTCACGCTCTTGAAGAAGCCTTCCAAGAGGTCGTGGTGGGTGGTCAGCGTCTTGTCGACCACCAGCGAGCCGTCGGCGCCGCGCAGGACCGCGTCGGTGAAGGTGCCGCCGATGTCGACCGCGAGCGAGTAGCCCGGCATCAGGCGACCCCCCAGCCGAGCCGCCGCGAGGCGGCGGATGCGGCCCCGACCACCTGGGCGATCAGCACCTCCGCCGGCCGGTCGGGGATGAACTGCGAGGCGCCCACCAGCGCGATCGCGCCCCGCCAGTCGCCGCGGTGGTCGAACACCGGGGCGGCGAGCGCGTTGACGCCGATCTGCACCGCGTCGGCCGCGGTCGCCCAGCCCTGCTCGCGCACCTGACGCACGCGGCGGCGGACCGCTGCGGGGTCGGTCATCGTGCGCGGCGTCCAGGCGCGGAGCGGCGCGGCGAGGACCGCATCGAGGAGAGCGGCCGGCCCGAAGGCGAGGGCCACGAGCCCGTGCGCCGAGGCGTGGAAGTCGAGGGTCGAGCCCGGGCGGATGGCGAACTCGATCAACGTGCGGCCCTGCAGCATCTCGACGATGGTGACCGCCCCCTCGGCCAGAACCGAGGCCGTGACGGCCAGGCCAGTGGCTTCGCGCAGGTCGGCCATCACCGGGCGTATGGCCGCCAGCTCGAAGCGCTCGCGCACCGCTTCGCCCAGCGCCAGCACCTTGACCCCGATCTCATAGCCGCCGCTCTCGCCGTCCTGGCGGGCGTACCCGCGCTGGACCAGCGCGCGCAGGTGGCGGTGGGCGCGCGGCTTGGAGATGCCGAGCTCGCGGGCGACGTCGCTCACCCCGCGTGGCTGGCTGGCGCTCGCCAGGTGCTCGAGCAGGCGCAGCACGAGGTCGACCGACTCCAGGTCGGAGGCGAGCAGCGGCGGGTCGGCGACGTCGAGCAAGAGGAGCGTTCCGTTCAGCGGAATAGCGTCTCGGTCAACGAAATGACCGCACGCGCAGCGGCGCTTGTCAACGGCAAGCGCTTGCTCCTACGCGCCCTGAGTCTTGCGGTAGTCGCGCGGGGAGAGGCCGTAGCGGTCCTTGAAGGCGCGGCTGAAATGCGCCGACCCGTTGAAGCCCCAGCGGAAGCAGATCTCCGAGATCGAGAGGCTGGCGAAGATGGGGCTGGTGAGATCCAGCCGGCAGCGCTCCAGGCGGCGCAGGCGCAGGTAGGTCGAGAAGCTCTGCCCGGCGCTCGCGAACAGCTTCTGCAGCGAGCGGGCCGAGATGCCGTCGGCGGCGGCGACCTGGTCCAGCGTCAGCTCCGGGTCCGACAGCATGGTCTCGATGGTCTGGCAGACGCGGTGCAGGTGCGCGGCACGCGCGGCGTCCGCCCCGCCCTTCGCCGCCGGCGATCCCTCGGCGGCCAGGTTTGCGACCAGGAACTCCGTCAGCGCCAGCTCGACCGGCCGCAGCTGCTCGGAGGTCAGCGTGTCGAGGGTGTCCGCGGTCGCGCGCAAAAGCCCGGAGAAGACGTGGCCGAGGCCGCCGGCGGCCGGCAGCCGTCCGACCTTCAGCGACAGGGGCGCGATCAGCCGATGGTCGAGCGCCACGCGGGGCGCGCTGATGAAGAGCAACCGGAAGGGCGTCGTGAGCCTGAGCGCCGCGTTCATGCCGCTAGGGCCGTAGATGATGTCGCCGACCGCAAGGTCGACGGTGCTCTCGCCGTCGAAGAAGGTGGCTTCGCCCT
>DATGIN010000161.1:0-11523 GCA_035295705.1 Caulobacteraceae bacterium
AAGCGGGCGGCCTGCCACTGGGCGTGGCGCGACATGCTGGCGCTGTTCGGCGCGGTTCCCGACCCCGGACGGGTGGTGCGCGACGGGAACATCATCACCGGCGGCGGGGTCACCGCGGGCATCGACTTCGCCTTCACGGTCGCGGCCGAACTCGGCGGCACGGCGCTGGCCCAGCGGCTGCAGCTCGCCATCGAGTACGCGCCGGCGCCGCCGTTCGACTCCGGCCGCCCGGAGACGGCGCCGAAGGAGGTGCTGGCCGCGGTCGAGAACCAGATGGCCGAGCTGCTCCCCGCGCGCCTGGCGCAGGCCAAGGAAGCCGCCGCCCGGCTCTAGGCGGGCGAGCGCCCGGTCCGGCGCTGCTAGCCGCCAGCGTCCAGGCCGATGTCGAGCACCGGGGCGGAGTGGGTGAGGGCGCCGACGGAAATGGCGTCGACGCCGGTCTCGGCGATGGCGCGGACGGTGGCGAGGCTGACGCCGCCCGAGGCCTCGAGCACGACCGCGCCGGCGGTGCGGCGGACGGCTTCGCGCAGGTCCGCGAGACTGAAGTTGTCGAGCAGGATGACGTCGGGCCCGGCGCCCAGCGCCTCGTCCAGCTGATCCAGCGTATCGACCTCGACCTCCACCTGCATCAGGTGGCCAGCGGCGGCCCTGGCGCGGCGGACGGCCTCGGCGACCGGCGCGTTGTGGCCGGCCAGCGCGGCGATGTGGTTGTCCTTGATCAGGATGGCGTCGTCGAGGCCGAAGCGGTGGTTGACGCCGCCGCCGCAGCGCACAGCGTACTTCTCGAGCACGCGCAGGAGCGGCGTCGTCTTCCGTGTACAGACGATGCGCGCCTCGGTTCCCTCCACCGCCCGCACATAGGCGCGGGTGAGGGTGGCGATCCCGCAGAGGCGGCCGAGGAAGTTCAGCGCCACCCGCTCGGCGGAAAGCAGGGCGCGCGCGCCGCCCTCGGCCACCGCCAGCACGGCGCCGGCGGCGAAGTCGTCACCGTCGGCGACCTGCGCCTCGAAGCGGGCGGCTGGGTCGACGGCGGCGATGGCGAGACGGGCGCAGGCGAGGCCGGCCATCCGCCCCTCGGCGCGGGCGGCGAACACGGCCGATAGCCCGGCGTCGGGGGCGATGAGGGCGGCGGAGGTCACGTCGCCGCCGCGGCCGAAATCCTCCGCCAGGGCGGCGCGCACCAGCGGCTCGACGAGCGCATCGGGCAGCGGCGCGATCATTCCGCCGCGACCCTCGTCCGGGCGCGCCCGCGCCCATCGAGCGTAACGAACGTCCGCCGGGCGTCGGCCAAAGCCTCGCGATGGTCGGCGCGGTAGTGGGCCCCGCGGCTCTCTTCGCGCGCGAGCGCCGCCTGCGCGACCAGGCGGGCCGCGACGAGGGCGAGGCTCTGGCCGCTCTCGGCCTCCAGCTGGTCGATGCGTTCGACGAGGCTGGTCAGGCCGGCCGCGTCGCGCACGACGCCGGCGTCGCGGCTCATCATCGCGCGCAGGAATTCGAGCGAGTCTTCGGGCATGTCGGGGGCGGGCGCGGCGCGCTCGACGCGCGACCTCACGTCCGCCGCCGCGCGCGCGGCCCGGCCGGCGCGGGTCCCGAACACCGTGGCTTCGAGGAGCGAATTGGAGGCGAGGCGGTTCGCCCCCTGGACGCCGGTCGAGGCGCATTCGCCGGCGGCGAAGAGCCCCTCGACGCTCGATCGGCCATCCGCGTCGGTGACCACCCCGCCCATGTGGTAGTGCGCCGCCGGCGCGACCGGAATCGGCTGAACGCGCGGGTCGATGCCGCCGGCGAGACAGGCGGCGAACACGGTGGGGAAGTGGTCCGGGAAACGCTCGCCGATCGCGGCGCGGGCGTCGAGGAAGGCGCCGCGGCCGGCGAGGATCTCGGCGTGGATGGCGCGGGCGACGATGTCGCGCGGCGCAAGGTCGCCCAGCGGATGCTTGCCGGCCATGATCCGGCGGCCTTCGGCGTCGACCAGCACCGCGCGCTCGCCGCGCAGGGATTCGGTCGCCAGCGGCGCGGGGTCGGCGTCGACGGCGATGGCGGTCGGGTGGAACTGCACGAACTCAGGGTCGCCGATCACCGCGCCGGCGAGCGCCGCCAGCGCCAGGCCCTCGCCCCGCACCGCGCGCGGGTTGGTGGTCGTGGCGTAGAGGCCGCCAAGCCCGCCGGTGGCGAGGATGGTGGCGGGAGCGACGATCTCGATCAGCGCGCGAGCCTGCTCGACGAGGGCGCCGCGCACTCGGCCCTCGGCGTCGCGCAGCAGGGCGCGCACCCGCGCGTTGGCGCGGATCTCGACGTTGGCCTCGGCCATGGCGGCGGCGGCGACGATGCGCATGATCTCGCGGCCGGCCTCATCGCCCCTGACGCGGGCGACGCGGGCGACGGTGTGCGCCGCCTCCAGGTTGAGGACGTAGCCGCCGTCGTCGTCGCGGTCGAAGGGAACGCCCATCGCGGCCAGGCGGTCGACGGCGGCCGGGCCCTCGCGGGTGAGCAGCGCCGCCATATCGGGGTCGACCAGGCCGGCGCCGGCGGCGATCGTGTCGGCGGCGTGCAGCTCGGGGCTGTCGTCGGGACCGAGCGCGGCCGCGATGCCGCCCTGCGCCCAGGCGGACGAGCAGCCGAAGAGCAGCGCATCGGCGCAAAGCACCATGGCCTTGCGCGGGGCGGCGGCGAAGGCGGCGGTGAGGCCGGCGAGCCCGGCGCCCACCACCAGGACGCCGTCGAAACGGACGCGGTCGGACATCAGGCCTGGACGATCCTGTAGTAGATGTCGGTGCGGAGCTTGGCCGGGTCCTCCTCCCAGTCGCCGTAGACCTCCCAGCTCACGTCGGAGCGGAGGCCCTTCTCCGCCAGCCAGCGCTGGATGGCCTGGTGGGCGGGCTGCATCTTGTCGTAGGGGCCGAAGTAGGCCGCCGTGGCGGCTCGGCCGGAGGGTGTCTCCGCCGCGATCACCGATCCTTCGGGCTCGATGGGCGCGGGCGTCTGCACGCCGGCCACGATCTCGATGCCGTCGGGCCTGAACGTCGGATAGACCACGACGTTGTGGCCGAGACCGGTCACGTTCCGGCGCCGGAGCAGCGCGTAGACCTGGTCGAGCGAGCCGGTGATGGCCTTGCCGAGTCCGGGAAAGGTGGTGCTCGCCCGCACGGCGGCAAGCGGCCCGGCCGCCACCTCGACTTCGCGGACTTCGTAGCTCATCGAACGCCTCCGATCAGGGTGCGCCACTCGGCGCTCAACGCCACGACGCCGAGGCAGAGGCTGAGCGCGAGCAGCCAGAGCGCGACGGCGGCGATCCATTCGCCGGCGCTCAAGGGCCGGGCCGGGGCGCGCGCGACACCCGTGCGGACCGCGCCCAGCGTCGCGATGGCGACGAACGCCCCAAACAGCCAGTTGCCGGTGATGTAGGCCCAGTAGACCGCGCCGGCGCCGACCAGAACGAGCGCGATCCGCTCGACCAGCGGGTTGATGCGGGCGAGCGCCGGCCCGAGCGCCTTGGAGCCGTCGAGCGGCGGGGCCGGCGCGAGGTTGATGAGGTTGATCAGCCCGACGAAGAAGGCGCCCCCGATCCAGCGGGCGTCGCCGGTCTGCCGCGCGAGCAGGAAGAACGGAATCGACGCGAGCAGCCCGAACGTCGGGCCGGCCAGCGAGATCAGGACGCCCTTGAAGTCGGTGTTCGGCGGCCGCGCCATCGTGGCGGCGCCGCCGAAGAAGGGGATGATGCGGATGCGGCCGGGGCCGCTCCCCAGCGCATTGATCGCCAGCACGTGCCCGTACTCGTGGACGAAGACGCCGACGACGCCGGCCAGCGCCCAGACCCAGCCCATCTGCCAGGCCAGGAAGGCGGCCAGCAGCCCGGTCGAGACGACGCCGCCGAGGATCTCCTGGGCGGTCGTCCCTTGGCGCGGCGCAGCCGCCGCCGTCGCCGGCGCGAGCTGAGGCTCAGGCTCGGCCGCGGCCATCTCCCACGGCCCCAGCGGCGGCTCCTCCTCGCTCATGCCGGTGACCGCGCTCGCTGGTCGAACTGCGAAGGCACACCCACGCCGCTCATCCCCGTGAAAGCGGGGACCCAGGCGTTTTTCTGCAGCTCTTGTGCCTGGCGCACCGTCACAGGGATCTCTCCAAGAACCTCACGAACAGATTGGCCGTAGAGTTGAGCGATCACGGGCCGTCCCGGGCGTTCGCAGACAAACAGCCTGGGTCCCCGCTTTCGCGGGGATGAGCGGGATGTTGGGAGGCCGCGGGCCATCGCTTGCTCGGAGCTAGATCAGCTCCACGTCGACGTGGTGTTTGGCCTTGACGAGGTCGTAGCGGGCCGGCGTGGCCGGCGGCGGCATGTCGATCATGCGCTGCACAGCCAGGCGGGCGCGGGCGGCGACGTCCTCGTCGACGGTGACCTCGAACTGCTCCTTCGCCAGCGCGTCGTAGATGTTCTCGAGCGTGATCCGCTTCATGTGCGGGCAAAGGTTGCAGGGGCGCACGAACTCCGTCTCCGGCGCCTCGCAGGCGACGTTGTCGGCCATCGAGCACTCGGTGATCAGCACCACGCGGCGCGGGCGGCGCTTCATCACGTAGTCATTCATCGCGGCGGTCGAGCCGGCGAAGTCGGCGAGCTCGATGACCTCGGTCGGGCACTCCGGATGGGCGAGGATCTCGGCGTCCGGATAAGCGTCGCGCAACTCGCGGATGTCGTTGGCGTCGAAGCGCTCGTGCACCTCGCAGCGGCCCTGCCAGGCGATGATCCTGACGGCGGTCTGGCGCGCCACGTTCCTGGCCAGGAACTCGTCGGGGAGCAGGATCACCCGGTCGGAGCCCCACTCGCGGGCGACATGCTCGACCACCTGCACGGCGTTGGCGCTGGTGCAGCAGACGTCGATCTCGGCCTTCACCGCCGCGGTGGTGTTGATGTAGGCGACCACCGGCACGCCGGGATAGCGCTGGCGGATCAGGCGCACGTCGGCGGCGGTGATCGATGACGCGAGCGAGCAGCCGGCGCGGAGATCGGGGATCAGCACCGTCTTTTCGGGGCAGATCACCTTCGAGGTCTCGGCCATGAAGAGGACGCCGGCCTGCACGATCATCGCGGCGTCGGACTTCGCCGCCTCGCGGGCGAGGCCGAGGCTGTCGCCGACGTAGTCGCCGACCCCGTGGAAGATCTCCGGCGTCATATAGTTGTGGGCGAGGATGACCGCGTTCTTCTGCCGCTTGAGGTCATTGATCGCCGCGATCAGCGGCGCGTGCAGCCGCCACTCGAGCGGTGTGACATGACCGCGCACCTTCTCCCAGATCGGCCGGGTGGCGACCTGGACTTCGTCGGTGAACTTCAGCGGTAGAGAACCGTCCGCCATTTCCCCCGTCTCCTTTTGCTCACTCTGAGCATTATTGAGGGCTTCAAAAACGCCGGAGGCTGAGTAAGGCCGCCGGCGTGGCCCCGACTTATGCTAAGAGTGAGCATAAGTCGCCCGTTGATATAGGCCTCCTGGCCCTGCGTGAAAAGAGAGATTCGGTGATCGCCGATCACGAAACCGCGCTCGCCTACGCTCAAGCCGTTCACGAAAGCGCCCGCGGGCTGCAATTTTTCGCCTTATTTCGTGATTAAGGGCTGCCGCCGTCGGGGGCTGGAGGTGAAATGACGGCTCCCCGGACCCGCCCTTTGGCGGCGCTCGTATCTTTCGTTGGCTTGTTTTCGGCGTACGCCGCCGCATCCTTCGGCCTGACCCAGCCGAAGGCGCCCGCGCGGCATCCCATCCTCATCCCCGCCAACGCGCTCGGCAAAGCAGGGGTTCCAGCCGGCGCGATCACATTCGCTCTCGAGCCGGACGCGCCTGCGAGGCCATTCGTGCTGAACGCATCCGCCCACGACCGCGAGCTCGCCGAACGGTGCCTCGCGCAGGCGGTCTACTACGAGGCGGGGCGCCAGCCGCTGGCGGGGCAGGAAGCGGTCGCCCAGACCGTGCTCAACCGCCTCCGGCACCCCGACTACCCGAAGTCCGTGTGCGGGGTGGTCTACGAGGGCTCGCAGCTGCGCACCGGTTGCCAGTTCTCCTTCACCTGCGACGGGTCGCTGAGGCGCACGCCTGATCCGCAGCTTTGGAGCCAGGCGACGGCGGTCGCCAAACAGGCGCTGAATGGGTTCGTCATGACCAAAGTCGGCACCGCGACCTATTACCACGCCGACTATGTCCGCCCCTTCTGGGCCGGGGCGCTGAAGCGCATCACGCAGATCGGCGCGCATATCTTCTACCGCTGGCCGGGGCCGAGCGGCGACGCGACCGCCTTCAACGGCCAATACGCCGGCCACGAGACCGACCTTTCCGGCGTGCTCCGCGCGACCGACCCCAGGTTGGCGACGCTGAGGCCGGCGGTGCTGCGGCACGCGACGCCCTACCGGGCGCCGGTGGCCGAGGCCGTGCAGCGGCGGGACGCGGAGCCGGCCACGGGCGGGTTCCAGGTTGCTCGGCGCAGCGTCGGCGACTCGGCTCTGCACCTGGTCGAGGCGAGCTACGTGACGCATGGCCGCGAGCGCGTGGAGACCGTCCTTCGCCCGGTGGTCGATCGCACGGCGGCGACCGCCCCGGCGCACCCCATCCCCTACGCAGCGCTGAACCCGCAGGCGGCGCCGCACGCGCTCGCGGTCGCGACCGCGAAGGTCAGCCTGCCGCCGGTGCACGCGATCGTGGTCGCGGCCGCCGCCCCGGCCGCGGCGGCGGCCAGCGCCCACGCGACGCCTGCTGTCGCCGCCACCGCCACGCGCTGACCCGCGCCGGGTAGGGAAAACGCTCCGGAGCCGGTGTAGCCTTCGCTTTCGGCAGGGAAGGCGGGGGCATGGCTGCGTTCATTCCGGAGCTCGACGACGTGCGCCGCGCGCAAGCGATCGTCGCCGGCTACACCAAGAGCCGGCAGGCGATCATCGCCGCGCGTCCCGGCAACCCTATGCGCGCGGAGGCGCGGACGTTCGAAGGCGGGGGCCTGGCGCTCCGCACGCCCGGGTTTCCGGGCTCGGTCTTCAATCGCGCCTACGGCTTCCACGATGGACTGCTCAACGACTTGCCAGGCGTGATCGCATGGTTCGCGGCCGGCATCGGCGGCGTCTTCGAGCTCGCGCCGGGGCAGCCGATCGCCAAGACCGCGCGCATGCTCGCGGACGCCGGCTACAGCCAGAGTGGCTTCCACGCGACGATGGTTGGCCCGGTCGACCTGGCGGAGCAACGGGCGTCGGGCGTCGAGGTGGACAAGGTCGAGGACGAGGCGGCGCTGGCGATGTTCTCCGACGCCTACCACGCCGGCTGGGCGATCACGGATTTCCGCGTGCCCATGGGGCCGTGGCTGGGCGCGCCGGGCTGGTCGCTCTACTTGGCGCGGCGCGATGGGAAGCCGGCCGGCGCCGCGATCCTCTACCAGGTCGGCGAGGACGCCTATCTGGCCGACGGCGCCGTCGATCCCGCCTTTCGCGGCCATCGGCTGCACCGAGCGCTGCTCGACCGGCGCTGTTCGGACGCGGCGGCGACCGGCGCCAAGCGAGTGTTCGGCGGCTGCGAATTCCTCTCCGGCAGCTACCGCAACCAGCTGCGGAAGGGGCTCGGCCTGCTCTACACCGAGGCGCTATGGGCGAGCGCGCCGTCTAGCCGCTGAGCTTTCCTGCGAGCCAAGGCCCCAGCGCGGCGAAGAAGGCGCCGCGCGCGTAGCGCTCCTTCCAGGGGGAGTGGCCGCAGCGCGCCAGCTCGAGGTATTCAAGCTGCGGCAGGAGCGGGCGGAGGCTGTCGCGGATCATCGCGCCCGGGTGCGGGTCATGATCGCCGTGCAGCATGAGGACCGGCGCGGTGACGGCCGCAAAGGCGGCGGGATAGACGCCATCGGCTTGCAGGCGGAGCATGTCCTCCCAGGTCTCGGCGTACGCCCGCTGGTCGAACGGCTCGTCGGCCCGCGGCGCCGGATCGGCTTCCACCGCGTAGTCGTAAGCCGCCGCTCCGCTTCCGCGCTCGGCGAGGGTCGCTTCCAGCCGCGCTCTCGAGGCGAGGTCGAAGGTTCCGCAGCCGACCAGCGCCAGCGCGGCGGGCGTGTCGGGGTGGGCGGCCGCATAGGCCAGCGCCAGCATGGCGCCCCAGGACTCCCCGACCAGCGCCGGCCGTTCGCCGGCGCACGCCGCTTCGATCAGCGCATGCAGGTCGGCGACGTGGGTCGCGACGGTGAGCGGCGAAGGGCCGCTGCCCCGTTGCCACGGCTCGAGGACGCGGAAGCGATCCGCCAGCCCGCGCGCGAGACCGGCCGCCTCGCCGACGGCGGCCGGCCCGCCATGCAGGACGATCACGGGCGGGCCCGTCGTGCTGTGAATGCGAGTCCTGAGCCCGCCGAGGACCGGCGGCGCGCTCACCCGAACGCCAGCGGGTAGTCGACCTTGAGCGGCTTCGCGAGCGCGCCCGGCTCGAGCTCCAACGCCATGAAGGCCGGGTTGCCGGCGTAGGGGGAGATCACCTTGGCTGCGGCGTCGGCGGAGAAGCCGAAGCGCGGATAGTACGGCGGATGGCCGAGCACCACGATCGCCTCCATGCCGGCCGCGCGACAGGCCTCGACGCCGGTGCGGCAGAGCTCGGAGCCCACGCCGGTGCGCTGGCGCGCCGGCGCGACGGAGACGGGGCCCAGGCCCGCGACGGTCCGGCCGCCTTCGGTGCGCATGCGGCTGAAGAGGACGTGACCCACCACCTGCGCGTCGTCGTCGGCGACCAGCTCGACCAGCACGCGCCCCTCGGCGCGCACGCCCTCGATGATGCCCGCCTCGTCGAATCGCGACTCATCGAACGCGGCGCGCGTGATCGCGCGGATCATGGCGTGGTCGCCTTCGGTCGCCTCGCGGATCACCAAGGCCGGCTCACCACTGGCCGATCTTCTGCGCCTCGGCGTGCGGCAGGCGGTGATGCTGGCGCTTGTGGTCTTCCTCGGCGAGGAAGCGCACCGCCTCCAGCGCCGCCATGCAGCCCATGCCGGCGGCGGTGACGGCCTGGCGATAGACGTCGTCGGTGACGTCGCCGGCCGCGTAGACGCCGGGAACCGCCGTCGCCGTCGTGCCGGCGTGCACCTTCAGGTAGCCGGCCTTATCCATGGCCAGCTGGCCCTCGAAAAGCTGCGACGCGGGCGCATGACCGATGGCGATGAAGACGCCGTCGCAGGCGACCTCGGTTTCCTTGTGCGTCTTGTGGTTCTTTAGCCGGACGCCGGTCACGCCCTTCGGCGCCTCGGTCCCCAGGACCTCCTCGATCGTGGAGTCCCAGATCACCTCGATGCGCGGGTGGGCGAAGAGGCGGTTCTGCAGGATCTTCTCGGCGCGGAGCTCGTCGCGGCGATGCACCAGCGTCACCTTGGCGGCGAAATTGGTGAGAAAGAGCGCCTCCTCGACCGCGGTGTTGCCGCCGCCGACCACGACCACCTGCTTGCCGCGGTAGAAGAAGCCGTCGCAGGTGGCGCAGGCGGAGACGCCGAAGCCCTTGAACGCAGTCTCCGAGGCGATGCCCAGCCACTTCGCCTGGGCCCCGGTGGCGATGATGAGGGTCTCGGCCAGGTACGCTTGGCCGGAGTCGGTCATGACGCGGAACGGGCGCTCGGTTAGGTCGGCCGAGGTGACGATGTCGTTGATGCAGTCGGCGCCCACATGCTCGGCTTGGGCCCGCATCTGCTCCATCAGCCAGGGGCCCTGGATCACCTCGGCGAAGCCGGGATAGTTCTCGACGTCCGTCGTGATGGTCAGCTGGCCGCCGGGCTCCAGGCCCGCGATCAGCACAGGCTCGAGCATGGCGCGCGCCGCGTAGACGGCGGCGGTGTAGCCGGCCGGACCCGAGCCGACGATCAGGCAGCGAACAAGGCGAGGCTCGGACATGGCGGGCTTTCGTTGAGTCTGACCGGAGCCACTATGTAGCCATTCGAGGTCGGCGGTGAAGACGACCCACGTCAGCCGGGGGCGCGGGGCTTGCCGTCGTGGGGGCCGAGGGTGCGGGGCGGGACGTCGGTCCAACGGTCTTCGCGGGTCGCCTCGTGCACCGGGTTCAGCGGATAGTGGATGCGGTTCTCGGCCTTCGGCTTCTCGCCGACGACCAGGAGGCGCACGGCTTCGGCCGTGTTGTTCATGAAGGTGTGGCAAACCCCAGTTCCGGCCGGGAAGGCGACGGCGTCGCCGGGCCGGAGCCGGTGCAGATGGCCGTCGATCCAGGCGTCTGGCGCGCCTTCCAGCACGAAGACGAACTCCTCCTCGGCGCTTTCGGCGTGCGGGTAGGAGGTGCGGCGCCCGGGCAGCAGGCGCTCGTGGTGGATGCCGATCCGCGTCAGCCCCAGCCGCTCGCCGAGCGGCGCGCCGATGGACATCAGCTCCGAGTCGCCGGGATAGTGGCTGTCGTCCGGGCCTTCGAGCTCGGTCCAGTGGGCGATGAAGTCGGGGCGGTCGGGCATGGGAGCATCCATGGCCCGCGAGCGGAGGTCGCGCGCGGGCGGCGGGCTGAGGTGAGCGGGGCGCCGCGCATTCTATTCGTCGCCGACGCGGGGGCAAAGATCGGCGGCGGCCACGTGATGCGCTGCCTGACGCTCGCCGAAGCCCTGACAATCGCCGGCGCGGCCTGCGCGTTTGCGGCGACGCCGGCGGCCGCAGCGCTGCTTCACGCCTTCGGCCGCGCGCCCATCGAGGTGATCCCGCTGGCCGAAGCGCTGAGCGCTCGCGAGCTTGCGGAGGGGGCGGCCGAAGCGGCGAAGAGCCGCGAGGCGGAGATCGTCGTAGCCGACCACTACGGCTTCGGGGCCCAAGAAGAGGCCTTGCTCGCGGCGACGGCGCCCAGGCTGCTGATCCTGGACGATCTTCGCCGCCGGCACGCGGCCGGTGTCGTGCTCGACCCCGGCCTCGGGCGGACAGGGCGGGACTATCCCGGCCGTGAGGTGCTCGGCGGGCCGCAGTACGCGCTCGTGCGGCCGGAGTTCGCCGCCGCCCGCCAGCAGGCGCTCGCGCGCAGGGCGCGGCAGGAGCCGCCGAGCCGCGTTCTGGTCTCGCTCGGCCTCGGCGACGCCGGGGCGATCACGGCGCGGGTCGTCCAGGCGCTCGCGGCCGCCCCCGCCGGTCTTGCGCTGGACGTCGTGATCGGCGGCGAGGCGGCCAGCCGCGGCGAGCTCGAAGCGCTGGCAAGAGGCGGGGCGCCCATTGCGCTCCACATCGACACCCGTGAGGTCGCAGCGCTTATGGCCGGCGCCGACATGGCCGTCGGGGCTGGCGGCTCCAGCGTCTGGGAGCGTGCGGTGCTGGGCCTTCCCAGCCTGACGGTGGTCCTGGCCGACAACCAGCGGGAGAACGCGAGCGCCCTGGCCAACGCCGGCGCCACGCTCGCGGTGGCGCCGCCTTCGGGCGACTTCGAGCGTCGCCTGCGCGCCGCCTTCAGCGTCCTTGCGGCGGATGCCGACGTGCGCGCCGGCATGAGCGAGGCGGCGGCGGCCCTCTGCGATGGCCTCGGCGCCCAACGCGTCGCCGCGCGGCTCTTGGCGGCTTAAGCGACCGGCGGC
>DATGIN010000162.1:0-4958 GCA_035295705.1 Caulobacteraceae bacterium
CATGGCGTTCGCCGTCAGCGCCAGGATCGGGGTGCGTTTGCGCCCGGTCTCGGCTTCCAGCGCGCGGATGTGGGCCGTCGCCGTCGGCCCGTCCATCACCGGCATCTGCACGTCCATCAGGATGAGGTCGAAGTCCCCCGCGCGCCACGCCGCCAACGTCGAGCCGCCATCCGGCGCGACCACCACCTCCATGCCTGCCTGGCCGAGCAGCGTCTTGAGCACCAACTGGTTGACCGCATTGTCCTCGGCGGCCAGCACGCGGATCGCGGCGTCCTGCCGCTCCACCGGCAGGGGCTGGGGCGCCGGCTGGCGCGGCTCGACCGCTATGGCGCCTGCATCTCCCAGGCGCGCCAGCGGCAGGCGGACGATGAACGTCGTTCCGGCCCCGACGGCGCTCTCGACGCCGATGCCGCCGCCCATCAGCTCGGCGAGCTCGCGGCAGATCGCAAGGCCAAGGCCCGTGCCGCCATAGCGGCGGGTCGTCGTCGCGTCGGCCTGCTCGAACTTCTCGAACAGCTGCTCGAGCTGCTCAGGGGGGATGCCGATGCCCGTGTCGCGCACGGTCAGCACCAGGGTTTCGCCGTCGCGGTCGACGGTGACATCGACCGAGCCCGTCTCGGTGAACTTCAGCGCGTTCGAGATCAGGTTGAACAGGATCTGGCGCACGCGGTGGGCGTCGCCGCCGTAGACGCCGGCCGCCGCCTCTGCGACGCTGAGGCCAAAGCGGATGTGGCGGCTCTCGGCGATCGCGCGGAACGCCGCCAGCGCTCCTTCGGCCAGCTCGCCGATGTCGAAGCGGCCGGTTTCCAGCTCCAGCTTTCCGGCCTCGATCTTCGAGAGGTCGAGCACGTCGTTCAGGATCGCCAGCAGCGCCTCGCCGGATTGGCGGATGACGTCCAGCCGCTCGCGCTGCGCCGGCGAAAGCGCGTCGAGGGCCATCGCCTGCGCCATGCCGAGCACGCCGTTCAGCGGCGTCCTGATCTCGTGGCTCATGGTGGCGAGGAAGGTGCTCTTGGCGCGGTTTGCGGACTCGGCGTCCTCCTTCGCCTGCACCAGCTCGCGCTCCGCCCGCTTGCGCTCGGTGATGTTCTGCATGGCGCCCACCAGGCGCAGCGGCCGCCCGTCCTTGCCCTGGAAGAACTTGACCGAGCTTTCGACCCAGACCTCCTTCCCGTCCGTCCGCGCGATCCGGTATTCGGGGCGGTAGGGCGCGCCTTCGTTGACGTGGCGGTCCCACGCGGCGCGGACGTGGTCGCGGTCCCGTTCGTCGATCGAGACGTAGATGTCGCGATAGAGGTCCTGGTAGGTCTGCGGGCGCTCGAAGAAGGTGTCCTCCGCGCCGGCCTTGATCAGCTCGCGGCGCACGTAGTCGATCTCCCATACGTGCAGGTCCGCCAGCGCCAGCGCCATGTTCAGCCGTTCTTCCGAGCGGGCGGTGCGCTCCAGCGCCTCGACCAGCGCCTGCGCCGCCTGGGCGCGCCCATGCGCGGCCTGTGCGCGCGCCCACTCGTCGGCGACGAAATCGGCGAGGTCGGAGAGGCGCGATGCCTTGGCCGCATCGTAGGGGTGCGGAACAGTCGAGCCCACCGCCAGCACGCCGGGGACCGCACCGTCCGCCAGCCGGATCGGCGCGCCGACGTAGAGGCGCAGGTACGGCGGCCCGGTCACCAGGGCGTTCTGGGCGAAACGCGGGTCGTCGCGACCGTCCGCCACCCACAAGAGCTCGCGGCCGCGGATCACGATCTCGGCCGCCTCGTCGGCCGGCGGCAGGATGCCCAGCGGATCGCGGCTCCGCCAGACGCGCCCCTCGTGCATCAGGATGATGGTCGCATCGCCGCCCTCGAACATGCTCTTGGCGATGCGCGTGGCGCGATCGAAGACGGCCTTCGAGAGCTCGACGCCGAATGGCTTCAGCCCGCTCTGAGCGGCCTCGTCCTCCGTGGTTGCAGGAGGCATCGCGGGCGGTTCCTCGAGAATCTGGCCGCCAGCTTGCGAGGCAATTGGTTAAGTCGCCGTTTGCCCTGCCAGCGGCGGGACGCCGCAGGGCGCGCCGCGGCACCGTTCACGCGTTCCGCGGCGGCGGATATACCAACCGGCGGGGAGGACGCGCAGCATGCTCAGGAAACCCTGGTCGGCGGCCGCGCTCGCGCTCGCGCTGGTCGCCGCGATTGTCCTTATTGGCGCTGGGCGGTCGCAGGCGCAGGCCGCGCCTGCGACGCGGGCCGCAGGCTCGGCGCCCCTCGGCATCGCCGCGCACCGGCCAGTGTTCGGCGGCGCCTGCAAGACCTGTCCCTGGGGCGTGGTGGCCGATGTCGTGAAGGCGGCGCTCAGGCCCTACGGCTACGACGTTCAGGTCTGCTACCACTGCTTCATGGCCGACGCGCCCAGGATCGTCGGCGATGCGCGCAAGCCCCCGCCGTGGAACCCGCACATGGGCGGCGAGGTCATCCCCGACAGCTTCATCCCGCCGCCGCCGGACGCCCCGGTCGACTTCGGCGCGGTCTCCGACCAGTTCCTCATCGCCGCCTACGACGGGACCGGGGCCTATGCCCGCGACGGCCCAAGGCATCAGCTCCGGCTGATCGCCAACATCGCCTCGCCGGTCTACCTGATCGTCGCCGTTCGGCGTGCGTCCGGCATCACCGACTTGGCCCAGCTCAAGGGGCGCCAGGGGCCCCTCAAGATCGTCGCCGACGCCGACATCGGCCAGATTCTCTTCGCCTACTACGGCGTCAGCATGGACCAGTTGAAGGCGGCGGGCGCCACCTTCGCCTCCTCGCTCGTCCCCTCCCAGCGTGCCGGCGCGGACGTGATCATCCACTACGGCAATCTCGCCAGCTCGCCCGAGTTCAACATCTGGTACGAGGCCAGCCAGCGCGAGGACCTCGTCTACCTGCAACTGCCCGACGACCTCCTCGCCAGGCTCAGCCACGACCTCGGGTACGAACGGCGCGACATTCCCGTCGGCCTGCTGAACGGGCTGAACGCGCCGATCCACACCGTCGCCCGCACCGGAACCGCCGTCTACGGGCGCGCCGACATGCCGGACGCCTTCGCCTACACGGTCGCCAAGGCGCTCGACGAACAGCAGGACCTCTTCCAGTGGACGGTCGGCGACTACAGCTACAACCGCACCCGTGTCGCCAAGGTCGGCGACGTCCCGCTCGCCCCTGGCGCCGCCCGCTATTACCGCGGGCGCGGCTACCTGCCGGCCGACGCGGTGGTGGGACGGTGACGGCGTCAGTGAGGCGCGGGCAGGAACTGCACCGTCTTGCTTTCGCCGCTGCAGCTTAGCGGCTCGTTCCCGAGTGACGGGGGCAGGTAGCGGAAGCCCGAAACGATCTCTTCGGCGGCGTCATCGAAAATGAACGGCGGATACGACACGAGGGCGCGCGCAGCATTGACCTTGCCGTCGGCTGCAATGTCGTAGCCGGTCTTGACCCAGCCGCCGAAACCCCAGCGGTTCGCCTCGTCGGGAAAGAAATCGCTGTTGGCCGACATGGCCGTCGGGATCGGCCGGACATCGAGCAGGTTGCATCCTTGCACCGTCAGCCCCGCCTGTCGGCGTAACGCCTCGGCCGCCGCCGCGTCTCCGGACTTCCTGTCCAGCAGGGACAGGTGAAGCACGGCGACGGCGCGGATTGGATCATCGGCCGCCAGCGCCGACGTCGGCAGCGCGACGACGGTCTCGAGGGGCGCCTCGGCCGCTCCGAAATCGCCGCCGATCTCCAGCGCGACCGCCATCTCTACTCTCAGCCAAGCCGCCGCGCGCTGGCCGCCCTGCAGGCGGTCGATCGAAGGCAGCGCAGCCGCAAGCGCGGTGGCGCGGGCCATACCGGCCGCGTGGAGGCTTCCCTCTCCGTAGTGCGCCGCCCGATCGAACGCGAGGGCCCGCGCCTCCGGCGGAGCCCCGTTGCGCACCAGCGCATTGTCCAGTTCTGCGCCGAGAGCGGCCAGGGTCTTTCGGTCCGCTCGGTGCGCCAGCGCCCGGAACAGACCGGGTATGGCGTCAAGGCCATCCCCGTCGATGGTTGTGCCGACCTGCGTTGGGCCGGCTAGGTTGGATATGTCGGCGAAGACGCCCTTGCCATCCAGCCAGGCGCGTGTTGCGGCCGCGAAGGGCTGGTCGAGCGTCAGTGCCGGAGGGCGGCTGGCGCAGCGCATCTCGACGCGGACCGCCGCTCGCCAGAAGGGTTTCGAAGCCGCTACCGCCTCCGGTGTCCACCGCCATTCCCGCACCGCCTGCGCGAACAGCACGCCCATCGGACCGGGCCGGCTCGCAAATACAGGAGCCGCTCCGGCGGTCCTACCGTTGTCGGCAATGGCGAACTCGACGACCGCTGTGTCGTCCGGCCGGATGTCCGGACCGCATGTAGGGGAGTCCATGTCGGCAGACGAAAACCACTTCTCGTCCGGCAGTTGGCCGGCGCCGGAGTAGGCGAGGTACTTGTGAGTCGCCTCCCTGTCGCCGAGCTTGGCGAAGATCAGCCCGGCGTCGCTACGAACCTCTTCCTGGCTGAGGCTGATCGTGTTCGCCGTGAGGACGCCGCTTAGCCCCAGCGCCTTGTCGATGAATCGTTCCGCCGACTTCAGGTCGCCGCGGTTCAGCGCCGCCCGGGCCCTGAGGGCGTATAGCTGCGAGCGGAGGTCCGCGGGCCGCGCGGCGAAACCTGGATCCGCGATCATCGCGTCCGCCGTCGCTGTCGCCAGCTCAGGATGGGTGACCATCGCGGCCTGGATGATTCCGACATTGGCCAGGTCGACGTCCCCGGCTTTTCCACCGCCGGCGGCGTAGGCGATGGCCTGCCGGTAGGCGGCGATCGCTGCGTCGTAGTCGAGGTTGACGCGCAGAATGTTGCCGAGCGTTTCGTAGCCTGCCGCGAGCTCCGCGTCCGGTCCGCTCGCTTCCCTGCGCAACTCGGCGACGCCGCGCTCGGCCTGCGTCTGCGCCTCATCGA
>DATGIN010000163.1:0-29498 GCA_035295705.1 Caulobacteraceae bacterium
GCGAGACGCCCACGCGGAACGCGAGCTCCATCTGCGTCAGACCAAGCTCGGCGCGGACGTCCTTCAGGCGGTTGCGCAGCGTGAAGGCGATCATCCTTCGTCGGGATCCGCGGCGGCCGCGCGCTCGAGCAGCGAGAGCCGTACCGCTGGCCCGGCGACGCCCAGCGCCGCCAGCACCGGCATCAGCTCGATGGCCAGGGTCCGGGAAACCAGCGCCACGACGAACAGCGCCGCCAGCCCCGGCAGGACGATGGCGTAGCCGAACACCAGCGCCTTGCGTCGCAGCTCCCGGCTGAGCTCGTCGTCAATCACCGATCGGAAGCTGCGCGGCACCCCGAGGCCGGCGATGAGCAGGGCGAACAGGACCAGGAAAATGATGAAGGCGGTCGTGGTGAACAGGTCGACGCTGCGGATCGGCTTGCCGTCGAGCGTCGCATCGGCCGCCCGCAGCGTCCCCATGAGCAGCAGGAAGAGGCTGACAGGCATGAACAGGAAGGCCACTCGGCGGACGGCCTGTTGCCGCTCGGCCCTGAGCATCGTGATGCGCTGGGTCTTGGCCTCGGCGGGCAGCCGCGCGGTCACCACAAGGCCGATGCCGGCGGCGAGGAAGAGGATCGCGGCCCCGCCGAACGTCAACACTTCGCCCCACCCGAGATGCTCCGAGGCCGACGGGAGGAACTGAAACGCGATCACCGCCGCGAACACCACGGCCACCGCCGTCAGCACAAACCCCGCTTTTCGGCGCAGGTCCAGGCGACGCGCGACGGCGAGCACTTCGGCCTCGCTCATTCCAATCTCCTCAGGTGTGCGTGATGCTTCCATTGGCGCGTCGCTCATGGCCGCGGCCGGTTCCCTTGCGTGCGGCGCAGCGCCAGACCGGCCGCCAAGGCCGTCGCCAGCGCGCCGACGATGACGCATGCAACGCCGATCTGGCGAGCCCGATCGCTTCCCGGAACGTCGAGCAGGATCGGCATTGGGGCCAGGACCGCGGTCATCGACGCAAGCAGGGCCGCAGCGCGGCGTCGCCCGGCCAAGCGCGGCGGCCCGTCGCCTCCGGCCTCATCGACCTCGCACATTGTTCGGCTCCATGTAACTCATGGGTTACGTTGTAACCTATAGGTGATGCATGTCAAGCCTGGCGGCCCGACGCTCAGGCGGCGACGGCGAAGGTGGGCCAGCGGTCGACGATTGCGCCGTTATCGAACACCAGGAGATCGCCGTACTGCAGGAACACACCCTCGCTCTCGCGCGGGCGGAAGAAGACCGTGTCGTCCTTCTCGAGCGCGACCTTGCGCGAGGCCATGAGCATCGAGCGCGATCCAAACAGCGGATGCCAGCTCAGGCCGGGCGGCGACACGGGTTCGGCGTCGCCGTACCCGCCGTAGACGAAGTAGCCGCGCTGGGCGTCGGGGTTCAGCCGGCCGAACGTGCTCGCATACCTCTCCAGGCCCGGGATCGTCGGCGGATCCATCACCTTCAGCACCGGTTGGGCGATGAAGGCCGCCGGCTTCAGCGCGTGCAGCGCGCCGTAGTCGTAGTTGGCCGGCTTCACGAAGGCCGAGCCGATCGAAACCTCGTTCGCCTCGCTGCCCTTGACGTGGGCCATGAAGGTCGGGCTGCCGGCGGCATTCAGCGTGAAGCGGCTGGGATCGCCGCCCAGCCTCGCCGTGAGCACGGCTTTCGCCGCCCGGTACCTGGCCTGCACCCGCGCCATTTCCGCCTTGGGCTCGGCGAAACCGGGAACATGGGCGTCGTAGCCCATCAGCCCGGTCACTTCGATCAACGGGTTCGCGGCCGCGAGATCGAGCGTCTCGGCCAGAGCCTGGAGGTCGGGGAGGCCGCCGCGATGCAGCCCGACGTCGATCTCCAGGTTGACGCGCATCGCCTGCGCCCGGTCGCGGGCGATCTCTGCGTACTGGGCGAGCCGCGCGGGGCTGTCGACCAGCCATTGCGGGCGAGCCGCGCGCGCGGAATTGTTGCCCTGCCGCTGCACGAAGGCGCCGACCTGCCCTGCGGGAAGGGGTCGGCCGAGCAGGACGTCGAGCTCGGGATGGACGCGGACGATCTCGTCCAGCATCACGCCGTTGAAGGTCATCAGCCGCTCGGCGCCCGTCCCCGCGAGCACCGCGTCCAGCAGCGCCGGCGACTGGAGCGACTTGGACACCACGCGCAGCGCGAGGCCGCTGGGCGACAGCGCTTTCCGCACGGCCGCCACGTTCTCGCGCAGACGCGCCCGGTCGATCACCAGCGCCGGCTCGGCGACGCCGGCTTGGGCGAGCGCCGCCTGGAGGGAGGCGAAGTAGGCGTCGTGGCCGCCCTCCGCGCGGCTGCGCGGCCGCGTGGCCAGGGCCCAGACCCCGCCGGCGATGCGGCGGGCGCGATTGGAGCGCCGCTTGAACGACATGCCCTGCAAGTTTCGGCTGAAGCCGCGCCCCGCGGCAAGGCCGCGGTGAGGCCCCTATCGCGGGGCCGCCGGGCCGAAGCCCATGTCGGCGGGATTCGGAGGCGTTTGAGCCGCCGGCCGTGGCGCCGTCTCCGGCTGCGGCGCCGCAGGCGGCGCGGGCGTCAGGCCCGCGGGCGGCGGCGGTCCGCCGGGGATCGGCGTGACCGGCAGCCGGTGCACGGCGCGGACCATGAACGACCGCCAGAACGCGGCGGGCGCCGAGCCGCCGGTGATGCCGCGCATGGGCGCGTTATCGTCGCGGCCGATCCAGACAACGGTGGTCAGCCCGCCGGTGAAGCCGTCAAACCAGGCGTCCTTGTAGTCCGACGTCGTGCCGGTCTTGCCGGCGATATCGTAGCCGGCGATGGCGGCGTGCACGCCGGTCCCCGAGCTCACCACGGCGCGCAGCATCCCGTCGAGCTCGCTCAGCGCCGGGTTGCCGATCGCCGGTTGCGGCGCCGGCCCGGCGTGGCGGTAGAGCACCTGGCCGCCGGTCGTGCGAATGCGCTCGACGCCATAGGGTTGAACCCGATAGCCGCCATTCGCGAACGCATCGTACGCGCCGGCCATCTCCAGCGGCGTCACCAGGCTGGTGCCGAGCGCCATGGCGGGCTCGGTGTTGATCGGGGAGGTGATCCCGAGCTTGCGCGCATCGGCGGCGACCACCGGGCGCCCCACCGCGTCGGCCAGCTTCGCGGCGACCGTGTTGATCGACTGCGCCAGCGCCGTCTGCAGCGTTATCTCGCCGAGGTAGTTGGGCTCGAAGTCCTTCGGCGACCAGCCATCGATCGTCACGGGCTCGTCGACCGCCGTGGTCTGCGGCGTCTGCCCCGCCTCCATGGCGGCCAGATAGACGAAGGGCTTCCACGAGGACCCGGCCTGGCGGTGAGCGTCGATCGCCCGGTCGTATTGGCTGGCCGCATAGTCGACCCCGCCGACGAGCGCGCGGATGCGGCCCTGGCCGTCGAGCGCGACCAGCGCCGCCTGACTGGCGCCTTGCGCCGCATAGCGGCGGACCGTGTCGTCGGCCGCCTCGGCGGCAATCATCTCGCTGGGCAAGTCGAGCGTGGTCTCGACCACGAGGTCCTGCCTGGGGGCGCCGACCTGCTTGCGCGTCCAGGCGTCCATCCAGTCGACAAAGTACTGCGCCGGCGCGTCGGCCGCCGAGCGCAACACCCTGGGCCGCTGGGCTTCCGACCGCGCTCGCTGCGCAGCGGTGATGGCGCCGGTCTCGACCATGGCGTCCAGGACGAGCGCCGTCCGCTCCGCTGAGCGCTCGGGCTGGGTGACCGGATCGTAGTCGGTCGGCGACTTCATCAGCGCCGCCAGCATCGCCGACTCGCGAATCGTGAGCTTGGCGGCCGGCTTGCCGAAGTATCGGCGAGCCGCCGCCTCGAGCCCGTACGCGCCCTCGCCGAAGTACACCCGGCTGAGATAGAGGCCGAGGATCTCCTGCTTGGAGTACTTCTGCTCGAGCTCGACTGCGTAGATCAGCTCTTCGCCCTTGCGCTCGAGCGTGCGGTTCGACGAGAGGAAGAGATTGCGCGCAAGCTGTTGGGTGATGGTCGACGCGCCCTGCGCCGCGCGCCCCTGGCCGAGGTCGGCGATCAGCGCCCTTGCCATGCCAACGGCGTCGAAGCCCGGGTGCGAGTAGAACCGCTTGTCCTCGATCGCGACGAAGGCGGCCGGCGTGTAGGGAGGCAGCTTGGCGATGTCCACCGGCGGCGGGTAGCGTCCGCCGCGCACCCCGATCACCGCGCCGGAGCGGTCCACGAAGGTGACCTGCGGATCGCGCCGGATAGGTGGCAGCTGCGGGATGTCGAAAGAAGGCGCGAGCACGGCCGCGGCGGCAATGGCGGCGATCAGGCGAGACGCTCCATCGTTTCAAACGACCTTGCTGGAAAGGTCACCGTTCGCCCCGCTCGGTTTTCTCCCGTTTGCTGCGAGGAACCAAGCAAAATCCGCCCTCTGCGGGCGCGACGTCATCCCGCACGTCTGCCCCGCCTCGATGGATCGGCCTAGCGTTCGGGCGCCCCTCGCGGGCCGCGCGCGCGGCGTTTATGATCCGTAGGCGGATGGACTTCGAAAGTTACGCACAGGAATCGACTCCGGCGGGCTGTTCGTCGCCAAATCGTCGCGCTAGTGTCACCGTCGCGCGCGGTGGGGGCGCGCCAATCCTTGTGACCGGACCATGCACGCAGATGCCTTCGCCGTGCTCGAAGCGATCAGCCGCGGCGCCCGCGCCGACGATCCCGAGAGCCAGCGCTGGATAGAGGCGTTCAAGACCATCCGCTGGGCGGTCGACGGACGCGAGGGGCCGGTGCTCACGGCGGAGGGCCGCCGCGCCCGCGACCAGATGGCGCTGGAGAGACGCAGTCAGGTCATGGCGGCGCCCCTAGCGCGGCAGGAGCAGCCCCGCCGCGCGGCCAGCGCTTAGCCCAGATCCACCAAGCCCCTGAGAAACTGCGCCTTTTCAGGAGCGCCGTCAGCGAAATCGGTCCTCGTACGGATTAACTGTCCGCCTCCTCGACGGCTACGCCGAGAAGGCCATCAGGCGCCCTTTGCGGATTCACCACCGCGATCGCTCCACCCGGCAGGCGCACCTGATAGTCGTTGCCAAGCCGCGGATCGGGACGGCGGTAGTCGGTCGAGACGTACTGCGCGCCCGAGGCCAGCGCGGCGTCGCGGCGGTTCGTTTCGTTGGCGCGCGCCTCCCAGGTGTCGGCGTCGGCGCGCGTGCGGACGATGAACCCGGCCTTCACCGCGGCGGTGATCCGCGGCACGTCGGCGTTTTCGTTCAGCGTGATGTAGGCGCCGTCGTCCGCTTCCTCGTCGGAGTAGACGAAGTAGATGCGACCCTCGAGGTTCTTGCGGCCGCCGCGATAGGCCTCCCTGTGATGGCCGGTCTCGTCGATCGCGAACAGGAAGCGCCCGCGCGCCTCGCCCAATGTCGGCCAGCCGCGCTCGAGGACCGCTTGCCTCAGCGTCGGATAGCCGCCGCGGATGTCATCGGGCCGGATCAGCTTCCGGGGCGGGAACACCGAAGCGACTTCCGCGTCGAGCGCGTCGTAGGCTTCGGTGATGAACGGCAGTCCGTCCACACCGCTGCGCATGCGCCGCGGCCCGTCGGAGGTGTTCATCGTGATCAGGATCGGCACGTGGTCGGGGTGCGCGTCCGACCAGTCGCGGATGATCGTCAGCCCCTCGACCAGGGTCGCCACGCTGGAGCGGAAATCGAGGTCCTGGATGTGCAGCACCTTGAACCCCGGCTTCGACATCGCCGCGACATAGTCCGCCGGGATCGGCTGATTGGTGCGGGTCATCCCGGCGGGGCGCGCGTACCGGCCGCCCTCCGGATCGTAGAAGACGTCGAGCTCGAGCGCCCGGGCGCCGTCGTCAAGCTGCTCTGTGAGCGGCGGATGCGAATAGTCGAGCGCCTGCCAGCGCCCGTCTGTCGAGCGGCTGCGCAGCAGCTCCAGGATCGGCTCGGAAATCGCCAGCTTGTAGCTGTTGTGCGTCCCGACCGTCATGATGTCGTTCATGCGCAGGTTGGCGTCGAGCCACGCTCGCGTCGGCTTGGGTCCCGCCGCCATGTCTTCGCCTCCACCGACTTCTACCCACCCTAGTGGAGGGCCGGCGCCAGTCGAGGGCCAGCGGACCTACAAGGCGCCGGAGTCGAGCTTGGCGGGCGGCAAGAGCTCGCCGGTTCTTTCGTCCTGCACGTGCAGCTGCACGGGCAGCGCCGATCCGGCGGCGAGCCGGCGCGCGGCCCGCTCGGCGCTCGAACGCGTCTTGTAGGACCCGAACCGCAGGCCCTGGCCGATGATGGTCCAGACGCCGTTCTGCTGAACGACGCCGTAGTGCGTTTCCATGGCGTTGCTCCCTCGGCTCAGGCCCGCAGTAGAGCGCCGGCCCGAGTCCAAACCAAGGCGGGCCGCCGTCGCGGTCGATCACATTTTGCAGGGCTCAGCCTGAAAAGACCGTAAGCGCCAAGTGCTGCAGCAAAATGATGGTCTTCGCATCGACGATCCCCCCGCCGGCGACCATCGCGAACGCCTCCGCGAACGGCATTTCGAGCACATCGATATCCTCGCCCTCGTCGGCGCGGCCGCCACCATCTGAGATCCGCATGCCTTGGTCGTACTCGGCGACGTAACAGTGCAGCCGCTCGGTGACCGCGCCCGGGCTCATGAAGCAGGTCAGCACCTTGCTCACCGCGCCGAGGCGATAGCCGATCTCCTCCTCGACCTCTGCGCGGACGCGCGCCTCGGGCGCCTCGCCGTCCAGCAGGCCAGCCGGCGCCTCGACCATCAGGTCATCGTGACCGTTCACGAACGCCGGATAACGGAACTGGCGACAGAGGACCACGCTCCGCTGGGCGCGATTGAACGGCAGCAGGACCACGCCATCGCCCCGGTCGTAAGTCTCCCGCGTCTGGGCTTCCCAGCGGCCATCGTTCCGCAGCCAGTCGAAGGTGGTCGCCTTCAGGACATAGTGCTGGTCCGACAGCAGCCGGACCTCGCGCACCCGGACGCGGTTACCTACAGGCATCAAACCAGGCGGACGGCGCTCAGACCGTAAGCGCCTTGGCCCCGAACCGATCGTTGAACGCCTGGGTGTCGATCTCTTCGAGCGAAAGGCGGCCGGCCATGACGTCCGCCTTCCACGCCTCGTGGGCCGGCACGTTGGCGTGGAACTCCGGCATGACCTCCTCGGCGAACAGCCTGAGGCTGTCGCAGATGTCCTGGTGCGTGTTCCGCCCCGCCTGGTTCAGCAGGATCACCTGGTCGATGTGCGACTGCTCGAACTTCCTGAGCTTGCGCCGGATCGTCTCCGGCGAGCCGATCAGGCCGCCGGTCAGCGCCCGCTCGGCCTGCTCTGGGTTCGCCGCCTTCCACTTGTTGTACTCGACCCACATGTCGACGGCGCCGGGCGCCGGCCGCGCGCGATCGGCGCTGTTGTAGTAGCGCAGGCAGAACTGGAAGAAGGTCGCCCCGTCCGCCTTCTCGCGCGCCTCCTCGTCGGTCCTCGCGCACATGAACATCGAGACCAGGGCGATGTTGGGGTTGATCGGATAGTCGGCCAGCTTGTCCAGCCGCTTGGTGATGCCGTTGTAGTAGGCGTGCACCCAGGCGTGGGCGGCGTCGGCGCTGACGAACTGGAAGCCGAGGGCGCCGATCCCCTTCTCACCGGCGTAGGCGATAGTCGGCAGTTGCGAGCAGGCGGTCCAGAGCGGCGGATGCGGCCTCTGCCGAGGCTTCGGCAGCACGTTGCGCTTCGGGAAGTCGAAATAGGGGCCGTGGTATTCGACGCCGCCGTCGCCGAACATCGGGATCAGACAGCGGACCGCATCCTCCCAGATCGCCCGCTTCTCGTTGAAATTGACCTTGAAGGGCCCGAGCTCGGTGATGGAGGCGCTCTCGCCCATGCCAAGCTCGACGCGGCCGTTCGACAGCAGATCCAGGACCGAAACCTTTTCCGCCACCTTCGCCGGATGGTTCGTCGTCAGCTGGAAGATGCCGTGGCCGAGGCGGATCTGCTTCGTCCGCTGGCTCGCCGCCGACAGAAAGACCTCGGGCGCGGACGAATGGGAATACTCCTCGAGGAAATGGTGCTCGACTTCCCACGCGTAGTCGTAGCCCAGCGCATCGGCGAGCTCGAGCTGGGCGAGGGCGTCCTGGTAGAGGCGCCACTCCGAGTCACGGCCCCAGGGCCGCGGCAGCTGCATCTCGTAGAAGATCCCGAACTTCATCGTAGCGTCCTGTCGGATTCTGTCAGTTTACGGCGTCATTGTGGGAGCGGGCGCCGGGGCGAGGCAAGACCGGTCGAGACGCGGCCGGCCCGCCCGCGCCATCCAACGGCGCGTCAAGGAGAGATCGATGCCGCTTCCAGCCGATATCCGGGCCTTCTACACGGCGACCGGCCCGATGACCGACCTTGGTCCGCATGCCGCCGCGGCGCGCGGCCTGCCGTCCGACATCGCCGGCCTCTGCGACGTCATCCAGGGCGACCTGGTGCATCACCACTGGGCCGGCGCCTACAAGGTCGAGCTCACGCCGGCGAAGGCCGCCCAGCAACACCTGCGCGGCGCGGCGGCGACGCTGGACGCGCTGCTGGCCAGCAACCCGGCGCCGCTGGGCGAGCGGCGAGAGCCGGCGGAGCGGGCGGTCGGCGTCTGCCGACACTTCTCCGTCGTAGCGGCGGCGCTGCTGCGCGCACAGGGCGTGCCTGCCCGCGCCCGCGTGGGCTTTGGCGCCTATTTCGAGCCGGGCAAGTATGTCGACCACTGGGTCGTCGAGCGTTGGAGCGAACCGGAAGGCCGCTGGATCCTGACCGACGCTCAGCTCGATGCGCTGCAGCGCCAGGCGCTGAAGCTCGATTTCGACCCGCTGGACGTTCCGCGCGACCGCTTCATCATTGCGGGCGATGCCTGGACCCAGGCTCGCGCGGGCGAAGTCGATGCGAGCAAGTTCGGCATCTTCGACATGTGGGGCCTCTGGTTCATCGCCGGCAACGTGCTCCGTGACTTCGCGGCGCTGAACAACGTCGAGATGCTGCCCTGGGACGTCTGGGGACCGGACCTGCAACCGAACGCAGCGCTGAGCGAAGCGTTGACCGCGCGCTTCGACCAGCTCGCCGCCCTGACCCTCGAGCCCGACGCCCGCTTCGCCGAGCTGCGCGCGCTCTACGAAGGCGAGCCGTCGCTGCGCGTGCCGGCCGAGCTCTTCAACGCTGTCACGCAAAGGGTCGAGCGCGTCGCCGAGCTCGCGTAAGGCGTGGCGCCCCACGGTCCCGCTTGCCAGCGCCCGGGGGGCCACGCGAAAGGATGGCGATGGCCGTCGCGCTCGTCCCCGCCAGCATCGGCGACAAGCCGATGCTGCGCCAGATGCTCGAGAGCTACCTCGTCGAGCTCAGCGCCTTCGACCCCGCCATAACGCCCGACTATCCGTACCTCGACATCTACTGGGCGGGCGGAGAAGCGCGCTGGCCCATCCTGATCACGCAGGACGGCGGCGTTGCCGGCTTCGCTCTCATTCGTTCGGCCGACGACGGCGGCGGGGCGGAAATGGCGGAGTTCTACGTCCGACCGGACGCGCGGCGAAGCGGGGCCGGACTTGCCGCCGCGGTAGGGCTGTTCAAGGCGCACCCCGGCGCGTGGACGCTCTCGATCCTGTTGGACAACGGCCCGGCGCGCGCCTTCTGGCCACGGGCGATTGCGGCGGCCAAGGGCGAGCGGGTCTCGATCGCCGAAGAGGAGCGCGTCGTGACCTACCGCTTCACGATCCCCACTTGAGTCATCTCCCAGCCTGAATAGCTCGTCTGCGGCGCATCAATGCGACATGGTGAGCCCTCAACAGGCGCGCGGCGGAGGCGGGCATGAACGCGACGGAGCGAGTGCGCGAAGCGCTCGAGAGCGGCATCGAGCGAGCCGGGCTGCCCGGCGCGGCGGTAGCCGCCCGCCTTCCGAGCGGCGAGGCGGTCGCAGCGGCGGCCGGCGTCCGCGGCGCGGACAACCCGTCGCCGATGACGCCCGATACGCTGTTCTGGATCGCTTCCTGCACCAAGGCTCTGACCGCCACGGCGGCAATGCAGCTGGTCGAGAAGGGGCTGGTCGGCCTCGACGATCCGGTGGGCGATCGCCTGCCGCGCCTGGCGGCGCCGAGGCGCCTGACCGGGTTCGATGCGGACGGAAAAGCCAAGCTTGAGCCGGTCCGGGCGCCGATCACGCTTCGCCAGCTGCTCACGCACACCAGCGGCCTCGCCTACGCGTTCACGCACGCCGGCGTGAACCGCTACCAGACCGAGGTCGGAGTCGGCGCAAACGACCCGGGCGGCCCGGACGCGCCGCTGGCCTTCGAGCCGGGCGCGGGTTGGGTCTACGGCACGGGGATCGACTGGGCCGGCCAACTGATCCAGTCGGTCAGCGGCGAACCGTTCGGCGACTACATGCAGGCGCATGTGCTGGGGCCGCTCGGCATGTCGGACACGACCTTTTTTCCGCTCGAGGTCGACAAGCCGCGCACGGCCTCGATGCACGCACGGACGCCGGAGGGCGGCGTCGCCCCCATTCCCTTCGCGATGCCGCCGGAGCCGCATTTCATGATGGGCGGCGGCGGGCTCTACGCGACGGTCGGCGACTATCTGAAGTTCATGGACAGCGTGCTCGGCCGCGGCCCTGCGATCCTCGCGCCGGAGAGCATCGACGCCCTTTGCGACGTGCAGGTCGAGGGGCCCGAGGTGGGCGTGCTCCGCTCCACCCAGCCCAACACCTCGAACGACTTCGACCCCGTCCCGGGCATGAAGGGCTGGAGCCTCGGCTTCGTGGTCAACCGCGAGCCCGGGCCGAATGGCCGAAGCGCTGGATCGCAGGCCTGGGGCGGGCTCGGCAACTGCTACTATTGGATCGATCGCGACGCCGGCGCGGCTGGCGTCTTCTGCGCCCAGCTTCTGCCGTTCGCCGACCCGCGGGCGCTTGAGGCGTTCGCTGCGTTCGAACGGGCCGTCTACGGCCTCTAGGGCGCGAAGGTCTCCGGTACGAGCAACAGGATCGCCACGTCCCTGGTCGGCGTGAAGTTGGCGTAGTGCACCTGGAACGTGGTCGGGCCGATCTTCTTCACCCGGTCGCCGCAGAAGCTGACCAGGTTCCCCGTTGAGCCCTTGTCGATGGTCATGGTGAAGTCGCCGATCGGGGCTTTCCAGTTCGCGCCCGTGGTCAGCACGTACTCGATGCGCTCTTCGGCGTAGTACCCGCCTGTCTTTTGCGCGGCCGCCCGCTTCTGAGCCAGGCTCGCCAGCAGGCTGTCGTCGATGCAGTACTTCGCCCGGCCCTGCGCATAGCCAGGCTGGGTCTTGTAGGCCGGGTCGCCCCACTCCGTCCCGGCGGTCCCCCCGACGGACGGCCGGTAGCGGTGATCGACGACCACCGGCTTGCCGGCCGGGAACCCCTGCCGCCAGTAGTAGGTCGTCTTCAGAGTCCAGGTCGGCTGCAGGTGGTGCTCCATCCCCTTGCCGACGTCGTAGTCGTCGTCGATGGCCAGGCCCTTGGCCTTCAGCGCGGTCTGCGTGGCGAGCGGCAGCTTCAAGAGCGCCGCAGCAGTGGACGGCAGCTGCGGCGCAAGCGGAACGCCGAGCTCGCGCAGGTAGGCGGTCTCATCGACGCCGTCCTTGATCACCTTCTGCTCCACCTGCGCGTCGACGACCCGGCCGTCGACCGTGGTGACGAAGCCGAGGAAGTTCGTCGGGCTCTCGGTCGGCACGACGATGTTGTCGTCCGGGCCCTCGATGGTGATGTCCGGCAACGGGAACGCGACCAGCACGCTCGCGTCGCGCCCGGAGGTGTTCTCGAACACGTAGCGCACGTGCACGAGCTTCTCGGAGATCGAGAGGTCTTCGGACTTCATCTCGATCGCGTCGGTCTTGGTCAGCACGAGGCCGCCGGTCGCCAACTGGGCGCTGGTGTCGTTGGCGAGCGCGACAGCGCCGGCCGCCGCGTCGAGCGCCGCAGCCGCGCAGGCCGCCAGCCCCCACCGTACGATCGTCCGCATCGCCGACCCCCGCGATCCGCCGCCAAGTGCGGGATGCTGCGTCGGCGGCGCCACGAATGCAAACGCGCGTGGCTTTTGGGCGCTTAAGCCCGCGTCGGCAGCACCACGATGGCGTGGCCTGGGCAGGTGGCCTCGCCGTTCTGGTTTGTTACGTTGATTTCCAGGCGGACCTGGTTCTCGCCGTCGACGACGCCCTTCTCGACGACCTTGCCCACGACCGTGAGAACGTCGTTCTTCTGGTTGATGGCGCGGTACTGGCAGCCGATTTCGCGGATCTCGCCGGCGTCGCCGATCCAGTCGGTCAGCGCGTTGACCAGGTAAGCGTAGCGCAGGTTGCCCATGCCGAACGCGCCCTGGGCGTTGCCGGCCTTTCGCCCATCCTCGTCATCCATGTGAAAGGGCACGAACTCGTCGTTCACCGCGGCGTAGCGGTTCCAGTGCATGAAGTTGGTCGTCCGCGACCAGGGCGGCAGCTCGTCGCCGATGCGGACGTCTTCGAAGTGGACGCTGGCGCTCATCCTTCGCCTCCCCCTCCCCTAGTAGCGGATGCCGGTGGCGATGCGGCGGCGCACGAACTCCCCCGCCTGGTTCGTCCACTCGATCTCGTTGTACGCGTAGAGCATCAGGCCGAACCGTCCCTGGCGCTCATTGAAGTCCTTCAGCCGCGTTCGGCTGGAGATGACGTCGCCCGGACGCATGGCCACGCCGTAGGTATCTGTCTGGCCGCCGTTGATGCTGGTCAGCCTGACGCCCTCGACAGCGGGAATGGCCGCCGCCGGCCGCGCGCGGTGCACCGGCCAGGCGAAGGGGTTGAAGTCGCGTGGCGCGATGATCCCGCCCCAGCGCGTGGTCTTGGCGTAGTCTTCGTCCCAGTAGATCGGCGGCGGGGTCTCCGGCCAATAGGTGGCGATCGCCCATTTGCGGATGTCGGAGAGCGCGATCGGGGGCGAATGGCGCGGCTCGCTCCATCGGCCCTTGGCCTCTTCCATCGCCGGACTGATCAGCGTCTCGACGCCCTGCGCCATCGCCTTCTCCCCAATCGCTATCTGGCTCTCGCTTATTCGGCAGCCGCGGATCCCGGGGTCGGCTGGATGGGCAGGCCGGTCAGCGCCTCTTCGGCCGCCGCGAAGTCGGGCGCCGCGAGCGCCGCGCGGATTTCTGCATGCCGCCTTGAGTCCAACCGGTAGCCGAACAGCAGCCCGCCGCCCAGCCAGACCAGCGTGATCGGGGCGAACAGGTAGCACATCTCCAGGCCGAAGATGGCGTGCGGGGTGTTCACCGCCCCTTCCGCGCCGTTGTAGCCGACGAACGCGAGCACCGGGTAGACGATCGCGACGGTGATGCTGGAGCCCACCTTGGTCGTGGTGGTGACCATGGAAAACAACAGGCTCGTCAGGTCCTTCCGCTGCTCGAGGCGAACCTCGTCGGCGACGTCGGCCACCATGGCCCGGTTGAGGATGCCGAAGGCCGAGGCGCAGAAGCCGACCGCCGCCATCGCAACCGCGGTCGGCGCGGCGTTCAGGAGGCTGTAGGTCCCGTGCATGCGCGGGACGGCCATCAGGATCGTCTGGGTCACCGAGTAGGCGACGCACGACACCTGCAGCGCGCGATGCTTGCCGAACCAGCGAGCCGCCGCCCCGCCCCAGAAGAGGGAGCCCAGGATCCCGGCGGCGACATAGAAGATCAGCAGCACGCTGACGTCCTGGACGCTGAAGCCCTTCGCGTCGTGGAAGTAGAAGAGGTAGAGCGGCCCGGTGGTGCCTGGCCCGACGTTCAGCACGAAGTCCGAAAGGATCAGGCGGATCATCGACGGCCGCGCGATCGCCTTCCGATAGTCGGCGAGCTTGAAGGTTGGCCGCGTGGTGGTGGCGGTGATCCGATCCGGGGTGAAGATGGCGCAGAGCGCCAGGCAGATCGGCAGCGACACCAGGATGATGAGGCCAAGAGCCTTCATGCTGGAGGTGAGGCCAGCCGAAACCTTGCCGGCGGTGAACACGGGCAGGAGCAGGATCGCAACCGTGGCGGCGACGCCCAGCAGCGAGATCCACGCGAACAGCCGCGCCCGGTCGTGGTAGGTGACGGCGACCACGGACGACCACGCGGACTGGCCGAGCGTCATCATCGAAAGCCCCGCGAAACTCACGATCAGCCAGACGATGAAGTGCAGCTGCGTGACGTGCTGGGTCGGGATGAAGATGTTGAAGACGCCCAGCATCGCCACCGGAACGCCGAGCACGACCCACGGCCGGTAGCGGCCGATCGGCGTTCGGGTGCGATCCATGACCAGCGCCAACATCGGGTCGAGGAAGGCGTCGATGAAGCGCACGATGGTGATCGCGCCCGCGACGGCCATGAAGCTCACGCCCAGCGCCACGTAGTTGGGCGGCAGGTAGACCGTGTAGAGAAGGCCGATCACGGCGATCGGCCCGCCCAACGAGCTGAACGCCAGGACGATCGGCAGCGGCACCCTGGAGTCGGACGACGGCGCGGCGGACGACATCGGCGATCCTCCCCAAGACCTGGGACGCGCGTCCACCTTATGAGCCGGCATCCGGGATTGGGAACGAAAATGCAGCGAAAAGCCCCGGGATGAACGTTCCGCCGGAATGCTGGCTGACCGGGAAGGCGGTTCCGCGGCCCTCGCCGATCCAAGGATTGGGTCTGTTCGCGACGGCGCCGATCGTGGTCGGCGCGGTGGTGATGCGGCTAGGCGGAACGGTGATCGACGGTGCGGCGCTCAGGCGTCTCGAGCCGCCGTACAGCTCGGTGACGCTCGACGATGACGCGCACCTCCTGATCGATCCGGCGCACCCGGTTCGCTACGGCAACCACGGGTGCGACCCGAACCTGTGGCATCTCGACGCCGTCACGATCGCCGCGCGCCGGGACATCGCCGAGGGCGAGGAGCTTCTGATCGACTACGCAACGCACACGCTGGCGTCCTGGTGGTCGATGGCCTGCGCCTGCGCGAGCCCGCTTTGCCGCGGGACGATCAGCGGCGACGATTGGCGGATCGACCGGCTGCGGTCGGCCTACGGCCGCCACTGGACCCCGGCGCTGGTCAGGCGCATCGAAGCCGAAGGCGGATAGAGAGCGAGGGCATGCGCCTGCAGTTCATCGGATGCGGCGACGCGTTCGGCTCCGGCGGTCGATTCAACACCTGCTTCCGCCTCGAGCGGGAGAGCGGCGGCGACATCCTCATCGATTGCGGCGCCTCCAGCCTGATCGCCATGCGTCAGCTGGGCGTCGACCCGAACGGCGTCGAGACGATCGTCGTCAGCCACCTGCACGGCGACCACTTCGGCGGCCTGCCATTCTTCATCCTCGACGGCCAGTTCTACAGCCGCCGAACGGCGCCGCTGATGATCGTCGGGCCGCCCGGCCTGGACGAGCGGCTGACGCAGGCGATGGAGGTCTTCTTCCCGGGCTCTTCGACGGCGCGGCGGCGGTTCGAGACCGAGGTGCGCGAGGTGGCGCCCGGGGGCTCGATAGACGTTGGGGACGTGAGGATCGAGGCGATCGAGGTGAAGCACGCCTGCGGCGCGCCGCCCCTCGGCCTCAGGCTGACTCTCGAGGGCAAGACCATCGCCTATTCCGGCGACAGCGAGTGGACCGACGCGCTGGTGGACGTCGGCCGCGGCGCCGATCTCTTCGTGGTCGAGGCCCTGTCCTACGACAAGGCCGTGCCGCAGCACCTCGACTACGCCGCCTTTCGCGCCAACGCGACGCGGATCGGCGCCAAGCGCGTCGTCCTCACCCACATGGGCCCCGACATGCTCGCCAGGCTGGCCGACGCCGAACACGAGGCCGCCGCCGACGGCAAGATCATCGCGGTTTGACGTACCGCCCGCCGGGGCTGAGCGGCTCGCCGGGGCTGGCCAGCTCATCGTAGGCGATCGATTGAAGGTCCGTCGCCTGCGCCGGCGAGATGCCGAGCTCTGCCGCGGCCTCCTCCCGCTCGCCCAGCGTGCGCGGGTCCTTGCCGGTGACCGCGCCGAACACCATCAGCGCCTCGAGGTAGTAGCCGTAGATCGAAGCGTGGTACGCGTCCCAGGCCCAGAGATCGATCTGGTTCGGCCCCACGCCGGCATAGGGATTGGCTGTGGCGAGCCCTTTGGCGATCGCCCTGTTCCACGCCTTGCCAACGGCCACCACGCCCGAAACACCGGCCAGCCGGCGGCTGGCGGCTTTGTCGCCCCGGAACCACCGGTCGAAGGCCTGGGCGTCAGCGGCGGTCGCGGCCTGCTCGTAGGCGAGCTCGATGTCGTCGGCCATCTGGGTGATCGGCTTGCCGTGCCAGTGGCCGCCGGCGGGGTAGGTCTGGTCGGCCCGCGACCAGGTCGCCATCAGCCAGATGTCGACGGCCGGGTTGCGCGCGTGGAATAGCTTGGCCAGAGCCGGTGTTGCGGCGATCAGGCTGGCCGGGTCGCCGGGGTGCGCCGCGTCCAGCGTCGAGAAGCTCTGCAGAACGACGTGATCCCATGGCCGGTCGATGAGGGCGCGCTTGTTGTCGAGGTGAAAGCGCAGGTCCATCCCGCCGACCGTCTCCTCGCTGACCGCGTAGTCGAGGCCGGTCTCCTTGGTGAACAGCTTGAACAGCGCCGGCACGCCGCCATAGCCCGTGCCGTTCAGGTCGCTAACGGTGTCGGCGCGATATTTCCAGACCGCCGAGCGCGCGCCGAACGTAAAGCTGTTGCCGACGAAGAGGATGCTGTCGGCAAAGGCCGCCCCGCTCCCCGCGACCCCGATCGCCAGCGCTGCGAACGCAGCCAAAAGTCGTCTTCCAGCCAATGTGAGCCTCCCGTCCGGGCGCGCGCAGTTGCCGCCCGTGCGGCGTGAGTCGTCAATCGCCCCGCGTTGACGAAACGGCGGCGGCGGGCGAGCGTCTGATCGGATGCGCGAAAGAAGGAAGGCGAGCGGATGAGCGGCGAGACGGACGAGGATCCCGGCCCCGATCTGGCCGCCGGCGTGCCTGCGAGCGACGTCCCCGAGGGCGGCAAGCTGGCCGGCCACGTCGGCGACGACGCCGTCATGGTCGCCCGCGTGGGCGGGGAGCTGTTCGCCATCGGCGCCCACTGCACCCACTACCACGGCCCGCTGGCGGATGGCCTCATCGTCGACCACACCGTGCGTTGCCCGTGGCACCACGCCCGCTTCTGCCTAAGGACCGGCGAGGCGCTGGGGGCGCCGGCGATCGACCCGGTTGGATGCTGGACGGTCGAGGAGCGCGACGGCAGGGTCTTCGTGCGGGCCCCGTCCGAGGCCCCGGCGAAACCGAAAGCATCCAGCGCGGCCCGCCGCATCGTCGTCGCGGGTGGCGGCGCGGCCGGTTTCGCGGCCGCCGAAATGCTGCGCCGCAACGGCTTCGACGGCGCCGTCACCATCGTGAGCAGCGACGAGACCGCACCCTACGACCGCCCCAACTGCTCGAAGGATTTCCTGGCGGGGACCGCGCCCGCCGAGTGGATGCCGCTGCGCGGCGACGACTGGTACGGCGACAACGAGATCGACCTGAAGCTGCGCGCCGAGATCGTCAAGCTCGACCCCAGGGAGCGCACCGTCGCGCTCGGCGGGGGCGAGACGCTCCCCTACGACGCGCTGGTGCTGGCGCTGGGGGCCGAGCCTCGCCGGCTGCCGTTGCCGGGCTTCGACGGCCCTGACGTGCGCCTGCTCCGCTCGCTCGCCGATGCGGAGGCGATCATCAAGGCGGCCGAGGGGGCAAAGCGCGTCGCGATCGCCGGCGCGAGCTTCATCGCGCTGGAGGTGGCCGCCTCGCTACGTCACCGCGGCCTCGAGGTGCACGTGGTCGCGCCGGAAGCCGTCCCCCTCGCCCGCATCCTGGGCGACGACGTCGGCGGCTGGGTGCGCCGCGTGCACGAGGAGAACGGGGTGATCTTCCACCTCGGCGCCAAGATCGAAGGCTGGCGGGACAGGCTGCTGGTCTTCGATGGGGGATCGGTCGCCGCCGACTTGCTGGTGGCGGGGACGGGCGTCGCGCCGCGCACCGCGCTGGCCGAGGCCGCTGGCCTCAAGGTCGACAACGGGGTCGTCGTCGATGCGTCGCTGCGCGCCTCGGCGCCGGGCGTGTACGCGGTCGGTGATCTGGCCCGCTATCCGTACGCACGCAGCGGCGACCTCATCCGCGTCGAGCACTGGGTGCACGCAGAGCGGCAGGGCCAGCACGCGGCGCGCGCCATCCTGGGCGACCATGCGCCGTATGCCGACACGCCGTTCTTCTGGAGCGTGCACCACGGCGCCACGATCAACTACGTCGGCCACGCCGCCGACTTCGACCCGCCAGCGGTCGAGGGCTCGCTCGACAAGCAAGACGCCGCCGTGAAGTTGTCGAAGGGCGGCAAGCTGCTGGCCGTCGCGACGATCGGGCGGGACCTTGAGTCGCTGAGCGCTGGCGCGGCGCTTGAGATGAGTACGGCGTAAGTCACAGCCAAGCTAAGGCACCAAATCTTTACCGAATTTCGGGTAGACCCGGGCGCGTTCAACCTCGAGGTGTCGCCATGGCGACGGAACCCGACCACGTGACGGCGCCGCGCGGCGCCATAGCCGCGATGGCTTGGTTCTTCGAGAACAGCCTCGACATCTTTCTGGCCGTCGAGAAAGGCGAGCACACGCGGGCGAACGGCGCCTGGAAGAGCCTCACCGGCTGGGATACGCCGCAGGCGCTCGGCCGGTCGTTCTGGGACTTCGTGCACCCTGAGGACCTGGCCGAAGCGCGGGGCGCGATCGACGCGCTCGCCCACACCGAACGTTGCGTCGTCGAGCACAGGCTGTCGACGGCGGCGGGCGGTTGGCTCTGGATGCGAAGCCACGCGGTGGGCGGCGAAGGCGGCTGGGTGTTGATCATCCTGCGCGACATCACCGCCGAGCGCCAACAGGAACAGGCGAGCGAGAAGGCAAGGCGCACCGCCGGTCTCCTCAGGGAGTCGGCCGGCGTCACGATCTGGCGCTACGACCCGGACCGCGATCAGTACGAGATCAACCCGGACATGCGTCGTCCGGGCCGCGCGGAGTCCGAAGAGGAGGGCCAGCGCGTGCGCGCCGGCGTCCATCCCGAAGACGCCGAGCGGCTGAGCAAGGCCTGGCTGGACACGCTCGCCTCCGGGAAGGTCCACGTCCGTGAGTATCGCGAGCGGCTGCCCGATGGCGCCTGGCGGCATGTGCGCTCGGCGTTCCAGGGCGTTCGCCCGCTGGCCTCTGGCAGGTGGGAAGTGATCGGGGTGACCCAGGACGTCACCGACATCGCGAAGACGCGCGACGCGGCCCGTCAGGGCGAGCAGGCGGCGCTGGCCGCGGCGGCCGCCAAGAGCCAGTTCCTGGCCAACATGAGCCATGAGCTGAGGACGCCAATGAATGGCGTGCTCGGCATCCTGCATCTTCTGAAGGCCGATCCCTCGCCAGCCGAGCGGCAACGCCTGATCGACGACGCACTGGCCTCTGGGGTCGGCCTGTCCGACCTTCTGAACGACATCATCGACTATTCGGACGTCGAGGCCGGGGACATCGTCCTGGCCGCCGAGCCCTTCGACCCCGTCGCGGAGCTCGACAGCGTCCTTGGGCTGCTTCGGCCGCGCGCCGAAGCCAAGGGACTCGTGGTTCGCGTCAGCCAGCCGGAGGCGATCGGGCCGATGCTTGGCGACGCCAGGCGGCTGCGCAAGATCTTCTTCCACCTGCTCAGCAACGCGGTGAAGTTCACCTCCACGGGAAGCATCGACGTCACGTTGCGGTCGGTCGGCGAAGGGGAAGAGCGCCGGTTGACGCTGGCTGTCGCCGACACGGGCATTGGCATTCCGCCGGAGCACCAGGCCAAGCTCTTTCAACAATTCGGCCAGCTCGATGCGTCCTCGACGCGGCGGTTCGGCGGCCCCGGTCTTGGCCTCGCCGTCACCCGCAAGCTCGCGCAGATGATGGGCGGCGACGTCCGTTTCATCAGCGCCAAGGGACAGGGCTCGACATTTTGGGCCGAGGTGAGTGCGCCGGCCTGCGCGGCGCCGGAGGCGGCGTCGGAGGCCGTGGGCTGGTTGAGCGGTCTGCGGGTTCTGGTGGTCGAGGACAACGCGACCAACCGCATGGTGGCGACCGCGATGCTCAGACAGCTGGGCGCGGAAGTGGAGACGGCCGATGACGGCGCCCAGGGGGTGGCCGCCGTCGAGCGCGCCGACTTCGACCTGATCTTCATGGACATCCAGATGCCGGTGATGGACGGCGTGGAGGCGACCCTTCGCATCCGCGCCATGGCCGAGCCGAAGCGGCTGATCCCGATCGTGGCGACGACGGCCAATGTCATGCCGGATCAGATCGCGGTCTACCGCAACTCTGGCATCAACGGCGTTGTCGCCAAGCCGATCTCGCCGAACTCCCTCCTGGCCGAGGTGGCCCGGATCGCCAACGACGACGCCCCGCCGGCCGAGAGCGCCGCCTGACCAGGCGGGGGCCCTCTAAGCTGCCGCGGCGCTGAGGCTGGCGTGCGAGGCGCCCAGCAGCGCGGCCATGCCCGCGCGGCGGGCCGAGTCCAGCCGGTAGATGATCACCGATCGCGCGACGCGCTTGGCGGCCTGTACCGCCGCCCTCGTCCAGCCCATGAATTCCGCATCGCCGACCATGTTCTTCGGGGCCTCGAACGAGACGCCCGACAGGCCGGCGTTCTGCAGATTGCCGAGCCCCCGGTCGGGCGCGCCGTTCAGCCAGCCGATCAGGAACATGCAATGCGGCCTGATCAACGATGTCGCTTCCAAGAGGGCCGTCTGCGGCACGCCCTCGATGTCGCACACCTCGACGATGACCCCGGTCTGCACGAGGCCCTTCGCTTCCGCCAAGAGCTCGGCGACCGCGGCGCGACCGCTGCGATTGGACAGGCTGATGTACGAGACCGGGATGATCAGGCTGAGCTGGCGCTCGCCGCCCTCCTCGGCGCGAAGCCGGCCGAGCCCGCGCGCGATGGTCGCCTGGTCGATCCGCTCGATGTCGGCCCGCGACAGGTTCTGCAACTCCGCCGCCGTCAGGACTTCGTCCGTGCCCATGCGGACCACCCGTCGGGCGATGCGGTTGCCGATCCGGCCGAAGCTGCGTAGCTCGAAGACGGGGTCCAACACGCAGGAGACGCGCACTCTGACGCCGTTGGCGGCGACGAACGGCGACCAGCGATCGACGCTCGCCGGACTGGCCGGTGCGTTGTCGTCAGGCGGGGCCGACTGCGGCTGAGTCCCCTCCGCGGCCGTTGGTTCGACCGGCGCGGCCGCGGCGCGCGCTTCCTCGGCCGCCTCCTCGGCCGTCAGCCTGCCCAGGTCCACCCGGGCGGCGTCGATGCCGCTCTTGGAGATCTTGGTCACCTCGCGCACCACGAGGTCGGCCGGTCGGGCCTCCCCCAGGAAGTGCGTCAGCACCGCGCGAAGGTAGCGCAGGCAGCGCACCTGCGCCGTCGTCCTGCGTTCATAGGGCAACACGACGAGGAAGTCGGTGTCTGAGACGCGCAGATAGTGGCCCTGGTCGCCGACCCCACGGTCAAGGGTCCGTTCGATATAGTCGTAGACCGCAAGCCGCTTGGCGGCCCAGCGCGGTCCAAGCCGCGCGATCACCGCATCCAGCGACAGGAGGTTGATCTGCCCGTTCTCTAGCAGCGGAGAGCCGACGAACGGCTCAAGCGACGAGATGGCCGCCTGGTTGAGCCGCCTCAGCTCCTCCAGTCGGCGCGGCGGCGGCCTGCCCGACGATGCGGCATGAGGCTCGAGCATGCTGGGCGTCCCTGGATTTGCTCAGTCTCGAATACTGTCCGGTTGCGCGCCCCACGGGCTTTTACCATCGGTTGCGTTAGCTGATCGTTAGCGGACTGGACTCTTCGCGGCGCCGATGGTTGGTGCGCCGGGGTTCAGCGGAGCGCGTCAGCATGAAGGATTTCACCGGCAGGATCGCCGTCGTCACCGGCGGCGGCACGGGCATGGGACGCGAGCTGGTCCGTCAGCTGATGGCCGAGGGCTGCAGCGTCGCGACCTGCGATGTGTCCGCGCGCACGATGGCCGAAACCGTGAAGCTGGTGGAGGCTGACCGGCCGCCCCAGGGCGCCCGCGTCACCACCCACCTCGCCGACGTCTCGATCGAGGCCGAGCTTCGCCGCTTCCGCGACGAGGTCGTCGCCCAGCACGAAACCGACAAGCTCCATCTGTTGTTCAACAACGCCGGCATTGGCGGCGGCGGCTCGATGATCGTCGACTCGCGCGAGGACTGGGAACGGACCTTCAACATCTGCTGGGGCGGCGTGTACTACGGGGTGCGCACCTTCCTTCCCATGCTGATGAAGGCGGACGAAGCGCACATCATCAACACCTCGAGCGTCAACGGCTTCTGGGCCAGCCTGGGGCCCGGGGTCTCGCACACCGCCTACTCGGCCGCGAAATTCGCCGTGAAAGGCTTCACCGAGGCCCTGATCACCGACCTGCGGCTGAATGCGCCGCACGTGAAGGCGTCGGTCGTCATGCCCGGGCACATTGGCACCGCTATCGCCTCCAACACGCGCAAGGTGCTGGCCCACAGCGACGAAGACGAGATGTCGACCGAGGAGCTCGATCGGGCGCGCAAGCGCTTCGCCGCCGCCGGGGCGGAGGGGATCACCAACGAGATGATCAAGGCGATGGTCGCCGAAGGAGCGCGGCGCTTCCTCGAGGATGCGCCGACCACGGCGGCGCAGGCGGCGAAGATCATCCTCGATGGCGTGAAGGCCGACCGCTGGCGCATCCTGGTCGGCGACGATGCGCACCGCATGGACGAGATGGTGCGCTCCGATCCCGAGCAGGCTTACGAGCCCGGCTTCTTCCAGAGCCTGACCGAGGGCGTCGGCTGGCGGCTCGGCGCAGGCCCGGGCGGCGGCCAGCAGCGGGCGAACTAGCGACCCCGCGGCACTCGCGGAGCAGCCGACGCCGTTCAGCGCCGGTTCATGGCGCGTTCACCATGATCGCATCCAACGGCGTTGGGAGGCGTTCTCTATCGGACGCTAGGAGGTTCTCATGCGTAAGATGCTGATGGCAGCCGCCGCTGCGGCGACGCTAGTGGCCGGGTCGGCCGCGTCGGTCTCGCCCGCACAGGCGCAGTCCCACGTGCACATGGGCAACGGCCACTTCAATCACTTCTCAGGGCGCGGTTTCCGAGGTGGCTTCCGCCACGACCGCGGCGACGCCTTCGCCGCCGGCGTGTTCGGCTTCGGTCTCGGCGCGGCCTTGGCTTCGCCTTACTACTACAACGACTACTATTACGACTATCCCGGCTACTACGGCTACGACTACGACGACTACGGCTACTATGGCTCCTGCTACTCGTCTCAGTGGGTGTGGAATCCGTACTACGGCCGTTACGTTCGCGAGCGGGTCCGCTACGCCTGCTAGGCGAAGCGACAGACCCACGCTCGTAAGCGAGCCCCGCGCCTTCCGTCCCCCCAAGGCGCGGGGCTTTTGCTAGCTGGCCCGGCTCGTGCCTTCGAGGCTCGGACAGGGAGCCTCGTGTGCCAGGCGGGTTCGACCATCCACCGATCGTCATCGAAGGCTCACGCGTGCGCGCCGCGTTACTGCTGGTCGGCTCGCTCGCCTTCGTCGCAGGCGGCCTCATGCTGGTGACGCAAGCCGCGACCCCGGCCGCGGCCGCGGTTCCGCTGGTCTTCTTCGGCGCCTGCTCTGTCGCGACCCTTTGGATGCTGGCCCGGCCGCCGCGCATGGAGATCGGTCCTGACGGCCTCGTCCAGCGGTCTTTCTGGCGGACGGAAAAGCTGGCCTGGAGCGACGTGCAGGACTTCCGTCCCGCAACGCTCGGCATCGGGACGCGCGCGGTCGGGTTCGACTACGCGCCCGGTCGGCGTCCGCGCGGCCCGCTCGATCGCCTGAACCTTGCCCTGACCGGTGTTGAGGGCATGCTGCAGCCGGGCTACGCGCTCGAGCCGCATGCGCTGGCCGACCTTTTGAACCAGGCGCGCGAGCGTTGGCTGGGCGAAAACGCCGCGAGCGCGGCAGACGCCGCGGTCCCCCCCGTCGAGCGTGGCTTTGCCGGCGCGCGCATGAACGGCAAAGTCTTCCTGATCGGGTGGCTGTGCCTGGTAGCGGCGGTGACGTCCATCTCACGCGCGCCCGGATTCGAGCAGCCGGCCTTTGCGATGCTGCTCGTGTTCGGCGCGCACCTGTACGCGCTCAGGCTGCACGACGTCGGCCGCTCCGGCTGGTGGCAGCTTGGCCTCTACGCGGCGCAGGCCGCGATGGTGGGCCTGGCCGGCGCGATCGGCCTCGATCCGATGCGGTTCGGCCTCGCGTTCGCGGCGGTCGTCCAGCTCGCTTTCACGGCCGGCCTCGGCGCCCTTCGAGGCCAGCCGGCGGCTAACGTCTTCGGCCCGGCGCCCGGCCAACCGTCGCCGCTCGCCCAGGCGGAAGCCTTCCGTTAGTTCACCAGCACCTTGCCGACCTCGAGCCCGTGGTCGCCGGCGCTCACTTCGACCACCTCGCCATCCTTGACCTCGCCAGCCAGCAACTTGCGGGCGACCAAGTCCATAAGCTCCTTCTGGATCACCCGCCGGAGCGGCCGGGCCCCGTAGACGGGGTCATAGCCGCGCTCCGCCAGCCAATGCAGCGCGCTGGGATCGACCGCGAGCGTGATCTGCCGGTCGGACAGCAGCTTCTCCACGCGGCCGATCTGGATCTTCACGATCGCGTCCATCTGCTCGCGGCCAAGCCGTTGGAAGAGAATGATCTCGTCGATGCGGTTCAGGAACTCGGGGCGGAAGTGCTTGCGCACGACGTCCATGACCAGCGGGCGAACGGCCTCGACGCTCTTCGCCTCGCCCTCGCCCTGCAGCGCCTGGTCGGCAAGGTACTCCGAGCCCAAGTTCGAGGTCATGATGATCAGGGTGTTGCGGAAGTCGACCGTGCGGCCCTGGCCATCGGTCAGGCGGCCGTCGTCGAGCACCTGCAGGAGCACATTGAAGACGTCGGGGTGCGCCTTCTCGACCTCGTCGAACAGCACCACCTGGTAGGGGCGGCGCCGCACCGCCTCGGTGAGGGCCCCGCCCTCGTCGTAGCCGACGTAGCCGGGCGGCGCGCCGATCATGCGGCTGACCGAGTGCTTTTCCATGTACTCGCTCATGTCGAGGCGGGTGATGGCCGTCTCGTCGGAGAACAGGAACTCCGCCAGCGCCTTGGTAAGCTCGGTCTTGCCGACGCCTGTCGGCCCCAGGAACAGGAACGAGCCGATCGGGCGACCGGGGTCCTTCAACCCAGCTCGCGCCCGGCGAACGGCGTCTGAGACCGCAGCCAAGGCTTCGTCCTGGCCGACGACGCGCGCTCGCAGCGCGTCTTCCATGGCGAGCAGTTTTTCGCGCTCGCCCTCGAGCATCTTCTCGACCGGGACGCCGGTCCATCGCGAGACGACCGCGGCGACCTGTTCCACGTCGACGACCTCAGGCGTCAGCTCCGGCTCGCTCTTGGCTTCTTCCTCGGCGAGCCGCTTCTCGAGGGGCGGGATCTCGCCGTAGAGGATCTCCGAGGCGCGCTGCAGGTCGCCGCGCCGCTGGGCGGCGGCGAGCTCCGCGCGCAGCCTGTCCAGCGCCTCGCGCGCCTGCGCGGCCTGGCCGACCTTGTCCTTCTCCGCCGTCCAACGGGCCGTCAGGTCGGCCGACTCGCCTTCCAGCCCGTCCAGCTCGTCCTCCAGCTTCTCGAGCCGCGCCTTCGAGGCGGCGTCGGTCTCCTTGGCCAGCGCCTCGCGCTCGATCTTCAGCTGCACGATGCGCCGGTCGATCTCGTCCAGTTCCTCCGGCTTGGAGTCGACCGCCATGCGCACCCGGCTCGCGGCCTCGTCCACGAGGTCGATGGCCTTGTCCGGCAGGAAGCGGTCGGTGATGTAGCGGTTGGAGAGCGTGGCTGCGGCGACGATCGCGGCATCGGAAATCCTGACCCCGTGGTGGACTTCGTACTTTTCCTTCAGTCCACGGAGGATTGAGATGGTGTCTTCGACGCTCGGCTCGTTGACGAAGACCGGTTGGAACCGGCGCGCGAGCGCCGCGTCCTTCTCGACGTTCTTGCGGTACTCATCCAGCGTGGTCGCGCCAACGCAGTGCAGCTCGCCGCGCGCCAGCGCCGGCTTCAGCAGGTTCGAGGCGTCCATTGCCCCTTCGCTCTTGCCGGCGCCGACCAGCGTGTGCATCTCGTCGATGAAGAGGATGATCGAGCCTTCGGCGGCGGTGACCTCGTTCAGGACCGCCTTCAGACGCTCCTCGAACTCGCCGCGGTACTTCGCGCCGGCGATCAGCGCGCCCATGTCGAGCGCCAAGAGGCGCTTGTCCTTCAAGCTTTCGGGCACGTCGCCGTTGATGATGCGCAGCGCCAGGCCCTCGACGATCGCGGTCTTGCCGACGCCGGGTTCGCCGATCAGCACCGGGTTGTTCTTCGTCCGCCGCGACAGCACCTGGATCGTGCGGCGGATCTCCTCGTCGCGCCCGATCACCGGATCGAGCTTGTCGTCGCGCGCTGCCTGGGTGAGGTCGCGGGCGTAGCGCTTGAGCGCGTCGTAGCCTTCCTCGGCCGAGGCGGTGTCGGCGGTGCGGCCCTTGCGCAGCGCCTTGGCGGCTTCCTCGAGACCGGCCGCCGTCACGCCGGCGGCCTTAAGGGTGTTGGCGGCCTCGCCGCCCTCCTTCGCGAGCGCGATCAGAAGGCGCTCGGTCGTGACGAAGGCGTCGCCGGCCGCCTTGGCGTCGGCTTCGGCGGTCGCGAAGACGCTGGCCGTCGCCGGCTGCATGTAGAGCTGGCCCGAGCCACCCTCGACCTTCGGCGCCTTGGCGAGCAGCGCCTCGACCGCCTGATCGGCTTCGTCGGGCCGGCCGCCGGCGCTCTGGATCAGCGCGCGCGCGAGCCCATCTTTCTCCTCCAGGAGAACCTTCAGGAGGTGCTCGGGCGCGAGCTGTTGATGGCGGCGGGCGAGCGCCAGGGACTGGGCCGACTGGATCGCCTGCTTGGCCCGGTCGGAGTAGAGATCGATGTTCATTCAAATCCCCTCGTTCGGCGGATTTCGGCGGCCCGCCTTGACCAAGCGCAAGGCCGCCCGAGCTCTGGATTTAGGTGTGGCTCCGGCGCCACACAAGGACGCCAGCGCCTTTTCTCACCGGGCTTTGCGACAAGCTGACGCGAAGCTGAACGCGAGGATCAGACCTTTTTCAATACCTCGGGCGCAAGCTCCACGCCTGGAACTCGAAGGTTCGGCTCCGCGTCTATCAAGAGCGAACCAAGATGACGGGAGTGAAGCGGTGAAACGGCGTCCACACGGGTTGCTTGGCATGGGGGTGGCCTGCATTCAGGCGGCCGCAGCCGGACGTACGGAGCATCAGCCCACTTCGGCCGATTACGCGGAGCATGTGGTTCGCCGCATCTCGTTCGAAGCGGGCGGCGGACATGGCTGGCGGATTTCGGCGCTGGAAACCCCGCGCGAGCGCCCGACCCCCTGGAAGATCGTGGTCATCACCGGCGCGCCGTCGTGGTCGGAGTACTGGGCGCCGGCGATGGCCGCGCTGCCCGGCGACCGCCAGATGATCGTCGTCGATCGCCCCGGATTCGCCGGCAGCGAGCCGTTCGATTGCGTCCCCGACATCCGCGTGCAGGCCGAGGCCCTGGCGCCGGTTCTGGACGTCTGCCCCGGACAGCGCATCCTTCTGGTCGGCCAGTCCTACGGCGCCGCCATCGCCACTCTGATGGCCGAGGCCAACCCGCGCAAGGTCGCCGGCGTCGTCCTCTTGTCCAGCTACCTCGGCGTCGCCGGACCGACGGCGCGCTGGCTGATCGGCCTCGGATCCAGGCTGCTCAATTTGATACCCCGCGACCTCAGGAACGCCGTCCTCGAGGTGCGGGACCAGAAGGCGCAGCTGACCTACATGCGCGCCGCCCTCGAGCATCTGTCCGTGCCCGTGCACATCATCCACGGCGACCATGACGACTTCGCGCCGATCGAGATCGCCGAAAGGCTGGTCAAGGAGACGCATACGCGTCGTCCCGTGCGGTTCCAGCGCATCGAAGGCGTGAACCACTTCTTCAACGACGGCCCGACGGACCTGCTGTTCGGCTGTCTCGAGGCTTGCATTCCCAAGGGCGAGCCATTCCGCCTGCGCTGGCCGCGGCTGCCGAAGCTCGACCTGCACCAGCCCGCCACCTAATCGAGCGCCAGGACTAGCAGGTCCTCGTTGTGGTCGACGCCGTCGTAGCGCAGCGCCCGCGGCGCCGTGCCGTAGGCTACGAACCCCAGGCGCCTGTACAGCTCTTTCGCGGACGGATTGTCGCTCGTCACCGAGCACAGCAGTTGCGCCACGTGTGCGCGGGCGTGGTCGATGACCCGCTGAACCAGCGCCTCGCCCAGCCCCCGACCCCGCAACGCGGGCTTCAGGTACACGCCGCCGAGGACGCCCTTGTGCGCCGTCTTGGCGCGCGGCTCGCGCTCGAAGCCGGCCGAGCCGCAGAGCTCGCCCTTGGCGTAGACGCCAAAGCGCACCGAAACCCCGTCCTCGAAGATGCGCCGCGCGAAGCTCTCCAGCGGTTGGACCGCCTCCTCTTCGTAGCTCGACTTGAACGCGGTGGGGTGGTCCTTCAGCATCTCCAGCCGAAGCGAGCGCCAGGCTGATGCCTCGTCCCGCCGCATCGGGCGGATTTCGATGTCGGGATCAAGCGGCGGCATGGAGGCCCTCAGCAACCGGCGGGCCGCCGCTGGCGACCGCAGCGCCCCTGGCCGCCGGTCAGTCGCCGTTGCCTCGGTGGATAAGGGCTAGACGTCTTCGGACACGTCGACGGCGGGCGAGGGCGCCTCGCCGCCTTCATCGCGCGGCGCTCGCCGCCGGCGGCCGCGAGGGCGGCTCTCGGCTGCGCCGTCGTCGGCGTCTCCGCGCGGTTCGCCACGCGCCTGCAGAAAGGCGGGGGCCTGGCTAACGCCGCCGTCCTGCGAGCGCAGGATCGGCGAAGCGGACGCATCGGACGTTGTCAGAGGCGCGGCTTGGGGCTCGACCACGGGCAACGGATCGCTGGCGCGCTCGCTCCGTTCGAACCGCCGGTCGTCGCGCGGGCGGTCGTCGCGGGAGCGATCATCGCGGGGGCGGTCGTCGCGATAGCGTTCGCGCTCGCCGCGCGGGCGATCGTCGCGATAGTCCCGCTGGCGATCGTCGCGGTAGGGGCGGTCGTCGCGCTGGCGGTCATCGCGTGGGCGGTCATCGCGTGGGCGGTCGTCGCGTGGGCGGTCGTCCCGGAAGCGATCTTCACGCGGCCGGTCGTCGCGGTAGCCGCCGCGATCGTCGCGGTAGCCGTTGTTGCGGTCGCGCTGCTGGCGGTCGTCACGCGGGCGCTCGTCACGCCGTCCCTCCCAGCGGTTGTCCTGCCGCCACTCGCCGCGTTGCTCGCCGCCGTTCCGGTCGCCGCCGTTGCGGTCGCTGTCCTGTTCGCCGGATTCGGTCACTTGGCCGTCCGCGTCCGCGGCGACCGCCGCTGCGCCTTCGTCCTCGAAGT